>NZ_JBJDQL010000075.1:0-25855 GCF_044903305.1 Streptomyces sp. NPDC019531 | reverse complement strand
AAGAACAACCTCCACCGACTCATCAGCCCCAAACCGAGAGGCGCGACAATACGACTCAAAGTGCCATACCTCAGATGAAAACGACCTCTCAGTGAGGATCCCGTAAGTCTGGCCGGGCTCGAAGCGATTGTCGAACAGGACGACAGCGTCAACCTCATCGGCACGGCGGTGGACGAGTCCCATGGCCTTCGATGTCTCAGAGCAACCCGATCCGCCCTGACGTCGTGATCATCGGCGAACCGCCGTCCAGACAGTCCATTTGCAGGAACGTTGCGTGGATCGTCTCCACGTACCGCCAGGAGAAGTCCCGGCCGCGGATCGTCGTGGTGTCGCAGAACGAGTACGACGACGTGATCGTCTCCGCCCTCCGCCTCGGCGTGAACGGATATCTCGCTCGGATCGCATGCCCGGAGGAACTGCTGCAGTCCCTGCCCATCGTCGCGCGCGGGGGTGCCACGTTCAGCCCCACGATCGCGGCTCGCTTCAGCAAATACTTCGCCACCACGCAGAAGCTTCCGAAACCGCCCGAGTTCGCCCGGTTGACGAGCCGGGAGAGCGAGATACTGAAACTGCTCGCGGACGGCATGAACAACCGCCAGATCGCCCGTCGGCTCTTCCTCGCCGAGAAGACCGTACGCAACTACGTCTCCCGCATCTTCGCCAAGCTGGAGGTGCACGACCGCGCCGCCGCCGCACTGCTCGCGCGCGACGCCGGTTTCGGCGACCATCCGGAAGCCGTGCTGCCCCTGCCTGCCTGACGACCCGCACTCGAACATACATGCGCACCGCGGCCCCGGCCGCGGTGCGCGTCGCGTGCACCGTGCGGTCGATCGCCCCCCTCGGGCCACTCGGGGGGAAGCGCCGCCACGGATGACGCGAATCACGTGCACGGCGACACCAGGGGCTTTGCATGACCATGCGCCGTGATGCATAATCTTCCTATGTCCAAGGTCCTCACGTCCCTCCCCGCCGGCGAGCGCGTCGGCATCGCCTTCTCCGGCGGTCTCGACACCTCCGTCGCCGTCGCGTGGATGCGCGACAAGGGCGCCATCCCCTGCACCTACACCGCGAACATCGGCCAGTACGACGAGCCCGACATCGACTCGGTGCCCGGCCGCGCGCACGCCTACGGTGCCGAGATCGCACGCCTGGTCGACTGCCGTGCCGCGCTCGTCGAGGAGGGACTGGCCGCACTCACCTGCGGGGCGTTCCACATCCGCTCGGGCGGGCGGGCGTACTTCAACACCACGCCCCTGGGCCGCGCCGTCACCGGCACGCTCCTGGTCCGGGCGATGCTGGAGGACAACGTCCAGATCTGGGGCGACGGTTCGACCTTCAAGGGCAACGACATCGAGCGGTTCTACCGCTACGGCCTGCTCGCCAACCCGAACCTGCGGATCTACAAGCCCTGGCTGGACGCGGACTTCGTGACCGAGCTCGGCGGTCGCAAGGAGATGTCGGAGTGGCTGGTCGCGCACCAGCTGCCGTACCGGGACTCGACCGAGAAGGCGTACTCCACCGACGCCAACATCTGGGGCGCCACCCACGAGGCCAAGACCCTGGAGCACCTCAACACCGGCATCGAGACCGTCGAGCCGATCATGGGCGTCAAGTTCTGGGACCCGTCGGTCGAGATCGCTCCCGAGGACGTGACGGTCGGGTTCGACCAGGGCCGCCCGGTGACCATCAACGGCAAGGAGTTCGGCTCCGCCGTCGACCTGGTCATGGAGGCCAACGCGATCGGCGGCCGGCACGGTCTGGGCATGTCCGACCAGATCGAGAACAGGATCATCGAGGCGAAGAGCCGCGGTATCTACGAGGCGCCCGGCATGGCCCTGCTGCACGCGGCCTACGAGCGTCTCGTCAACGCGATCCACAACGAGGACACCCTCGCCCAGTACCACAACGAGGGCCGGCGCCTGGGCCGTCTGATGTACGAGGGCCGCTGGCTGGACCCGCAGGCCCTGATGATCCGCGAGTCGCTCCAGCGCTGGGTCGGCGCGGCCGTCACCGGCGAGGTCACCCTCCGCCTCCGTCGCGGCGAGGACTACTCGATCATCGACACCACCGGCCCGGCGTTCTCGTACCACCCGGACAAGCTGTCCATGGAGCGCACCGAGGACTCGGCCTTCGGCCCGGTGGACCGGATCGGCCAGCTCACGATGCGCAACCTCGACATCGCCGACTCCCGCGCCAAGCTGGAGCAGTACGTGGGCCTCGGCCTGATCGGCACCGGCAGCCCCACCATCGGTGCCTCCCAGGCGGCGGCGACCGGACTCATCGGCACCATGCCGGAGCTCCCCGAGGGCGGCGCCGAGGCGATCGCGTCCCGCGGCGAGGTCTCGGAGGACGAGGCCCTGCTGGACCGGGCGGCCATGGAGTTCGGCACGGACTGACACCCTGCCGGCGGATTCACTACCACGAGCGGATTCACGACCGAGAAGCCGGTCCGGTGCCTGACAACGGCACCGGACCGGCTTCTCGGTCGTTCGGACGAGCCTCCGGAGCGGCGGGCCTGCGTTGCGGCCACCCGCGGATGATGAGCGCCGGTGCGGCGGCCGACGGCCGGACCCCGCCTTCGAGCGCGGCGTGTTGCCGACATGCGGTTCCGCCCCGTGCCCAAGCGCGGCAAAGCCGGTGACACCTGGTCGCGCGGCACAGGAATGTAAGCCGTCACCACGACCCGCTGAGACGCCACCGACCCGGCCCCCAGCCGAACACGCACCCCACCCCGACAAACCTCAGCCGCCCCCGAAAACCCACCCGTCAGACCACCGACGCCCGACCCTCCCGCGACCGCATCAACGGCTGGATCCGGGTCCCGAAGTTCTCGACACCCTCGATGAAGTCGTCGAACACCAGCATGACCCCCTTGGTGCCCACCACCTCCGCGATCTCGTCGAGCATCCCCGCGACGGTCTCGTACGACCCCACGAGCGTCCCCATGTTGAGGTTCACGGCGCCTTCGGGCAGCACGATGGTGCGAGCCGTGGAGGAGTCGTCGGCGGTGGTGTCGGTGGCCGACTCCCCCGCCATGTAGGCCAGCGCCGCCCGGTCGGCGCCCGCGTGGTAGTGCTGCCACTTCGCGCGGGCGGCCTCGTCGGTCTCGTCGGCGATGACCATGAACAGCGACAGCGCCCCGACGTCACGGCCCGTCTCCCGCGCCGCGTCCGCCAGCGTGGCCGCGCTGTCCGAGAAGGCCAGCGGAGTGTTGACGCCGCTGCCCAGGATGAAGCTGTAGTCGGCGTGCCCGGCGGCGAACCGCATGCCGGTGCCGCTCTGTCCGGCGGCGACGATGTCGATGTGCCCGTTCGCCGGGCGAGGCGAGAGCACGCAGTCGTCCATCTCGTAGAACTCGCCCTTGAAGTTGCTGACGCCCTCGCTCCACAGCTCCTTCATCACGGTCACGTACTCCTCGGCCCGCGCGTACCGGTTGCCGAAGTGCTCGTCGCCAGGCCAGACACCCATCTGCGCGTACTCGCCGGGAGCCCAGCCGGTGACGATGTTGACGCCGAACCGGCCGGGGGCGATGGAGTCGACGGTGACCGCCATGCGGGCGACGATCGCCGGCGGCAGCGCGAGGATGGGCGTGGAGGCGTACAGCTTGATCCGCTCGGTCACCGCCGCCAGGCCCGCCATCAGCGTGAACGACTCCAGGCAGTGGTCCCAGAACTCGGTCTCGCCGCCGAAGCCCTTGAGTTTGATCATCGACAGGGCGAAGTCGAACCCGTGCTCCTCGGCCTTCTGCACGACGGCCTTGTTGAGTTCGAAGGTCGGCAGGTACTGCGGGGAACTCTTCGAGATGAGCCAGCCGTTGTTGCCGATGGGGATGAAGACACCGATGTCCATGCCGCTCCTCATGATCCTCAGACTGCCCGTCCGACGGCACGGTACACGTCCGGGATTTCAGCAACTTGCCGTGATTCACAGGCAGTTGAGGTGCGGAAGTGACAGAGCCGACCGGTCGGAAACTGTGAAGCACCTTTCGAACAGAATCGGGAACGATAAGTTCCCTCCATGAACGCGCGGCTCGCTCTTCTCGACACGGTGGCCCCTGGTGCGACGGAGAGCGAGGTCTTCCGGCTGGCACTCGGGCATGCGGTCGGCGAACTGAGCGCACTCGGCGGGACCATGCACCTGCGCGGCCCGATGTCCGCACTGCGTCTGGTCTCGTCCGCCGGTCTGCCGCCCGCCCTCACCCGCTCCTGGGAGATCGTCGACCAGGAGGGCCCGCTGGCCCCGGCCCGCGCGCTCCAGCGGGGCAAGGGCGTCTGGGTGCCGCTGTCCCAGGACGCACCGGAGCCGCAGGAGGTCGCCTGGCCCGGCACCGGCCTCGCCGCCCTCCCGGTGTTCAGCGGACGGCGCAGCATCGGCGCACTGACCGTCCTGGCCGGTGAGCGGGGCGAACCGACCCCGGAACACTGGGACTTTCTGCGGGACGTCGTCGCCTGGACCGAGGACCGTATGGCCCAGGCGCCCCCGCCGTCCGGCCCCTCGCACGCGGAACTGAGCGGGGAGCGGATGCGGCAGGCGCTGAAGGAGGTCCAGGTCGGCTCCTGGGACTGGGGCATCCACAGCGGTGAGCTGATCTGGGACGAGGCGGCGCTGGAGCTGTACGGCACCCTGCCCGAGGACTTCTCCGGCCAGGTCGAGGACTGGATGAGATGCGTCCACCCCGACGACCTGGCGCCCACCCTCGCGCTGGTGGAGCAGGCCATCGCCGGCCACACGGTCTTCGAGGCCGAGTACCGAGTGCGGCGCCTGGACGGTACCTGGGGCTGGACCCAGGCCCGCGCTGTCACCACCTACGACGAGCAGGGCGAGCCGCTGCGGATGATCGGCGTCGGCTGGGAGAGCAACGAGTCGCGCACCGCCCGGGACGCGCTCAGCCGTGCCCTGCGGAACATGAGCGACGGCTTCCTCGCCGTGGACGACGAGTGGCGGATCACCTTCGCCAACCTGGAGGCGGAACGCTTCCTCGGCTTCTCCGAGGAGGAGTTTTTCGGGCGGCTGCTGTGGGACCTGCCCGCCGCGCGCGAGGTGCCTGACCTGAAGCGCGGCTGTCTTGAGGCGGCCGCCGAGGAGAGGCCCGCCGGTTTCGACGTGTACCTCCCCAGCTGCGGCTCCCTGCTCCATGTGCGGGTGGTGCCGGGCCCCGACGGGCGCACCCTGTACTTCCAGGACGTCACCGAGAAGCGCCGGCTGGCCGAGGAGCGGCAGGCCGCCGAGCGGGCCGCGGCCGAACGCGCGGTCCGGATCGCCGAGCTGACCACGGAGCTCGCCAAGGCGACGACCTCGCGGGATGTGGTGGACGCGGTCGCCCGCCGGGTGCTGCCACCGTTCGCCGCCTCGGGGCTCATGGTCCAGGCCCTCGAGGGCGACCGGCTCCACCACGTCGGCGCCGTCGGCTACTCCGACGAGTTCGTCAACCTGCTCGACAGCCGCCCGCGCTCGACCGTCGGCGACCCCGTCTGGGACACCATCGCATCCGACGTCCCGCTGTTCGTGTCCTCGGCCGAGGAGTACGCGCGGGTCTATCCCGAGCTGGCCGACTTCCCCGCCCGCGGCGGCAAGCAGTCCTGGGCGTTTCTGCCGCTGACCGCGTCCGGCCACACCTTCGGCGTGTGTGTCGTCTCCTTCGACCGGCCGCGGCTGCTCGACGACGAGGAACGCGCCCTGCTCACCACGATCACCGCGCTCGTCGCCCAGTCCCTGGAGCGGGCCCGGCTCTACGACGCCGAGCACACCCGGTCCCGGGAACTCCAGCGCAGTCTGCTCCCCCAGGCGCTGCCCGACCTGCCCGCGTGCACGGCGGCCGCGCGCTATCTGCCGGCCGGTCCTGGCGCGGACGTGGGCGGCGACTGGTACGACATCATCCCGCTGTCGGGCGGGCAGGTCGCGCTGGTCGTCGGTGACGTCATGGGCCACGGTCTGCCGGAGGCGGCCACCATGGGCCGGTTGCGGACCGCCGTGCACACCCTGGCCGACCTGGAGCTGCCGCCCGGCGAGATCCTGGGCCACCTCAACGACATCGTCGGCGGCATGGGCGAGGCGTCGTACGCCACCTGTCTGTACGCGCTCTACGACCCGACGACCCAGGTCTGCTCCATCGCCCGCGCCGGCCATCCGCCGCCCGCCCTGGTCCGTCCCGACGGCACCGTGCACTTCCCCGAACCGGACGCGGATCCACCGCTGGGCGCGGCCGAGCCGCCCTTCGAGACGGTCGACCTTGAGGTACCCGAGGACAGTCTGCTCGTGCTCTACACCGACGGGCTGGTGGAGTCGGCGAAGCGCGAGATGGACGAGGGAATGGCAGACCTGGCGCGACTGCTCGGCGCCGCCCACGCCGACGGGACCGCCGTAGACCTTGAACGCCTGTGCGACACGTTGACGGACGGTCTCCTGCCGACGGGCCAGCAGGCCGCCGACGACGCGGCGTTCCTGGTCGCCCGCCTGCACGCGCTGCCCGCGGACCGGATGGCCTCCTGGGCACTCCCCGACGACCCGAAGGCCGCGAGCCTGGCCCGCCGCCATGTCCGCGAACAGCTGGCGGCCTGGGACCTGGACGATCTGATCCCCACCGCGGAGCTCCTGGTCAGCGAGCTGGTCGGCAATGTCGTCCGGCACGCCCGGGGCCCGGTCCGGCTCCGTCTCCTCCACACCACCGAGCTGATCTGCGAGGTCTACGACGGCAGCCAGACCATGCCCCGCATCCGCCGCGCCACGGAGACCGACGAGGGCGGCCGTGGCCTCCAGCTCATCTCGGCCCTCTCCACTCGCTGGGGCGCCCGCTTCACGCCCACGGGCAAGTGCATCTGGACGGAACAGTCCCTGCGAGGCCCGGCCGAGCCGTCGGACGCGGTGTTCCTGACCGCAGCGGACTTCGACGAGGAGTGGGAGGCGCTGCTTTGACGACGCGTGCCCGTTCGGCCCACCACCACGGGCCGAACACCGCGCGCGTTCCTAGGGTCGCGGTGACGGCTGTTCAGGCCCCACCGAAAGGCACGACCCATGGCAATACGCACCACGCTCACCGGAGCGGCGGTGGCCGCCCTGGCCATCGCAGGACCGCTGACCGGCGTCGCACACGCTCAAGACGACGACCTGGACTGCGCCGACTTCGTGTACCAGGAGGACGCGCAGGCGGTGTTCGACCTCGACCGCTCCGACCCCAACCGGCTCGACGAGGACCAGGGCCCTGACGACGGCATCGCCTGCGAGGTGCTGCCCCGGCGGAGCACCGCCGTCGTGAGTACGGCTACGGCTACGGCTACAGCCACGGCTGCTCCGACGCTCGGGGTCCAGGGCGGCACCGGGGGCAGCGTGGGCCCGGCCGCTTTCGAGCGGGCGGTGGGAGTGGCGCTGGCCCTCGGCGGGCTCGGCCTGGCGGGTGCGTATGTCGTAAAGCGGCGACGCGGCACAGGCGGACGCGCGCGCTGATGAACAGGGGACCCGCAGGCATTTAGGGGCGCGGGGAACTGCGCGAAACGCCCGCCCCCACCAACCCGCACAGGCCGCCGCAGGCACCCGCACCCACCAACCTGCACAGGCCGCCGCAGGCACCCGCACCCACCAACCTGCACAGGCCGCCGCAGGCACCCGTACCCCCTGCCCAACCGCCGGAGGCACGTGGCAGGATCACCGCATGCCCAAGCCGCCCCTCCGCCCAAGCCGCCGCCAGGCGCTCCAGACCGCGGTCGCCACCCTCGTGGCCCTCGGCCTGCTCCTGTGGTGGCTGCTCCCCCTCGGCGAGGCCCCCCCGAGCGGCACGATCACCTTCCGCACGGGCACCCGCGCAGGCGTCTACCAGAAGTACGGCGGACTCCTCCGCAACGCGATCCGCGAGGACATGCCGGACCTGCGCGTGAAGCTGGACACCAGCGCGGGCTCCCAGGAGAACGTCAAACTCGTGGCGAACGGAAAGGCCGACTTCGCCATCGCCGCGGCCGACGCCGTCGAGACCTATCTGCAGAACGGCGACCCCGGAGCCGACCAGCTCCGCGGAGTCGCCCGCCTCTACGACGACTACGTACAGCTCGTCGTCCCGGCCGACTCGGACATCCGGACCGTGAAGGACCTGAAGGGCAAGCGCGTCTCCATCGGCGCCCCCGACTCCGGCGTACGGCTGATAGCGGACCGCGTGCTCAGGGCCGTCGGCCTCGACCCGGGCAAGGACATCCAGCCGAGGACCGAGGGCATCGACACCGGCCCCAAGCTCCTCGGCCACGGCCTCGACGCGTTCTTCTGGTCGGGCGGCCTGCCCACCGACGGCCTGAAGCAGCTCGCCGAGCACTCCGACTTCCGTTTCATCCCGATAGAGCCGTCCCTCGTGACGAAACTGCACGCGGAGGGCGAGTCCACCCGCTACTACCGCGCCACCAACATGCCGGCGTCGGCGTACCCGTCCATCCAGAACGGCAGGACCGTGCCGACGATGGCCGTCTCCAACCTGCTGATCACCCGCAAGGACATGGACCCCGAGCTCACCGAGTGGCTCACCCGGACCGTGATCAAGAGCAGGGACGGCATCGGCCACGACGTCCACTCCGCCCAACTGGTCGACGTGAGAACGGCGATCTACACGGACCCGATCCCCCTCCACGACGGCGCCCGCGACTACTACCGCTCGGTCAAGCCGTAGGCCGACTTCGAGGCACGGCCACCGTCACCACCAGCCCGTGCGGTTCCTGGTGCCCGTACGAGATCGCGCCGCCCCCCGCCGCCAGCAGCGCCCGCGAGATGGACAGCCCAAGCCCTGACCCCTTGACGTTCTGATGCCGCCCACTGCGCCAGAACCGGTCCCCCACCCGCGAGAGTTCCTCATTGCTGAGCCCGGGCCCGTGGTCGGCGACCACGACGGTGGAGGTGTCACCGTCCGCGGCCACCGTCACCTCCACCGTCTCGTCCTTCGGTGTGAACTTGAGCGCGTTGTCGATGACCGCGTCGAGGGCGCTGGACAGCGTGACGGGGTCGGCCCAGGCCGTGGTGGGCGGGCAACTCCCCACCAGGCGCACCCCCTTGGCCTCGGCGGTGGGCGTCCAGGCGGCCACCCGTTCGGCGGTGAGCTCCCCGATGTCGGTGATCCTCAGGTCCGCCTCGGTGTGCTCGGCGAGCGCGAGGTCGAGAAGGTCGTCGAGGACCTGGGCCAGCCGCTTGCCCTCGGCCTGCACGGAGGCGATCTCGGTGTTGCCCTCGGGGAGTTCGAAGGCGAGCAGCTCGATGCGCAGCAGTAGTGCGGCGAGCGGATTCCTCAACTGGTGCGAGGCGTCGGCGACGAAGGCCCGCTGCTGCTCCAGCACGTCCTCGACGTTGTCCGCCATCTCGTTGAACGACCGTGCCAGGCGCCGGAGTTCGGGTGGTCCACCGGCGGCCGCGACCCGGGACTTCAGGGCCCCGCTCGCGATCGAGTGCGTGGTGGCGTCGAGGACCCGCACGGGCTTGAGCACCCATCCGGTCAGCCGTAGCGCGGCACCCACGGCCAGTAGCATGGCGGCGAGTTCGCCCGCGAAGATGACGAGCCAGCCGTGCAGGATGCGCGAACGCATGGGCCCGGTGGGCGAGTCGGTGACCACGACCGCGATGACGTCTCCGTCCCGGATCACCGGAGAGGCGACGACCAGCCGGCCCTGCTGCCATGGCCACACCTGCTTGGGGTCCTGGCTGCGGCGGCTGAGCAGCGCCTCGCCGAACGCGTCGCGCACCTCGCCCTGTTGGGGGAGGCGCCACCCGCCCGGTGCCGTGGCCATCGGCAACTCGCCGTCGTAGAAGACACCGACCCGAATGCCGTAGACCTTGTAGTAGCTGGTGAGTTCGCTCTTCAGCGTCTCCAGGCGCTCGTCGGAGGCGTCGGTGACGAACTGGGCGAGCGCCGCGAAGTGCGCGGTGTCGTCGATACGGTCGACGACGACCTTCTGCTGCTGCGCCGCGGCCACACCGATGGCGAGCGGTACGCCCAGGGCCATCAGCACGGCCGCCATCAGGACGATGAGCAGCGGGAGAAGACGTGTCCGCACAGAATCCCCTACGACCCGACCGGCATACCGTGCCGCGCCCGGATGCCGGCACACGCGCCACCGCGCACGCGGTCAGCGCCGCTCCCGCACTCACCCGCCTTCACAGCCACCGTTCCTCTTCCTCGCACAGTTCGCCGGTCCCGAACCCCGTTCACGCCGCGGGAGCGACCAGGCGATATCCCACTCCCCGCACGGTCTCGATCAGGGCCGGCATGCGCAGTTTGGCGCGCAGGGAGGCCACATGCACCTCCAGCGTGCGCCCGGTCCCCTCCCAGCTGGTCCGCCAGACCTCGCTGATGATCTGCTCGCGCCGGAAGACCACGCCGGGCCGCTGGGCGAGCAGCGCGAGGAGATCGAACTCCTTGCGGGTGAGCTGGACGACCGTACCGCCCACGGTGACCTGACGGGTCGGCAGCTCGATGCGCACGGTACCGAGGAGCAGCGCGGCGTCCCCACCGCCGGGGACGTCCTCGTGCGCGGTGCGCCGGCTGACGGCGTGGATGCGGGCCAGCAGTTCTCCGGTGTCGTACGGCTTGACCACGTAGTCGTCGGCGCCGAGGTTGAGGCCGTGAATGCGGGAGCGTACGTCGGAGCGCGCGGTGACCATGATGACCGGGGTGCTGGTGCGCTTGCGGATCTTGCCGCACACCTCGTAGCCGTCCTGGTCGGGCAGACCGAGGTCCAGGAGCACGACCCCGAAGCCGTCGCTCTCCGGGACGAGCGCCTGGAGCGCCTCCTCGCCGCTGCGGGCGTGCGTGACGTCGAAACCGTGCCGGGCCAGCACCGCGGACAGCGCGGCGGCCACGTGGTTGTCGTCCTCGACGAGGAGAAGTCTCACCCCGGCCCCCTTTGACCCATCGGACGTACTATCTGAATATGCGGTGAACAGCTACACATAAGCGTGCGCACGCATGCGTGCGCACCGTGCAGTCATGCTGATGGATGAGGACGGCGTCAAGGGCGTTCCGGTTGCGTCGCGGTACCGTTACCCGGCCGATATGCGCACTGGTCGCAACTGCTACGACACGTGTCCGATTGCTATCGGATCGTGATGCTCAGATTCCCCTCAATACTGATGACGCTGGTCGCATGGGGTTACTACTGTCCTCCGAAACCGAGGAGGACGGAGCCAGAGAGCGATGACCGAAGTATCGGTGGCCAAGGAAGATGTGGCCGCAACCGGCGAACTGGTCGTCCTGAAGAGTGTCAACAAGCACTTCGGCGCGTTGCACGTACTCCAGGACATCGACCTGACGATCGCCCGCGGCGAGGTCGTCGTGGTCATCGGACCCTCCGGGTCCGGGAAGTCCACCCTGTGCCGCACCATCAACCGCCTGGAGACGATCGACACGGGTGCGATCGCCATCGACGGCAAGGCACTGCCCCAGGAGGGCAAGGAACTGGCCCGGCTGCGCGCCGATGTCGGCATGGTCTTCCAGTCCTTCAACCTCTTCGCGCACAAGACCGTGCTCGAGAACGTGATGCTGGGCCAGATCAAGGTCCGCAAGGCCGACAAGAAGAAGGCCGAGGAGAAGGCGCGCGCCCTGCTCGACCGGGTGGGCGTCGCCACACAGGCGGACAAGTACCCCGCGCAGCTGTCCGGCGGTCAGCAGCAGCGGGTCGCCATCGCACGGGCCCTGGCGATGGACCCGAAGGTCATGCTCTTCGACGAGCCCACGTCGGCGCTCGACCCTGAGATGATCAACGAGGTACTGGAGGTCATGCAGCAGCTTGCCCGCGACGGCATGACGATGATCGTCGTCACGCACGAGATGGGTTTCGCACGATCGGCCGCAAACCGCGTGGTGTTCATGGCGGACGGACGGATCGTCGAGGAGGCTGCGCCCGACCAGTTCTTCAGCAACCCGCGCAGCGACCGTGCCAAGGACTTCCTGTCGAAGATCCTGCACCACTGACGTGCCATCCGGATCGACCACCGACGGCTCTCATCTCTTCACCACCCAAAGGATGTTCACCATGAAGCTCCGCAAGGTCACCGCCGCCTCGGCAGCAGTTCTCGCCCTCGCCCTGTCCGCGACCGCCTGCGGCGGCGACAGCAAGGACGACGCGAGCTCCAGCTCCAGCGGCGGCGGTGGCGGCAAGATCAAGATCGGTATCAAGTACGACCAGCCGGGCCTCGGCCTCAAGGAGCCCGACGGCTCCTTCTCCGGCTTCGACGTGGACGTGGCGACGTACGTGGCCAAGCAGCTCGGCTACGAGCCGAACCAGATCGAGTTCGTCGAGACCAAGAGCGCCGACCGTGAGAACGCGCTCGCCCGTGACGATGTGAAGCTCATCGCGGCCACCTACTCGATCACCGACGAGCGCAAGCAGAAGGTCGACTTCGCCGGCCCGTACCTGCTGGCCCACCAGGACCTGCTGGTCAAGAAGGACTCCAAGATCAGCGAGGCCACGGACCTCAACGGCGAGAAGCTGTGCTCCGTGACCGGCTCCACCTCGGCTCAGAACGTCAAGGACGACTTCGCCCCCAAGGCCCAGCTGAAGCAGTACGGCGGCTACTCGGAGTGCATCGCCGGCCTGCAGAGCGGCGCCGTCGACGCGGTGACCACGGACGACTCGATCCTCGCGGGCTTCGCCGCCCAGGACAAGTACAAGGGCCAGTTCAAGCTCGCCGGCCTCAAGCTGAGCAACGAGAACTACGGCATCGGTGTCAAGAAGGGCGACACCGCGACCGTGAACAAGGTCAACGCGGCCCTGACGAAGATGGTCAGCGACGGCTCCTGGCAGAAGGCGGTCGACGCCAACTTCGGCCCGGCCGGCTACAAGAACGAGCCCGCCCCGAAGGTCGGCGTCATCGTCAAGTAACGCGGGGATCCACCGGCTGAGCGGCTGTGGCCGACAGTTCGGCCATGCCCCTTCAGGGGCACGGGGAACTGCGCGACCAGCCACGACGAACCCGCAGATGCCAACGGCGAGGTGCGGCGGCGCAACCAGCGGAGCGCCGCCGCACCCGTTCACACGCCACACGCCACACACCCGGAAGCGCGGGAGATCGTGTTCGACTTTCTAGAAGGTTACGACGTCCTCGGGGCGTTCTGGATGACGGTGAAACTCACCGCCCTGTCCGCCGTCGGCTCCCTGATCTGGGGCACCCTGCTGGCCGGGATGCGGGTCAGCCCGGTGCCGTTGATGCGCGGGTTCGGCACCGCCTACGTCAACATCGTCCGGAACATCCCCCTGACGGTCATCATCGTCTTCACCTCGCTCGGCCTCGCCGACATCTTCGGTGTGACGATGGGCGCGCCGGACAACTTCGACGTCCAGGGCTTCCGGCTGGCGGTGCTCGGTTTCATCGCCTACACCTCGTCCTTCGTCTGTGAGGCGCTGCGCTCCGGCATCAACACGGTGCCGCTCGGCCAGGCCGAGGCGGCCCGCGCGATCGGGCTGAACTTCACCCAGACCCTGCGTCTCATCGTGCTGCCGCAGGCCTTCCGTTCGGTCATCGGCCCGCTGGCCAACGTTCTGATCGCGCTCACCAAGAACACCACGGTGGCGGCCGCGATCGGCGTTGCCGAGGCTGCCCTCCTGATGAAGGAAATGATCGAGAACGAGGCCCAGACGCTCGCCATCGGCGCGGTCTTCGCGCTCGGCTTCGTGGTACTGACCCTGCCGACCGGCCTCCTCCTCGGCTGGCTCGCCAAGCGACTGGCGGTGAAGCGATGAGTTCGGTCCTCTACGACACTCCGGGACCCCGCGCCAAACGGCGCAACGTCCTCCTGTCGGTCGTCTTCACCCTGCTGCTCCTCCTCCTGCTGTGGTGGGTGTGGCAGAAGATGGACGACAAGAACCAGCTGGAGTGGAACCTCTGGGAGCCCTTCACCACCGGCGATGCCTGGACGACCTACTTCCTGCCCGGCCTCGGCAACACCCTGAAGGCCGCGGCGATCTCCATGGTCATCGCCCTTCCGCTGGGCGCGGTCTTCGGCATCGCCCGTATGTCCGACCACGCCTGGGTACGGGGCGCGGCCGGCACGGTGGTCGAGTTCTTCCGGGCCATCCCGGTGCTGCTGCTGATGCTGTTCGCCAACGAGTTCTACGTCCGCTCCACGGACATCTCCAGCGAGCAGCGGCCGCTCTACGCCGTCGTCACCGGCCTGGTGCTCTACAACGCGTCGGTGCTCGCCGAGGTCGTCCGGGCCGGCATCCTCTCGCTGCCCAAGGGACAGACGGAGGCGGCCTTCGCGGTCGGTCTGCGCAAGGGCCAGACGATGACCAACATCCTGCTCCCGCAGGCGGTCACCGCGATGCTGCCGGCGATCGTCAGCCAGCTGGTCGTCATCGTGAAGGACACCGCGCTGGGCGGTGTGATGCTCGGCTTCCCCGAGTTGCTCAACTCGCGCCAGACCCTGGCGGCCAACTACGCCAACGTCATCCCCAGCTTCATCGTCGTCGCGATCATCTACATCATCGTCAACTTCATCCTCACCAGCTTCGCGAGCTGGCTGGAGCAGAGGCTGCGGCGCAGCAAGAAGAGCACGGGCGCGGTGCTGGGCGAGGACACGGTGGAGGTCAACCCGGCGGCGGTGGGCGGCACCTACGGGACGGGCGCCGGCGGTACTATCTGATCGTCAGTCAAGTGGCTTGAACCACACCTGAGAACGACACGTAGGCAGTGGCATGATCGCCACTGCCTACGTCACTTGACGCAAGCACCGGCAATGGGTTGCATACGTTCTGTGATCGTGCACCCTGCTCCAACCTCCTGTTCACATACGTTCCCCGGGACTCCGCCGCAGGCAGGGGGCGCCGCGTCGTGGACCCGGTGATCATCGTCGGAGCGGGGCCCGTCGGGCTCACGCTCGCCCTGGCGCTGGCGCGTCAGGAGGTCCCCTCCGTGGTCCTCGACGAGGGCCCGGGCAAGGACGAACCCCGCCTGGCCCGTACGGCCGTACTGCACGAGGACACCGCCGCCCTCATGGCGCGGCTGACCGGTGTGCCGGTCACCGGCCTGGGCATGCACTGGGCCGGATGGCGGTCGATGCGCCGCAAGCAGGTGATGCGCGAGGTCGACTTCGAGGAGGCCGCGGACGCACCCCTGCACCTCGCCCAGCACGTCCTGACCCGCGCCCTGCGCACCGCCCTCGCCGAGGAGCGACTGGTCAGGCTCGTCCCGGACAACCGTCTCGACACCATCGAGCAGGAGCCCTCGGGCGTCACCGCCCACACGCGCGGCACCAAGGGCACATGGTGGCGCGGCAGTTACCTGGTCGGCTGCGACGGCCCGCGCTCCACCGTGCGCAAGCTCCAGGACATCCGCTTCCCGGGCCGTACGGCCGTGGAGCGCCACGCGGTCGCCGCCCTGCGCACCCAACTCCCGTGGGAGGGCCGCGCGTTGCTGCACCGGACGCCGCCGTGGCGGACCTCTGGTGCTTCGGCCGGGGAGATCACCGCCCGTCCGCTCCCCGAGGGCGTGTGGCGCCTGGACTGGCTGCTGCCGCCGGGCAAGGACCTGGTCACACCCGAGCTCCTGGTGGCCCGCGTCCGGGAGACCCTCGCCGGTTGGACGGGCGGCTCGACACCGTCGTACGACCTCCTCGACACCGGAGTCCACTCCGTGCACCACCGCCTGGCCCGTCGCTGGCGCGTGGGCCGGGTCTTTCTCGCCGGGGACGCGGCGCACTGCCTCGGGGCGCTCGGCACGCATGGGCTCGACGAGAGCCTCAGGGACGCCGACAACCTCGCCTGGAAGCTGGCCCTGGCCTGGCACCACGGGCCGCACGAGGCGCTTCTGGACAGCTACCAGGCCGAGCGGCGCGCGGTCGTCGCCGGGCGGCTGCGCGCCGCCGACCAGGCGCTGCCACTGCTGCGCGGCGGCGGGGGCCTGCGCGCGGTCGTGCCGGGCTCGTCGCGCGGCCACGACGCGTTGCTCACGGACGGTCACTTGGGGCGCGGCCCGCTCGGTGCGCCGGGGGCGTACGCCGACTCGCCCCTCGCACCCCGGCACCTCGAAGGGGAGGTGCCCGTCGACACCCCGCCGGGGGCCTCGGTCGTGGATGTACGGGTCACCGCGGAGGACGGTTCGTTCGTTCGGCTGCGCGAGCGCCTCGGCCGGGGCGCGCTGCTCGTCGTCCTGGTCGCGCCGGGCACCGGGGTGTGGGAGCGCAAGCACTGGGTGACCGCCGGGATCATGCCCCGTCTGGCGGCGGCGGTGACCGCGCTGCCGCACGCGGCCGAGCTGCTGGTCGCCGAGGAGTACCCGGGTGCGGCCCCGCACACGGTCCTTCTGGTACGGCCCGACGGTCACCTCGTCACGGCGCTGAGCGGGGTCCGGCCGGCCGACCTGTACTCGGCGGCCGAGACGGCGCTCGGCGGGCCGCCTGCCAAGGCGGAGGCGAGCGCGGGGGCCGGATCACGTTGATGTGCTCACTGTCACTCTGCGTCCACATAGTGACAGTGAGTTGAAACAGCCCTCGCCCGCATGGTGTACTCCGGATCGTGACCGACACCTGTGTGCGCCTGTGGCGGAGGGTCCATATGGACCTCGTCCGCTATGCGGGCTGCGTGTGTCGACCGTCCTGCTGAATTCGCCTTTTCCCTCCCCGTGTCTCGCCTCTGCGACGGCGCGGTCCCGCGAACTCTCTTCAGGACGGTACCCGTGTCCCGCTCCCCCTCTGTCTCCATCGTCGCCCCGCCCACGCAGGCCGAACTCCTCGACTTCGTCCGGCGTACGGCCGCTGACACCGAGCTGATCGACTCGCTCCCGCTCGACCCCGAGGGCCGCACCTGGGTGCGCCTGGAGGGGCCCGGCGGCAGCGAGGCCTGGCTGATCGGCTGGCCGCCCGGCACCGGCACCGGCTGGCACGACCACGCCGAGTCGGTCGGTGCCTTCGTCACCGCCGCCGGCGAGCTCAAGGAGAACTCCCTCGCCGCCCGGCTGCCCGCCGGCGGCTGGAAGACCCTCGAACTCTCCGACGACGTGGACCGCGAGCGACGGCTGCCGGTCGGCAAGGGCCGCTCCTTCGGACAGCACCACGTCCACGAGGTGCTCAACGAGTCCACCGAGGCCCACGCGATCTCCGTGCACGCCTACTACCCTCCTCTGCCGCAGATCCGCCGCTACAGCCGCACGGCACAGATCCTGCGGCTGGAGCACGTGGAACGCCCGGAGGACTGGCAGTGAGCGCGACCGTCAGCCGTACGACCGAACGGCCGCCCGGCATCGACGAGTTGCTGGAGCGGGTGCGCGCGGGCTACGAGCGGGTGGGAGCCCGGGAGGCGTACGACGCCGTACAGGCCGGTGAGGCGCTGTTGGTGGACATCCGGTACGCGGCCCTGCGCGAGCGGGACGGCCTGATCCCCGGCGCCCTGGTCGTCGAGCGCAACGAACTGGAGTGGCGACTCGACCCACGGGGCAGCCATCGCGTCCCTGAGGCCACGGGCCATGATCTGCGGATCGTGGTCGTCTGCGACGAGGGCTACGCCTCCAGTCTGGCGGTGGAGTCCCTGCACCGGCTGGGGCTGCACCGTGCCACGGATCTGGTGGGCGGCTTCCAGGCGTGGCGGGAGGCGGCGCTGCCGGTGACGGCCTAGCCAGGTCGCCGGGGCGATGGGGTCCCGGGGTGCCGTTTCCCGGGGTGCCGTTTCCCGGGGTGCCGTTTCCCGGGAGGCTGTTCCCGGGAGGCTGTTCCCGGGATGCCAGGGCGTCAGCCGACGTCGGGCGGGCAGTAGAGCGGGGCCGTGTCCGCGGTCCGCTTGGTGACCAGGCGCACCCGGGTGTTCGCGATCTTGTCGGTGTCCTCGTCGCGCAGCATGGCGATGGTGTTGGTGACGGCCAACTCGCCGGTGTCGGCGGCGGAGTTGGCGACGGTGGCCGCGAAACGACCGTCCTTGAGCGCCGCGAGCCCCTCGTCGGTGCCGTTGACGGTCACGATCCTGACGTCCCCGGCACCGGCCGCGTCGAAGGCCTTCCTCACGGCGAAGGCCATCTCCTCGTTGGCCACGAAGGCGTAGTCCAGGCCGGGGTGCGCTTGGATCATGTCCTCGGCGACCTGCCGGGCCTTGGCCGGGTCGAACATTCCGGGCTGGTCGGCCACGACCTCGGCACTGTCCGGAAGTGCCTTGGTGAACCCGCCCACCAGCAGGTCGGAGGCGGCTCCGGGCGCACCGGCGACGATACCGACCTGCACGGACCTGCCGTCGGCGTCCCGCGCGATCCACTGGGCGTCCAGTGCTCCCACCTTCTTCAGGTCGACCACGACGGCCCCCAGGATGTCGGAGGTGTCCTCGGGCAGGACCGACGTCAGGAAGACCGGCACGCCGGCCTTCTTCGCCTTGGCGATGTCGTCCTCCAGCGCGTCGACGTTGACCGTCTGGATGATGAGCGCGTCGACCTCTCGTCCGATCATGTCGTCGATGTTGGACAGCTCGGTGCCGGCGTCCTGGTGGGAGTCGGCCGTGTAGATCCTGGCCCGGTTGTATCTGGCGAACTGCTCGACGGACTCCGCGAGACAGGTGTGGAACTGGGTTGTGCCCCCGTTGACGAAGCCGAGCGTGATGGGCCCGTCGATCCCGGCTTCGCCGCTCTGCTGGAACACACAGCCGCTCAGTACCAGCCCGGCGGCGAGTAACGAGGCGACCGGGGCTCTGCGCGCGCGGGCGGTTTCGGGCATGGCGGGCCGCCTTTCAGGACGTACCGAGGTGCTGTGCGGACACGGGTCGTCGCGCGTGCGGCTCTTGGCCGAGCACCGGTGGGGGCGGCGGACGGACCCGCACAGAGGTTCGGTCGGCCTTGCGACGGCAGCAGACGGTACAGCCGGCGGCGCAAACCCAGCCCTTCCGGGAACGCAAGCTAATGATGCGCGCCACGGGGGTGTGGGTGACGGCCGCTATCTGAGCGAGTCTGTGGAGCACGGCTGATGCAAGCCCATACCCGCTTGGCGCACCGGCCCCCTACCGCCCGCCCTCTGCCCTCTGCCCTCTGCCCTCTGCCCTCTGCCCTCTGCCCTCCAGCGATACCCCGTCCTCGACAACTCCCCCGTTTCAGAACCCCTCGTCGCCGAGGAACTCCGTTTCCTCCCCCTCCTCCTCCAGCGCCTGGCGGACGACCCGCAGGGCCATGCCCTCGGAGTAGCCCTTGCGGGCGAGCATGCCCGCAAGGCGGCGCAGTCGCTTGTCGCGGTCGAGGCCACGGGTGGCCCGCAGCTTGCGGTCGACCAGCTCGCGTGCCGTCACCTCCTCCTGGTCGGAGTCGAGTTGCGAGACGGCCGCGTCGATCAGCGTGGAGTCGACGCCCTTGGTCCGCAGCTCCTGGGCGAGCGCCCGCCGGGCGAGCCCCCGACCGTGGTGCCGGGACTCCACCCAGGCATCCGCGAACGCACTGTCGTTGATCAGCCCGACCTCCTCGAACCGCGACAACACCTCCTCGGCGGCCTCGTCCGGGATCTCCCGCTTGCGCAGGGCGTCGGCGAGCTGCTTCCGCGTGCGCGGGGTCCCGGTGAGCAGGCGCAGACAGATCGCCCGCGCCTGCTCCACCGGGTCCGCCGGAGGCTCCCCCTTCTCGGCCCTCGACGAGGAGAGACCGCCTCCGTCCTCACCGGGCGACGGTTCCCCGAAGCCGCGCCGACGCTGTCGACGCCCACGGGAACGACCCGCACCCGGGGCTCCGCCACCACCGCTGCGCGAACCCCGGCCGACCGCTCCGGAGCCACTCACCGCCCCTTCGTCGTCGTACGACGGACTCCCGCCGTACGACTCACCGTCGCTGTCGGAGCGGCCGACGCGGTAGGGCCGACCGTCGCCATACGTCAGCGCACGGCCAAATCCCCCGTCCGTACCGTGTCCCTTACCGTCCCCGTACCCGTCGCCGCCCGGCCCGGCAGAACTCCCGTCGCCCTTTCCGCCCCACCCTCCCGGAGCACCCTCGTACTCGGCCCAGTCGGTTCGCCGTGTCACAGGATCAGCTCTTGGCGGCCGGAGCCTTGGCCTTCGTCGCCTTCGCGGCCGCCGGAGCCGGCACCTTGGCGGCGTCGTCCGCGGCAGCGGGCCCCGCGGCGTCCGTACCCGGCTCGGTGGTCGGCGTCTCGGGCCGCACGCCGACGCCCAGCTTCTCCTTGATCTTCTTCTCGATCTCGTTGGCCAGGTCGGGGTTGTCCTTCAGGAAGTTGCGCGCGTTCTCCTTGCCCTGACCGAGCTGGTCGCCCTCGTACGTGTACCAGGCGCCGGCCTTGCGGACGAAGCCGTGCTCCACGCCCATGTCGATCAGGCCGCCCTCGCGGCTGATGCCCTGGCCGTAGAGGATGTCGAACTCGGCCTGCTTGAAGGGCGGCGCGACCTTGTTCTTGACGACCTTGACCCGGGTGCGGTTGCCGACCGCGTCCGTGCCGTCCTTCAGGGTCTCGATACGGCGGATGTCCATGCGCACCGAGGCGTAGAACTTCAGCGCCCGGCCACCGGTCGTGGTCTCCGGGGAGCCGAACATGACGCCGATCTTCTCGCGCAACTGGTTGATGAAGATGGCCGTGGTCTTGGACTGGTTGAGCGCGCTGGTGATCTTCCGCAGGGCCTGGCTCATCAGACGGGCCTGCAGACCGACGTGACTGTCGCCCATCTCGCCCTCGATCTCCGCGCGCGGGACGAGCGCGGCGACGGAGTCGATGACGATCAGGTCGAGGGCGCCGGAGCGGACCAGCATGTCCACGATTTCCAGAGCCTGCTCGCCGTTGTCCGGCTGGGACAGGATCAGGTTGTCGATGTCGACGCCGAGCTTCTTCGCGTACTCGGGGTCGAGGGCGTGCTCGGCGTCGATGAAGGCCACCTGGCCGCCGGCCCGCTGCGCGTTGGCCACCGCGTGCAGCGTCAGGGTCGTCTTGCCGGAGGACTCCGGGCCGTACACCTCCACCACCCGGCCGCGCGGGATGCCGCCGACGCCGAGCGCGACGTCGAGTGCGGTCGACCCGGTGGGGATGACCTCGATGGGCTCGTTCGGTCGCTCGCCCATGCGCATGACCGCGCCTTTGCCGAACTGCCGTTCAATCTGTGCGAGCGCGGCGTCGAGCGCCTTCTCGCGGTCGGTTCCTGCCATGGGTTCCACCCGATTTGCTTGAGTCGATCGCTTCACGTCAAAGACGCTAACGCCTGCCACTGACAATGCGCCCCGACGCCCGTCCGGCCTGTGGACAACTCGGGCACTTCTCCATCCAAACCATGTCGAAAAACCCGCCGCCGGCTCCACCGGAGCTTCCATAAGAATGGATGTTCGATTTTTGTGTCAAGCGCACCACGCGGCACCTGCTACTTCCCACGGCGTACTTCAGGTGCCTTCGGCGGTACGACGACCGGGCGGCCCGTTCTCGCGAGTCTTGTGCCATGGAGACCCCGACGAGCACCCCAGAACCGACCCCGACCACCGACCGCGCCGACAGCGCGACGGCACGTCCCCCGGCCGTGATCGCGACCCTGTCCGCACTGCTCCTGCTGGCCGCGTCCATCGCCTGCCAGATCGCCGCCGGCGCGGACTACCCCGCCGTCCCGCCCGGCCTCGTCATCCCCCTCGTGGCGGCGGCCCTGCTGATCCTGCGTAGGAACCGCTGGACGACCGGGCTCTGCCTCGCCGTCGGACTGTTCATCGGTGTGGGTGCGATCCTGACCCCGAACACCGGCGACCACCTCTCCTCGGGGGACACCGCGCTCATCGCATCGACCGTCGCAGAGCTCGTCGCCCTCGCCGCCCTGGTGATCGCGGGGGCCGCGGCCACCCTGGCGCGGAAGGGAGCACGGGCTTGATGGACCCGGCCCTGACGGAAGCACCTGCGGTGCCGACACCGACGTCGGTGCCGCGGGCTTCCGGCGCACGCCGCGTGGAGCGTCTCTGCCACGCCACCGGGCTCCTGCTGGTCCTCTCCGGCCTCGCGCACCTGGTGGTCTTCGCCGTGGACGGCGGCCCCTGGGACGGGCCGGTCTCCTGGCGCAAGCCGGTGACATTCGGGGTGTCCTTCGGGGTGACGCTGATCGCGGTCACCTGGGTCACGTCGTATCTGCGCGTCGGCGCCCGGCCACGCGCCCTGCTGCTCGCCGTGTTCGCGGCCGACTGCGTGGTGGAGGTCGGCGGCATCACCCTGCAGGCATGGCGGGGGGTCCCGTCGCACCTCGACATGGAGACGCCCTTCGACACGGCGGTCTCCATGACGCTCGCGGTGGGCGGCGGTGTCCTCGTCGCGCTGCTGACCGTGTTCGCCGTAGCGTCGTTCCGGCACCGGCCCTCGGGACCCGCGGGGATGGACCTCGCGGTGCGGTCGGGGTTCGCGATCCTGCTCGTCGCGCTCGCATCGGGTGCCGCGATGATCGCGCGCGGTGTCGTCCTCACCCGCACCGGCCACCAGGAG
The DNA here is from genome assembly GCF_044903305.1 of Streptomyces sp. NPDC019531. NCBI lineage: Bacteria > Bacillati > Actinomycetota > Actinomycetes > Kitasatosporales > Streptomycetaceae > Streptomyces > Streptomyces sp. NPDC019531. The sequence continues at coordinate 3,501 of NZ_JBJDQL010000075.1, read as the reverse complement.
GCGGCCTACCACTCGACCGCCCCGCTCAAGCCGCTGCACGGCGTGAGCCTGCACGCGGTCCTGATCCTGCCCGCACTGGTCTGGCTGCTGTCCCGTACATCCTGGAGCGGGCCACTGCGCCGACGGATCCTGTACTGCGCGATCGGCTGCTACGTCGCGGCCGTCATCGGCGCCGGAGTGTGGGCCGCCCTCACGTACTGACCCTGGCTCGGGGCGCCCTCACGCACAGATCCGGGCGCCCCTCAGGACGAGCCGTCGGAGGAGTCCTGGGCCCCCGGATGCCGCCGCTGCCACAGCGCACGCGCGCGTGTGACCGGCGAGGGCCCCTCGCCCCGCTTCCGGTGCCCGTGGACCCGAGGATCGTCGGTGACGGCGTACCGCTTCACGTATGCCCCCAGGAACGCCTGGAGCGTGGCGACCGCCGGGATGGCGATCAAGGCGCCAACGGCGCCGAGGAGGGCGGTGCCCGCGACGACCGAGCCGAAGGCGACCGCTGGGTGGATGTCGACGGTCTTCGAGGTCAGCTTCGGCTGCAGCACGTAGTTCTCGAACTGCTGGTAGATCACCACGAAGACCAGCACCCACAGCGCGTACCAGGGATCGACGGTGAAGGCGATCAGCATGGGCAGGGCACCCGCGAGATAGGTGCCGATGGTCGGGATGAACTGGGAGACCAGACCCACCCACACGGCGAGCACGGGCGCGTACGGCACGTCCAGGGCCTGCAGCAGGACGAAGTGCGCGACTCCGGAGACGAGTGCCATCAGACCGCGCGAGTAGATGTAGCCGCCGGTCTTGTCGACGGCGATCTCCCACGCGCGCAGCACCTCGGCCTGCCGGGCGGGCGGCAGGACGGAGCAGATCGCCCGGCGCAGCCGCGGGCCGTCCGCAGCGAAGTAGAACGAGAACAGCGCGATCGTCAGGAGCTGGAAAAGCCCACCGAGCACCTGGGCGGACACGTCCAGGACGCCGGTGGCGCTGTTCTGCACGTAGTTGCGCAGCCAGTCGGAGCGCAGCAGTCCCTCCTGGACGTCCACCCGCTTCAGCTCGGTGTTGAAGTGGCCGTTGATCCAGTTGATGACGGAGTCGAGGTAGTTCGGGAAGTCCTCGACGATCTTGATGATCTGTCCCGCGAGCATCGAACCGAGCAGCACGACGAAGCCCGCCGACACGATCAGCACCGCGAAGAAGACGAGGAAGGTGGCGAGCCCCCTGCGCATACCGCGCGCGGCCATCTTGCTCACCGCGGGTTCGATGGCCAGGGCCAGGAAGAACGCGATGAGGATGTTGATCAGCAGCCCTATGAGCTGGTGGAAGGCCCAGCTGCCCAGTTGGAACACGGCGAAGAGGGCGAGCGCGAGCACCATGGCGCGCGGCAGCCAGCGCGGCATGCGGGCGTTCGGCCCGGCGCCGGCGGCCGGGGGCCGGGTGGGCGGCGTCGTACCGAGCGGAGATGCGTGCTGGGCTGCCTGCCCGGTCTCGTCTGTGGGTGCCACGGTGCAAGTCTCGCCCACATGACTGACAATCGGCCGCCGTCCTGCGATCTTCGTGACCGGTCAGTGCCTCTTTCGTGAGATGTTCACGACCGGTTGGCACTTCTCCCCGGAACGCCCACGATCCTTCAGCGCCTCTCGCCCGGGACGTTCATCACGGTACAGACCACACGCCACACGTCCTTGGCGTCCCAACCGGAGTCCAGTGCCTCGTGCACCGTGCGCCCGCCGAGCTCCGTCATCACATGATCGCGCGCGAAGGTGTCGGCGTATCCCGGACCGAAGTGTTCCGCCATCCGCTGCCAGAAGACCGTCAACCGCATGACTCCAGTATCCCGCCCCTGAGGGTGGGCCTGAGCCGGGACCGCTTGCCGACACCGCTTTCCGCCCTACGGTCTGACGCATGCCCGAAACAGGAGCTTCCCCACTCCCCCAGACGCCACCGGCGCACTCCCCGCTCTTCCGCGCCGAGCAGTTCGTCTGGCGCACCGCGCGTGTGCTGGAACAGCGTCTGTTCGCGTACCACTTCCTGAACGGCGGCCCCGACCCGGTGGAGACGGCTCTGGACGCCTACCGCAACGCGGACGGGGGGTACGGTCACGCGCTGGAACCCGATCTGCGCGGCCCGGTCAGCCAGCCCCTGCACACCGCTCACGCCCTGCGGGTCCTGGACGCCGTCGGACGCTGCGGTGGACAGCGCGTGGAGCGCGTCTGCCGCTATCTCACCTCTGTGTCCACCCCGGACGGCGCCCTGCCCGCGGTGACGCCGGCCCAGCGCGGCTATCCGACGGCCCCCTTCCTGCCGGTCGTGGACGCCCCGCCGAGCGAACTGCTCACCACCGGTCCCGTGGTCGGTCTGCTGCACCGCAACGAGGTGTGGCACGCCTGGCTGTTCAGGGCCACGGACTTCTGCTGGCTGGCGGTGGAGTCCCTCCAGGTGTCCCACCCGTACGAGATCCAGGCGGCCCTGACCTTCCTGGACTCGGCCCCCGACCGCTCGCGCGCGGAGTCGACCGCCGACCGCCTCGGCCGCCTGGTGCGCGAGCATCGACTGGCCGCGCTGGATCCTTCGAACCTCGACGGGTCCCCCCTGGCCCCCGGCTACGCCCCGGGCGAGCACCACTTCCCGCACGACTACGCGAAAGCGCCGGACTCCCTCGCGCGCACATGGTTCACGGACGACGAGATGGCCCGTTCGCTGGACTTCCTCGCGGCCGAGCAGCAGGAGGACGGCGGCTGGCCGACCCGTCGGCGCCAGTGGGCACCGGCCGGCGCCCTCGAAGCGCGCCCCATGGTGACGATCGAGGCACTGCGCACCCTGCGGGTGTACGGCCGCGACGTCGGCTGAGCCGATCCGACGACCGCACGCGCGCGCGACGGCGGCGCGCCACGCTTCCATGGCGCCCGCATCCGCCGTCACACCCCCATGGCCCGCACACCCGCCGTCACGAGCAGGAAGGGCGCACGCAGAATCAGCGCCACGGCAAGCCTCGCGGCCCACACGCGCGTGTCCCCGATCGCACCGGCTCCCAGGTGCGCCAAGCAAGATGGTCAGGTTCCACAGCACATACAGACTCAGCCCCGCAACGGCGAACCCGATCCGCGCACTGCGCCACGTGGGCTGCGCCAGCCATACCGCCGTCTCGTCGCAGGGCTCCCTCCGGCCGCGAGCGCGAACTGGGACGCACCGGTGAACACCAGACGGCTCAGCGCACAGGTCTGCGGCAGCGTGACTCCGCTCCCTGCCGACATACCGCCAGGCCGCGCCCACTCCCCGGGACCCGCCATGTGCCCATTGTCACGCCGACGCCATCCCGAGTGCCGGGTCGGGTGTCGGGCGGCTACGCCCCGGTGGGGGCTGATCGCGCAGTTCCCCGCGCCCCTGGGGAGCTGCAGTCGCCGACGGCGCGAAGGGGACGGGGTGGGGGGTGTCCGCCCGCAGCGGCCGGCGTCCGTTATCCAGCACATCTGAAGCAGCAGAACCGCCGGACCGAGGACGGACACCCCC
>NZ_JBJDQL010000074.1:0-26044 GCF_044903305.1 Streptomyces sp. NPDC019531 | reverse complement strand
GCGCATCCCCCAACTGGAACACCCTGCTCCCGGCCAGCACCGCCGCCCCCACCGACCTGCCCACCTACCCCTTCCAACACCAGCGCTACTGGCCCCAGCCCCCCGCCCCGGCCACCACCACGGCCGGCGACCCCACCGGCCACCCCTTCCTGGACGCCGTGCTCGACCACGCCGACTCCGGCGGACTGCTCCTCACCGGCCGACTCTCGCTCGACACCCACCCCTGGCTCGCCGACCACACCGCGCTGGGCACGGTGCTTCTACCGGGTACGGCGCTGCTGGAACTGGCCCTGCGGGCCGGTGCCGAGGTGGACTGCGACCGGGTCGAGGAACTCACCCTGCTGGCCCCGCTGACCATCCCGTCGGACGGCGCCCTGCACCTGCAGGTCTCGGTGGGGGCCGCCGATCAGTCCGGGGCACGGCCGGTGGCAGTCCACTCGCGCGCCGACGGTCTCCCACCCGGTGTGCCGTGGATCCACCACGCCCAGGGCGAACTCGTCCCCGGCGGCCGCCCGCAGGCCCCGTGGGAGGCCTTGCGCACCTGGCCTCCGCAGGACGCCACCCCGGTGCCGGCGGACGGTTTCTACTCCACCCTGGCCGGGCTCGGCCTGGCCTACGGTCCGCTGTTCCGCGGCCTGCGCGCGGTGTGGCAGCGCGGTGAGGAACGTTTCGCCGAGGTGCACCTGCCCGATGGCGGGGTCCAGGACGCGCGCCGGTTCGCCGTCCACCCCGCGCTGTTGGACGCCGCGCTCCAGCCGGTCGGGCTGGACGGCGGCGAGGCCCGGCTGCCCTTCGCCTGGCAGGGGGCGTGGCTGCGTCCCGCCCAGGCCACCTCGTTGCGGGTCCGCCTCTCGCCGACCGGAGCACCCGACACAGTGGCAGTCGAGATCGCGGACGGGGAGGGCAGGCCGGTGGCCGCCGTGCGGTCACTCTCGCTGCGGGCCGCCACCGCCGGACAACCGGGCCCCGCGACGCAGCACGGCATGCTCCTTCCCACCGTCTGGCAGGCCCTTCCCACCGGGACGCCCGACTCCACCGCGCGGCTGGCCGTACTCGGCCCCTTCCCGGCTGCGCCGGGCCTCGACCCCTACCCGGACCTGGCCGCGCTGCAGCGGGCGCTGGACGAGGGCGCGCCCGTGCCGGGCGCGGTGCTCGCGCCCTGCCCCGCGGTGGAGACGCCCGCCGAGGCGTCGGCCCGGCTGCTGGCGCTGCTCCAGGCCTGGCTCGCCGACGAACGGCTGGCCGCCGCCCGCCTGGTGGTGGTCACCCGCCGCGCCGTGGCGACGCGTCCCGACGAGGATGTGCCGGACCTGGTGAACGCCCCGCTCTGGGGCCTGGTGCGCACGGCGCAGACCGAGGAGCCCGACCGCTTCGTCCTGCTGGACGTCGACGACCTCGGCGCCGCCCTGCGGGCCTTCCAGACCTCCTGGCGCCGGGACGAGCCGCAGCTGGCGGTACGGGCCGGCACGGTGCTGGTACCCCGCCTGACCCGCGCCGCGACCACCTCGCGGTCCCGCCCGGCACCCCTGGACCCCGACGGCACGGTCCTGGTCACCGGCGGGCTCGGCACACTGGGCTCACTGACGGCCAAGCACCTGGTCCGGCGGTACGGAGCACGGCGGTTGCTGCTGGCCGGCCGCCGTGGACCGGACACGCCCGGCGCCCGTGAGCTGCTGGCGGAACTCGCGGCCCTGGGTGCCGAGGCCGAGGCCGTCGCCTGCGACATCGGCGACCGGGAGGCGCTGCGCGGGCTGCTGGCCGCGGTACCGGACGAGCACCCGCTGACGGCGGTGGTGCACACGGCGGGCGCCCTGGACGACGGTGTGCTCGGCGCACTCGATCCGCAGCGGCTGCGGCACGTCTTCCGCGCCAAGGCGGACGGAGCGCTGCATCTCCACGAACTCACCAGGGAGCACGACCTGTCGATGTTCGTGCTGTTCTCGTCGGCGGCCGGTGTCCTCGGCACCCCGGGACAGGCGAACTACGCCGCAGCCAACGCCTTCCTCGACGCCCTGGCCCAGCACCGCCGGGCCCATGGTCTGCCCGCGACCGCGCTGGACTGGGGATTCTGGGCGGAGTTGAGCGACCTGACCCGGCACGTGGACCAGACCGACCTGACCCGGCTGTCCGAGTGGGGCTTGGCCCCCCTGCCCTCGGACGAGGCGTTCGCGCTGCTCGACGCCGCGGTCGCCAGGCCCGAACCGGCCCTGGTGGCGGCCCGCCTCGACACCGGCGCCCTGCGACCACCGGTGCCGCCGCTGCTGCGGGACCTGGTGCGCGGCGCCGACGCCCGCCGGGAGACGCCCGACCGCGACGAGCCGGGCCTCGCGGACCGGCTGGCGGGCCTGCCGGAGGCCGAGCAGGAGAGCGTGCTGCTGGACCTGGTGCGCGCCCAGATCGCCACCGTACTGGGATACGACTCGCCCACCGCGGTACGCGGCGACCGGAGCTTCCGCGAACTCGGGCTGGACTCACTGGGATCGGTGCAGCTGCGCAACGCCCTCGGTGCCGCGCTGGGGTCCCGGCTGCCGGTGACCGTGGTCTTCGACCATCCCCACCCGCTCGCGCTGGCCCGCTACCTGCGCACCCGCCTGGTCGACGACGGAACGCCCGAGGTGCCCGGACCGGACCCCGAACCCGAGCTGGTCGCGGCGTCGGACGACGAGCTGTTCGCCTTCATCGACCAGGAGTTGGGGCTCGCCGAGGAGGGAACCGACGATGGCGAATGAGGACCGGCTGCGCGAGTACCTCAAGCGCGTGACCGTCGAACTCGACCGCACCCGCCGACGGTTGAGCGAGCTGGAGGCGGAGCACTCCGACCCGGTGGTGATCACCGGGATGGCCTGCCGCTACCCCGGTCAGGTGGCCTCCCCGGAGGACCTGTGGCAGCTGCTCCTCGACGAACGGGACGCGATCTCGCCGTTCCCGACCAACCGGGGCTGGAACACGGACGAGTTGTACGATCCCGTCCCGAACCGGCCGGGACGGACCTACGTACGCGAAGGTGGATTCCTCCACGACGCCGGGGAGTTCGACACCGCCCCCTTCCGCCTGTCGCCGGACGAGGCGCTGGCCGCCGACCCACAGCACCGGCTGCTCCTGGAGACCTCCTGGGAGGCACTGGAACGCGCGGGTATCGCCCCGGACTCCCTCGGCGGCAGCCTGACCGGTGTCTTCACCGGGGTCATGTACAACGACTACTCGGTCCAACTGCCCAGGCCGCCCGCCGACCTGGAGGGCCCGCTGGCGATCGGCTGCGCGCCGAGCGTGGCCTCGGGCCGGGTCGCGTACACCTTCGGCCTGGAAGGTCCGGCCCTCACGGTGGACACGGCGTGCTCGTCCTCCCTGGTCGCCCTGCACCTGGCGGCCCGGTCGCTGCGTGCGGGGGAGTGCACGCTCGCGCTGGCCGGCGGGGTGACCGTGATGTCGACGCCGACGCCCTTCGTCGCCCTCAGCCGGCTGCGGCAACTGTCGCCCGACGGGCGGTGCAAGTCGTTCGGGGCCGGGGCGGACGGCTGGGGCCTGGCCGAGGGCGTGGGCGTCGTGGTGCTCGAACGGCTGTCCGACGCGGTGGGCAACGGCCATCCGGTGCTCGCGGTGCTGCGCGGTTCCGCCATCAACCAGTCCGGAGCGTCGAACGGCATGACGGCACCGAGCGGGTCCTCACAACGCCTGATGATCCGTCAGGCGCTGAAGGCCGCCCGGCTCACCGCGGCGGACATCGACGCGGTGGAGGCCCACGGCACGGGCACCCCGCTCGGCGATCCCATCGAGGCGCAGGCCCTGCTGGACGCGTACGGACCCGCCCGCCCGCCGGGCCGACCGCTGTTCGTGGGGTCCATGAAGTCCAACCTCGGCCACACCCAGGCGGCGGGCGGCGTCGGCGGGGTGATCAAGATGGTGACGGCGATGCGGCACGGACTGCTGCCCCGCTCGCTGCACTCCGACCAGCCGTCACCGCACGTGGACCTGGAGAGCGACGCGATGCGGCTGCTCACCAAGGCCGTCCCGTGGCCGGAGACCGACCGGCCGCGCCGGGCGGCGGTGTCCTCCTTCGGGGTCAGCGGCACCAACGCGCACATCATCCTCGAACAGCCGGAGCCGCCGACCGCGGCGGCCGACCGCCCGGCCGGGCTCCTCCTGCCCTGGACGGTGTCGGCCTGCGGCGCCGAAGCGCTGCGCGCCCAGGCCGCCAGGCTGGCGGACAGTCTGGAACAGCACCCGGACCTCCACCCCGTGGACATCGCGTACTCCCTCGCGGTGAGCCGCGCCGGGCTCTCCCACCGGGCGGTCGTCCTGGCCACCGGCCTGGACGAACTCCGGCCCGCACTGCGGGCCCTGTCCGAAGGCCGGCCTGCCCCGCGGCTCGTCCAGGGCGTGGCGGACTCGGCCGTCGGACCCGAGGTGCCGGTGGAACCGCTCGTCACCGCGGCCGATCCGGAGCGGCTGCTGGCCATGGTGGCCGACGGCTTCTGCCGTGGCGCCGCGGTCGACTGGCGCGGCCTCCTGTCGGGCCTCGACGCGCGGATCACCCAGCTCCCCACCTACGCCTTCCAACGGCGGACCCACTGGATGCAGGCCTGAAGCATGAACACCCCCACCACCACGAGGAGTTCGTCCGTGCACACCCTCGATGCCGTGCTCGCCGAGCACGCAGCCGAACGGCCCGAGCAGGCGGCCCTCATCTGCGAGGACCGCCGCACCAGCTATGCCCGTCTGCACCTTGAGAGCGACCGGGGCGCGCACGCGCTGAGCGCCTCCGGCCTGTCGAAGGGCTCACGGGTGGGCTACCTGGGCCGGGAGTCGGAGTACTACTGGGAGTTGCTGTACTCCTGCGCGAAGAGCGGCGTCGTCCTGGTCCCGATCAACTGGCGGCTGACCGCGCCGGAAGTCGACTACATCCTGCGCGACTCCGGCGCGGAACTGCTCTTCATCGAGAGGGACTTCCTCGGGATCGCCCAGAAGCTCCAGTCCGAGCTGCCCGACCTCAAGCAGCTCGTGCTCCTCGATCAGGCCGATCCGGCGGGCATCACGGTCACGGACTGGAAGGCGAACGCTCCCGAGGAGCCCTGGGCCGGGCAGTCCGCCGAGGACGACCCAGTCGTGCAGTTGTACACCAGCGGCACCACGGGGTTCCCCAAGGGCGTGGTCCTGGCGCACCGGAGCTTCTTCGCGGTGCGCGACGCCCTGGCCGGGGCGGGCCTGGACTGGATCGACTTCAAGTCGAGCGACGTCAGCATGATCGGCATGCCCGGGTTCCACGTCGGCGGGGTGTGGTGGGCCACCCAGGGGTTCAACGCGGGCCTCACCAACGTCGTGGTGCGGAACTTCACCCCGAAGGACGCGGTGGGACTGATCCGCGACCTCGGGATCACCATCGCCTGCGTTGTGCCGGCGATGCTGCTCATGCTGCTGAACGAACCGGGCGTCAGCGCCGCGGACTTCGCGACCCTGCGCAAGGTGATCTACGGCGGTTCACCGATCTCGGAGTCGCTGCTGCGGCGCGGCATGGACGTCATGGGCTGCGAGTTCGCCCAGATCTACGGCCTGACCGAGACCGGCAACACGGCCATCTGCCTGCCGCCGGCCGCCCATCGCCAGGGCGACGCCCTGCTGCGGGCCGCGGGCCGCCCGTACCCGGGCTTCGCGGTGAAGGTCGTGGACGACAAGGGCGAGGTGCTGCCCACCGGTGAGATCGGCGAGATCTGCCTGCGGACCCCCGGCCACATGGTCGAGTACTGGCGGCTGCCGGATGCCACGGCCAAGACGCTGGTCGACGGGTGGATCCACACCGGTGACGCGGGCTACCTCGACGCCGACGGCTATGTGTTCGTGTGCGACCGCATCAAGGACATGATCATCCGGGCCGGGGAGAACGTCTACCCCGCCGAGATCGAGAACGCCCTCGCCGCCCATCCCGCCGTGTCCGACGTCGCCGTGATCGGGGTTCCGGACGAGCAGTGGGGCGAAGCCGCCAAGGCGTTCGTCGCGCTGCGCCCGGACCACACCGCCACCGCCCGCGAGTTCCGGCGCTTTCTGCAGGACCGCCTGGCCGAATTCAAGATCCCGACGATGTACGAGTTCGTCGACACCATCCCCCGCAACCCCAGCGGAAAGATCCTGCGCCGCACCCTGCGGGACCACAACGCCAACTACGCCAACTAGGAGGCATGCCAGCATGAAGGACCAGACATCCACAACCGATGCGTCCGCCGTCGAACCGCTCTTCCGGCCGTACACGGCCAAGGCGGACTTCCCCTGGGAGGAGCTGAAGCACGACCGGGAGCGCTGTCCCGTCGTCCACTCCGCGGAGCTGGACGCCGTGCAGATCAGCTCGTACGCGGGTGTGAAGGAGCTGCTCGGGCCGGAGTTCCACAACTTCACCGGCAACTACAGCACCCTGTGGCCGCTGAAGGAGCCGTTCCCGGTGGACGAGCAGATCTTCGCCTCCGCCGACCCGCCGCGTCACACCCGCCAGCGCAAGCTGTTCGTCAAGGCGATGTCGGCCTCGCGGATCCAGAACATGCGCCCCTTCAGTGAACGGCTGGCCAACTCCCTGGTCGACGCCATCATCGAGCGCGGCACCACCTTCGACCTGGTCACCGACTACGCCCGCAGAATCAGCGAGGGACACATCACCGAGCTGCTCGGCGTCCCCGCCGAGGACCGCGAGCGGTTCCTGCACCTGTCGACCCTGTACGAGCTGAGCACCGCGGACCCGGACAGCAAGGCGTACATGGCGGAGTCGGACGAGTGGCGGGAGCACCTCGCCGCGCTGGTGCGCGCCCGGCGGGCCGCCGGACCGGACAGCGACGACCTGATCACCGCGCTGTGCTTCGCCGAGGTCGACGGCGACCGGTACGACGAACTCGAGATAGCCGGGTTGATCCGGTCCGTGATCCGGGCCGGCAACACCACCACCGCGGCGGCCATCATCAACTCCATCCACCTGCTGGAGCGGCACCCCGAGCAGAAGGCCCGGTACCTCGCCGACATCGACGGCCTCAGCAAGTCGCTCCTGGACGAGGGGCTCCGCTACGACAGCCCGGTCATGGGCCTGTGGCGCGTGTGTGCCCGGCCGACCAGCATCCAGGGCTACGAACTCAAGCCCGGAGACCGGGTCTTCACGCTGAACGGCAGCGCCAACCACGACCCGGAGGCCTTCGACCGCCCGGACGAGTTCATCGTCGACAGGGACTGGAGCACGCTGCCGCCGCACCTGGCCTTCGGCCACGGCATCCACCACTGCATCGGCATGAACCTGGCCCGGCTGGAGTGCGAGGTCGGCTTCGCCACCCTGTACCGGCGGCTGCCCGGCCTGCGGATGCGGCCCGATGCCGTCACCCCGCAGACGCCCGGCCCGGTCTTCCGCAGCTGGCAGTCCCTGGAGATGGAGTACGACCTGCCCGAGGGAACCGAATCATGAGCATGACCGAACACCGCGTGAACGGAACCCACCTGAAAGTCGACCACTCCCTGTGCAGCGGCACCGGCCACTGCCAGGACACGGCACCGGATGTCTTCCGGGTCGTGGACGGCTGGGCCTGGCTGGTGGAGGATCCGGAGCTGGACCGTTCCGCCGCGGAGCGGGTACAGCGGGCGGTGGCCGGCTGTCCCTGGTTCGCGATCACGCTCAGCCAGGAGGCGGACGGGTAGGGGCTCCCGTTGGATCAGGCCGGGTCAGGCTCCCCTTCGGGGGAGTGCGTGCCGGGTCCCGTGAGCCCGGCCTGACCCGAACGGAGAGGTGCAGGGGTAGGGGGAGAAGCGCAGGTCGTGCGCGATTCGCCGATCGGTGACGCCCGAGCCCTGACGACCCGTCAGCGCCGCCCCGCCCCCGTCACAGGCGGCGGCCGTCGTCGCGAAGCCCATCGGCCTGGCCTCAGCCGTGGGGCCGCGCGAGATCGCCCACGTATGCGGCCATCGCTCTCGTGAACTGACGCGCCGTTGCCCGATCTCGGGTCGAGAGCCCTGACGTCGGCTGTGAGCCGCGGCTTCTCGCCTCCAGCAGCGGCTGCGGGAACTGCCTGCGGTCAAGTCCTCGGACGTGGCGTACCGATCTTGGGCGTCGCCTCGCTGACACGCGCGCGGGGCGGGGAGTGCCTTCGAGCTGCGTCCCGGCGAGTTCGAGGGCCTGTTCCGGGCCGGCAGTCCGGAGGCCGCCCGGTCTTCACGAGAACCGGCTGCGGTATTCGCCCGGCGGGATCCGATGGACCCGCAGGAAGGCGGCTCGCATGGTTCCTTCGGTGCCGAAACCCGTCGCTTCTGCGATCGACTCCAGGCTTTTGCCGCTCTCGACCAGACTGCGGGAGGCGACGGACACCCGGGCGTACTCCACGAACTCCCGTGCCGACATCCCCACTTCGAGCCGGAAGAGACGCGTCAGATGGCGTACCGACAGCCCGGAGCACCGGGAAAGCGACTGGAGCGACCAGTCTCCCGCGGGTTCGGCGAGGACCCGGTGCTGCACCTGACGGAGCGCCGGATTACGTGCGTCACGGCTGCCCAGATCGGTGAACGGCGCCTGCCCTCCCGGTTTCCGCAGTTGGGTGACCAGCTGCCGGGCCGTGCCCTGGGCGACGTCACGGCCGAGGTCCTCTTCCACCAGCGACAGGGCCAGATCGATGCCGGAAGCGGCTCCGGCGGACGTCGTGAAGCGGCCGTCCGTCACGACCAGGTCCCGCGTGTTCACCCTGAGGGCGGGGAAGCGGCGGGCGAGGTCGTCGGCGAACTTCCAGTGGGTGACCACTCTGCGGCCGTCGAGGAGGCCTGCTTCCGCGAGGAGGAAAGCACCCGTGCACACGGACGCGACCCGTTCGGCCCGCGCCGCCAGCGCACCGAGCCCACGGATGGTCTCTGCCGCCGCCGTCGGGATTCCGTCCACGCCGGACACGACGAGAGTGCCGATCTCCGCCACGTCCGCGATGCTGCCGTCCGGGACGAACCGCAGACCTCCGGACGTACGGACCGTGCCGCCGTCGGCCGAGACCGTCCGCACGTCGTAGCGGAAGCCCAGTTCGTGTCCTGTGTTCGCGCGGGAGAAGACCTCGACCGGGCCGCAGAAACCCAGATCCTGAACGCCGTCGTAGAGGAACACCAGCACCGAGTGGAGCTGAACGCTGCCTTCCGCGGGACCCTGCGCATTGCAGTCCCCGGCCACGTCGACATCGCTGACACCCACCGTTCGCATGCGATCACGTTCACCGCGAGCGGACACGGGGGGCAAGTATCCGTGCCGCTGTACGGCACGCACGTGGACACCGCTCGGCCCCCCGCCAGATCACCGAGGGCACTGACCGCAGACACTGACCGCAAGCACTGACCGGCCGAGGCCCCCCGCTCAGGGCAGTTCGTGCCGCATGGCGCGGGCCACCACTTCGCCGATGAGGACCGCGGTCGCCGCCGGGCCGCGCAGGGGGGCCGTGGGCAGGATCGAGGTGTCCGCCACACGCAGTGCGGTGACGCCGTGGACCCGGCCGTAATGGTCGACGGCGGGCCCCATGGGCACCGTGCCGCAGGTGTGCTGGGAGGTGCCGAGGCGGGCGGCCGTCCATACGTCGAGTGCGCGGTCGTCGGCCAGCACGTCCGGCCCCGGCTCCAGGAGGCCGACGGAGATGTCGTCGAAGGCGCTGGTGGCGAGCAGGGCGGCGGTCGTGCGGACCACCTCCCGGAGGCGGCGCCTGTCGGCCGCGGTCCGCAGGTAGCCGTAGTCGATGCGCGGCGGTACCGCCGGGTCGGCGGACAGGGTGAGGAGTCGGCCGCCGGTGCGAGGCGACTGGACGGAGACGAGGAAGGCGAGGGGTGCGCCGGGTGTGGCAGGCGTTCCGTCGACCAAGCCTGCCATGGGGACCAGGGATTGAAGGATCTCCAGGTCACCGGGGTACGTGCCGTCCGACGACGACAGGTGCAGGGCACCGCCGAGCCATGACTCGGCGGGTGCCTCCAGAGGCACCCTCGGCTTCCACTCCACCACGACCTGCGGATGGTCGCTGAAGCGGGCGCCGACGGCCGGGAGGTCCTTGATGACAGGGAGACCGAGGCGTTCGAGAGCGGCGCGCGGTCCGATTCCGGAAAGGTGCAGCAGATGAGGCGAGGCGAACGCGCCGGCGCAGAGTACGACTTCGCCGGCGTCCAGCATGGTGCGTTGCCCCACTACGACACCGGTGGCGCGACCCCGGCTGACGACGACACGGCGTACCGAACAGCCGCCCTGCACCCTGAGGTTGGGGCGTGCGAGCGCGTCCAGGACATAGCTGATGCCGGTGTTGAGACGCACCCCGTCGACGGAGTTGGACGGCACCGGGCCGAACCCTGGCGCGGACTGGGCGTTCTTGTCGGGCTCCGGGGGGAAGCCGAGTTCGCGCGCGGCCGCCTGGAACGCCGCGGCGGCGGGGTGCTTCAGGTCCGTGCGCCGGATCCGCACCGGACCGGTGCCGCCGTGCACCTCGCCGGGGGCGTGGTCGAGGTCGTTCTCCAGGCCGCGCATCAGTGGCAGCAGGTTGTCGTACGACCAGGCGTCGCCGCCCGCGGCCGACCACCGGTCGAAGTCGCCGCGTCGGGCCCGGATGAAGTAGCCGCCGTTGACGGTGGTGGAGCCACCGAGGAAGCGGCCCCGGGGCACGGTGTACGGACGGTCCGGGGTGAGGTGCACGGCGTAGGGCTCGACGCCGGGGTGGCCGGGCCGCGCGCCGGGAACGAGCCGGGCGTCCAGCAGCGCGGGCGCGAAGGCGGACAGGGTCCGGGGGACCGGCCCGGCTTCGAGCAGCAGCACCTTGCGGTCGGGGTCCTCGCTGAGGCGCGCCGCCAGCACGGCACCGCAGGCCCCGGCCCCCACCACGACCACGTCCGGGCGGCTCGACGGAGAACCCATGGTCACCGGACCCTTCCCTTTTGGCACCTGGTGCCAATACTCTCCGAGCATCGTAACGGGCGGCCCGTGGCCCGCGACCGCGAAGTCGCCGGAATTCACCGAGGAGTTCCCATGAGCGAGTTCAGCCAGTTCAGCCCTGCCGAGGCCGACGAGGCCACGGATCCCGAGGAACTGATCGAGGCCGACGACCTGGTCGAAGAGGTCTCCATCGACGGCATGTGCGGCGTCTACTAGCAGCCCCGCCGACGCCCGCCATGTCGACGATGGACCTCGACCGTGCCTGGGACCTGCACCCGCAGGTCTCGGTGCGGCCGGAACCCTTCGGTGCGCTGCTCTATCACTTCGGCACGCGCAAGCTGTCGTTCCTCAAGGACCGCCGTCTGCTGACGGCCGTCCAGTCCCTCGCGGACGCGCCCTCCGCCCGCGCCGCCTGCCGGGCCGCCGGCATCGGCGAGGCCGAACTTCCCCGCTACGAACGGGCGTTGGCGACTCTCGCCGAGTCCTCGATGGTCGTAGGAAGGCCCATATGACGACAACCTCTCCAGGCACATCACGACTGGTCGACCTGTTCGAGTACGGTCTCGACGCCCCGATCTGCCTGACCTGGGAACTGACCTACGCCTGCAACCTCTCCTGCGACCACTGCCTGTCCAGCTCCGGCCGCCGCGACCCGCGCGAACTGACCACCGCCGAGGCCAAGGCCGTCATCGACGAACTGGAGGCCATGCAGGTCTTCTACGTCAACATCGGCGGCGGCGAGCCCACGGTCCGCCACGACTTCTGGGAACTCCTCGACTACGCCACGAGCCATCACGTCGGCGTGAAGTTCTCCACCAACGGCGTCCGCATCACCCCCGAGGCCGCCGAGCGCCTGGCCCGCAACGACTACGTCGACGTCCAGATCTCCCTCGACGGCGCGACCGCGGACGTCAACGACGCGGTGCGCGGGGCGGGTTCGTACGCCATGGCGCTGAAGGCCATGGAGAACCTCTCCGCGGCCGGCATGAAGAACTTCAAGCTCTCCGTGGTGTGCACCCGCCACAACATCCCGCAGATGGACGAGTTCAAGGCCCTCGCCGACCGCTACGGCGCCCAACTCCGCCTGACCCGGCTGCGGCCATCGGGGCGCGGCGCCGATGTGTGGGACGAACTGCACCCCCTGCCCGCCCAGCAACGCGAGCTGTACGACTGGCTGGTGGCCCACGGCGACTCCGTGCTGACCGGGGACTCCTTCTTCCACCTCTCCGCCTACGGCGAGGCCCTCCCCGGCCTCAACCTCTGCGGCGCCGGACGCGTCGTCTGCCTCATCGACCCCGTCGGCGACGTCTACGCCTGCCCGTTCGCCATCCACGACGAGTTCCTCGCCGGCAACGTCCGCGAGGCGGGCGGCTTCGCCGGGGTGTGGCGCGGCTCCGAGCTCTTCCGGCGGCTGCGCGCCCCGCAGAACGGGGGAGCCTGCACCTCCTGCGCCTTCTACGACACCTGCAAGGGCGGCTGCATGGCAGCGAAGTTCTTCACCGGGCTGCCGCTGGACGGCCCGGACCCCGAGTGCGTGCAGGGCTACGGTGAACAACTGCTCGCCCGGCGCCCGCAGGACCGGAGCCGCCTGCCCAAGCCCGCGGTCGACCACTCCCACCGCACCTCTGCGGCCGTACGCCCGAGGCCGGTCGACGTGACGCTCGTACGCCGCCGCGAGGACCTCGACCGGACCCCGGTGAGCGACTGCGCCGAACACCCGCTGGCAGGCCTGCACTTCACCTAGGGGGTGTCTGACAATTCCCCTCGTCCGCCTGGAGGGCGGGAATTGTCAGACACTCCCTGGACCCCAACGCCGAGACGAGACGAGACACATGGGCAGGAACCCCTGGTTCGAGACGGTCGCCGAGGCGCAGCGCCGAGCCGAGAAGCATCTTCCGAGCACCGTCTACGGTGCCCTGGTCGCGGGCTCCGAGCGCGGTCGCACCATCGACGACAACACCGGCGCGTTCGCCGAACTGGGCTTCGCTCCCCGCGTGGTGGGGCATCACGCGCAGCGCGACCTGTCGACGACCGTGATGGGCGTACCGACCTCGATGCCCGTGCTCGTCTCCCCGACCGGCGTCCAGGCGGTGCACCCGGACGGCGAGGTCGCCGTGGCCCGCGCGGCGGCCGGCAAGGGCGTCATCATGGGCCTGAGTTCCTTCGCGAGCAAGCCGGTCGAGGAGGTCGCCGAAGCCAACCCCGACACCTTCTTCCAGCTGTACTGGAGCGGCACACGCGAGACCATGGTCCAGCGCATGGACCGGGCCAGAGCCGCCGGCTGCAAGGGGCTGATCGTCACCCTGGACTGGTCCTTCTCCAACGGCCGCGACTGGGGCAGCCCGGCGATCCCGGAGAAGATCGACCTCAGGGCGATGGCCCGGCTCGCCCCGAACGTCGTCACCCGCCCCCGCTGGCTGTGGAAGTTCGCCAGATCGGGCCGAATCCCTGACCTTACGGCACCCAACCTCGCTCCCTCCGGCGGCGGCCCGGCCCCCACGTTCTTCGGCGCCTACCACGAGTGGATGCAGACCACCCCGCCCACCTGGGACGACGTCAAGTGGCTGCGCGGGGAGTGGGGCGGCCCCTTCCTGCTCAAGGGCGTCAGCCGGGTCGACGACGCCAGGCGGGCCGTCGACGCGGGGGTCACCGCCCTGTCGGTCTCCAACCACGGCGGGAACAACCTGGACACCACCCCCGCCAGCATCCGGATCCTCCCCTCGATCGCGGCGGCGGTCGGCGAGGACGTCGAGGTCCTGCTCGACGGGGGCGTCCGCCGGGGCGGCGACGTGGCGAAGGCCCTGGCCCTCGGCGCCCGCGCCGTCATGATCGGCCGGGCCTACCTGTGGGGCCTGGCGGCGAACGGACAGGGCGGTGTCGAGAACGTCCTGGACATCATGCGCGGCGGCCTCGACTCCGCCGTCCTGGGCCTCGGCCGCGCCTCCGTCCACGACCTGTCGCCCGACGACCTCGTCATCCCGCCCGGCTTCACCCGCACACTGGGCGCCGCCTGACCATGCCGTACGAGCCCCCGCGCGCCCTTGCGCACACCGTCTGGCCCGCCGTCCCGGCCAGGCCCCTGGTCCTGGTGCCGGTCGGGTCGACGGAACAGCACGGGCCACATCTGCCGCTCGACACCGACAGCGTGATCGCCCGAGCCGTCGCCGAACGGGCCGCGGAGGCCCTGCCGGGAGAGCCGCTGGTGGCACCGACCGTCCCGTACGGCGCCAGCGGCGAGCACGCCCACTTCCCCGGAACCGTCTCGATCGGACACGAGGCGCTGCGCGCGGTGGTCGTGGAGCTGGTGCGCTCCCTGTCCCTGTGGGCGGGGTCGGTCATCTTCGTCAACGGCCATGGCGGCAACACGGCGACCCTGGCCACCGCCGTCCCACAGCTGCGGGAGGAGGGGCACGACGTCGCCTGGACCGGCTGCGGCGTTCCCGGAGGCGATGCGCACGCGGGCCGCACCGAGACCTCGTTGATGCTGCACCTCGCCCCCGGGAACGTACATATGGACGCGGCCGTCGTCGGCGACACCCGGCCGATCGCCGCCCTCATGCCGGACCTCGTCGCCCACGGCGTCCGCGCGGTCTCCCCCTCCGGAGTGCTCGGCGACCCGACCGGTGCCTCGGCCGAGGAGGGCCGCCGACTGCTGGACCTGATGGTGTCGCACACCGTCCGCCGCATCGGCGCGGGCATCACCGACGGCCGTGGACAAGTCGTCGGCACCTCAGTGGAGAGCGAGGTAGCCCCGTGATGCCCCTCCCGCGCGGATTCGTGGTCACCCTCGACCGGCACACGCAGGTCCTCGACGGCGGCCGGGCCCTCCTCGGCGGGTTCCCCACCCGTCTGCTCCGCCTGACACCGAGGGCCCGTCCCCTGCTGACGGGCAGGACCCTGCGCGTGACCGACCGGGCGAGCGCCGTCCTCGCGGACCGGCTGCTGGAGTCCGGCATGGCCAATCCGGCCGTCGAAGCGCTCCCGCCCTGCCCCGACCCCCGGTACACCGTCGTCGTACCGGTCCGCGACCGCGCCCGCCAACTCGACCGCCTGCTCACCTCCATCGGCCCGGACCACCCGGTGATCGTCGTCGACGACGCCTCGCACCGCCCCGGGGCCGTGGCGACCGTGGCGGCGAAGCACGGCGCCCGTCTCGTCTCCCTGCCGGCGAACCTCGGCCCCGCCGGGGCACGCAACGCGGGCCTGCGACAGGTCACCACCCCCTACGTCGTCTTCGCCGACTCCGACGTCGTCCTGACCCCCGCCACGGTCACCACCCTCCTGCGGCACTTCGCCGACCCCCGGGTCGCCATGGCCGTACCCCGCATCACGGGCCTGCCACCGGCCACCGCGCCGACCTGGATCGGCCGCTACGAAGTGGCCCGCTCCTCCCTCGACCTGGGCCGGCACCCCGCGGCGGTACGGCCCGGCACCCCCGTCTCCTGGGCGAGCACGGCCTGCGTCGTCGCGCGCGTCGACGCCCTGGGGGAGGGCTTCGACGAGAACCTGCGGGTCGGTGAGGACGTCGACCTGTGCTGGCGGCTGATCCGGAACGGCCGGCGCGTGCGCTACGAGCCCGCCGTCGAGGCGGCCCACGAACACCGGGCGCGGCTCGACGACTGGTTCCTGCGCAAGGCGCTGTACGGCACCGGGGCCGCCCCGCTCGCCCGACGGCACCCCGACTTCATCGCGCCCGCGGTGTTCGCTCCCTGGAGTGCCGCGATGACGGTCGCCCTGCTCGCCCAGCGGCGCTGGTCCCTGCCGGTCGCCGGGGCGGTCCTCGGGGTCGCCGCGGTGCGCATCGCCCGCAAGCTCGACGGCACCGAGCAGCCCTATCGGCTGGCCGTACGGCTCACCGCCAACGGGGGCGCCGGCGCCCTGAGCCAGACCTCCGCGCTGCTGACCCGGCACTGGTGGCCGCTGACCGCGGTCGGCTGTGCGGTGTCGGGCCGGGTGCGCAGGGCCGCCGCGGTCGCGGCCCTGACCGACATCGCCCTGGAGTACCGCAGGGACAAGGCGGAACTCGACCCGGTCCGCTACGGCGTCGCCCGCCGCCTCGACGACCTGGCCTACGGCGCGGGCGTCTGGCTCTCGGCCGCCACAGGGCGCTCCGCCAAGGCTCTCCGGCCCCGCGTCGTCGGAGTGAGCCGGGCGGTCAGTACCGGCCGAAGCCGGCCGTGAGTTGCCGTACGGCCTCGTCCAGCAGACGGCTCAGACCGGCGTCCTCCTCGGTCAGCCAGTGCTCGTAGGCGGCCACGCAGGAAGCGAGGACGGTATGACCCACGAGGCGGGGCAGCATGTCGGACGGCGACAGGCCCATGCGCCCGGCCGCGAACCTGGTGACGACGGCCCGCCACGACGCGTAGCGCAGCGTCGAATCGGCCTGGAGGGTGGGCACCCGCAGGATGAGCTCCATGCGCTGCCGGTGCCAGGGCACCTCGGCGGGGTCGAACCGGTTGAACTCGACGACCGCGACGCGCAGCGCGTCCATCATCGTGGTCTGCGGATCGGCCGCCGCCAACAAGGCCTCGAACCCGGCAAGCTGTTCCTCGAAGTCACCCCACACGAGATCGTTCTTGGACGCGAAGTAGCGGAAGAAGGTGCGGCGGCCGATGCCCGCGGCGGCCGCGATGTCGTCGACGGTCGTGCGGTCGAATCCCTGCCGTGCGAAGAGTTCGAAGCCGAGCCGTTCGAGAGAACTCCGCGAACTGACCGGCGGACGGCCGGTCCTGGCCGCCCCGGAGCCACCGGTCGCCTTGTCCGGAAGCCGCTCCACACGCACTCTTTCCTGTCACCGGTCCGCCCCGGATGCTATCGCGGCGGACCGGCACACATGCTGCGCTGCCACCAAGGTGAAACGATGTGATCGGTTCCCTTCGCGGCATCGGGTGTCACAGGAGCCGGACCCTCGTGAAGTGGCCGGCCGCACGGAGTTCCGTCTCGATGCGGCTCGCCGTCAGGAGTAGTTCGGGGAGGAGTTCGTCGATGCATTCCCGCGGAGTGCGGCCCGACGCGTGCAGGGCCACGTTCACGGCGGCGACCACCCGGCCCGTACGGTCGCGCAGCGGCACCGCGAGGGTGCGCAGGCCGTCCTCCCAGTCCTCGTCCAGCAGGGCGTAGGCCTCGGTGTCCGACAGCAGGACCCGGCCCAGGGAGGTCGCCGCGGCCGGCAGCCTGGTGCCCACCCTGATGTCCACGCTCATGATCCGCGGGGACATCGCCCGCGCCGTGTACTGGATCTCCGCGGTCGGCCCCGGGGACACCAGCACCGCCAGCGCCGTCGACTCGCCCACCCGCGCCGACAGGTCTGCCAGGTGCGGGGTCGCGATGCGGGGGAGGGACGTGCGGGAGAGGGGCGGGAAGCCCAGGGACAGCACCCTGGGCGTCAGGGTGAAGGTCCGGGACTCCGGCTGCTGGCGGACCAGGCCCAGATGTTCGTAGGTGATCAGGGCCCGGCGGGCCGTCGCCCTCGCCAGTCCCGTCGCCCGCGCCACGTCCGTCAGGGTCAGCGCGGCCCGGCCCTCGCCGAACGCCGTCAGCACGGTGAGGCCCCGCGCGAGGGACTCGACGAAGTCGCGGCCCAGTTCGCTCTTGGACGCGCCGATCCAGGAGGCGAGGTCCGTGGGGGGTGTCCCCGGGTCCGGCTCCGGGGCGGATGCAAGCTCGCGTTCCATCTCCGCCACCGTCGTCCGCAGCCGCGGCAGCAGGGTGTCGCGCAGATCCGCCGCCGTGTGCCGGCTGGTGTGGCTCACGACGCTCACCACACAGGCGATCCGGGTGGTGCGCGGATCCCGGACGGGCACCGAGACCGCGACCAGCCCGGGCTCGATCAACTGGTCGTCCAGCGCCCAGCCGTCCCTTCCCGCCTGCGCCGCCTTCGCCTCGAACTCCCCCTTCCCGGCCGGGAGTTCCCGAGGCGGTACGGCCGGAAAGGCCCGGTCCCGCGGATCGGCCGCCCGGCGCTCGCGCCAGGCCCGCCAGTCCTCGTCGGTCCACTCGGACGCGAACAGGGGCCCCGGCGCGGTGCGTTCGGCGGGGAGCAGGTCGCCGATGCGGAAGCTGAGGGACATCGCACGGCGGCGGGTGGCCTGGTGGATGAAGCGGATGCCGTCACGGTCGGCGACGGCCAGCGACACCGACTCGTCCAGTTCGTCGGCGAGAGCGTCGGCCCGCCCGGACAGCAGGGCGGGCAGCCGCAGGGCGGCGAGATAGGCGTTGCCGAGTTCCATGAGCCGGGGGGTCAGCACCGCGTCCCGGCCGTCGAGACGGACGTATCCCATGCGTGCCAGCGTCGAGGTGATGCGGTCGACCGTGGAACGTGCCAGGCCCGTCGCCCGCTCAAGCCCGCTCAGGCTCAGCGTCCCGCCCGCCTCGGTCAGCTCCCGCAGCACCCTGACCCCCCGGATCAGCGGCGCCACCGCCTCGTCCGGCACGACGGGCTCGGGCACCACCGGGGAGGTGGTCGGGTCAGCGGGCATCGGCTCTCCGGTACGGCGGTCGTGGCACGCCTACGGTAATCCGAACGGGGGCACGGCACGCCCACGGCGCCCGGCCCGGCGCCTCGCCGCTAGCCCCGGGTCACCGAGACCCGGTAGTTCCCCTCCGCGTCCGCCCCCGTCACCCGCACCCGAACGCCCCTGAGCAGGTCCCGGAACTCCTGACCGGCCGTGAACGGCGCGTCCGAGAGCTCCGCGTGGACGTTGGGGCTCCTTGTGCACCCTCCGCTGTCCTCCTGCGAGTCGTACACCCGTACCGGCCCCCGCCCGGTGTCGACGCCCGTGTCGATCTTGTAGACGAGGACCCCTGGCCGGCACACCGTCTGGTCGTTGCCCTCGCGGGTGCGCAGCTCGACCGCGTAGCCGGTGCGGCTGCCCAGGGGCACGACGAGCAGTTTGGTGCCGAGTCCGGGCCGGGCCAGCGGGGTCAGCGTGTACTCCGAGGTGCCGCGGTCCGTCACACAGCCGACCTGCGTCGCGTCCAGCCAGCCCAGCTTCCACTTGTGCCAGCCGAGGAGGTCGTTGTCGGCCCCCCAGTCCTCGCTCATGATGTCCCAGTGCCCGACCGCGCCCCCGCCCGACTGGGTGTACAGGTCCGGCAGTCCGAAGACATGGCCGTTCTCGTGGGGCAGCACCCGGTAGCCGGTCTGCGCGTAGGAGCCGGAGCCGTCGTCCTGGCGGGAGTAGACGAAGGACGCGTTGGCGACGGGCACGCCGTCGGCGACCGGGGCGTCGGTGTTGCCTGCGAAGCTCACCGACAGGACCGTGTCGAGGGCGGAGGGACCGGCGTTCGGGGTCATCAGCACGTTCAGGAAGTCGTACGAGCGGAAGTCCACCCTGGGATCGGCGGCGGCCACGATGTCCTGGACCAGTCGGCGGTAGCCCGGGTCGAAGGCCGCGCCGCGCTCTATGCCGTAGGACCGGAACGACCTCGGCATGCGCAGCCAGTCGGTGATCGGGGTCTCGGGACGGTAGTCGAGACGGCCGTAGGAACTGGTCCGGAACCACTCCTGGGTCTGCGGGAAGAACTCGCGGAAGCGGCTCTGGGCGGTCCCGGAGCCGGGTGCGTCGGAGAAGTCGACCATCAGGGTCAGGGCGCGGACGGTGCCGGTGGAGCGGGAGTAGCCACCGGGCGTGGGCAGGCCCTCGGACATCTGGACGGTGCGGCGGCCGCTGATCAGACAGGCGCCGTGGGTGTCGGAGCGGGCCGGGGAGATCGGGCCGCCCGCGGTGGGGGAGGGCAGGGTGAGGCGTCCGGTGCCGGCCGAGGTGCTGACCGCGAGGGTCAGGGCGGTCACGGAGGCGAGGGCGGCCACGCGGCGGGTGCGTATGCGACGTCTGGTCCACGGCATGCGGGCACCCTTCGGAGCGCGGCAGCCGCTGGTCGGAAGGCTGCGCCTTTTCGATCACCCTCTGCCGGGGCAGGGGCGGACGCGCGCTGGAGGAGACCGAACGTGGGTATCGCGAAACCTGTGACTCAGGTCACAACATAATTTCCCCTCAACCCGAAATAACCGGGGAGCGTCTCCCCGTTTAGACCTGTGTCCGAGCGAAACGGGGACGGCCTCCCCGGATCGTGAAGCCTTCAAGTCTTCGACCAGAGGAGTGCGCCGTGACCGCCACGACGACCGCGCAGCGCAAGGCGCCCCGGCCCCGTGCCGACGCCCTGCGCAACCGGGAGCGGATCGTCACCGCCGCCCGCGAGATGTTCACCGAGTTCGGCCCCGACGTGCCGCTCGACGAGATCGCCCGCCGGGCCGGTGTCGGCAACGCCACGGTGTACCGCAACTTCCCCGACCGCGACGCACTGATCCGCGAGGTCGTCTGCTCCGTCATGGACCGGACGTCCGAGGCGGCCGAGCTCGCGCTCGCGGAGACCGGGGACGCCTTCGGCGCGCTGGAGCGGTTCGTGCACGCCTCCGCGGATGAGCGGATCACCGCGCTGTGCCCGATGGTCCAGAGCACCTTCGACCAGTACCACCCCGATCTGGTGGCCTCGCGCGAACGGATCGAGCAGCTCGTCGAGCAGCTCATGGACCGGGCCAGGACGGCCGGTCAGCTCCGTACCGACGTGAGCGTCGGCGACTTGATGGTCGCCGTGGCCCAGCTGTCCCGGCCCCCGGCCGGCGTCGGCTGCCTCACCCTCGACGGGTTCGTACACCGCACCCTTCAGCTGTTCCTGGACGGACTGCGGGCTCCGGCCCGCTCCGACCTGCCGGGCGCGGCCCTGACCATGGAGGACCTCCGCCAGGCCTGACCGATGAGTTCAGAGCACCAGAGCAGTCTCTAGCTACGACTTCCACCAGCCGTCATCACTGACGGACTGTCCCCTTTCGACACTCTTCTTCCGTTCCGAAGTCCCGAAGTGGGTATCCCCATGTCTGAAACAGCCGCAAAGGCTCCCGGCGCACCGGCACCGTCCGGTGACGCCAACCGCTGGAAGGCGCTCGTCTTCATCGCGCTCGCCCAGCTGATGGTCGTGCTCGACGCGACCATCGTGAACATCGCGCTGCCCTCCGCCCAGACCGACCTGGGCATATCCGACGGCAACCGCCAGTGGGTCGTCACGGCCTACGCCCTCGCCTTCGGCGGACTCCTGCTGTTCGGCGGCCGCATCGCCGACCTGTGGGGCCGCAAGAACGCCTTCGTCGTGGGTCTCGCCGGCTTCGCCGCGGCCTCCGCGCTCGGCGGCGCCGCCACCAGCGGCGCCATGATGTTCGGCGCCCGCGCCCTCCAGGGCGTCTTCGGTGCGCTGCTCGCGCCCGCCGCGCTCTCCCTGCTGGCCGTGATGTTCACGGACGCCAAGGAGCGCGCCAAGGCCTTCGGTATCTACGGCGCGATCGCCGGTGGTGGCGGCGCCGTGGGCTTCATCCTCGGCGGCGTGCTCACCGAGTACCTGGACTGGCGCTGGACGTTCTTCGTCAACATCCCGTTCGCGATCATCGCGGCGCTCGGCGCGTACTTCGTCATCCGTGAGCCCGAGGGCGGCCGCAACCGCAACCCGCTCGACATCCCGGGTGTCCTTCTGTCCACCCTCGGTCTGGTCTCGCTCGTCTACGGCTTCACCCGCGCCGAGTCCGACGGCTGGGGCGACTCCATGACGGTCGGCCTGTTCGTGGCGTCGGCGGTCCTGCTGATCTCGTTCGTCGTCACCGAGGCCAGGGTCAAGGCCCCGCTGCTGCCCCTGCGCGTGATCACCGACCGCAACCGCGGCGGCATCTACCTCTCCCTCGGCATCGCGATCATCGCGATGTTCGGCACGTTCCTCTTCCTGACCTACTACCTGCAGGTCGTGAAGGGCTTCTCGCCGATCAAGACCGGCTTCGCCTTCCTGCCGATGATCGCGGGCATGATGGTGGGCTCGACCCAGATCGGCGCCCGCCTGATGACCCGGGTTCCGGCCCGGCTGCTGATGGGCCCCGGCTTCCTGGTCGCCTCGGTCGGAATGCTCCTGATGACCCAGCTGGAGATCGGGTCGTCGTACGCCTCGACGATCCTGCCGGCGATGCTGCTGCTCGGCCTCGGCATGGGTACGGCCTTCATGCCGGCCATGTCCCTGGCCACCCTGGGCGTCGAGCCGCGTGACGCCGGTGTCGCCTCCGCGATGGTCAACACCTCGCAGCAGGTGGGCGGCGCGATCGGTACGGCACTGCTGAACACGATCGCCGCGTCGGCCACGACCGCGTACGTCGCGGACCACATCGGCTCCGCCTCCTCCCGCTCCCAGCAGCAGCTGGTCCAGCTGGACGGCATGGTGCACGGCTACACCAACGCGATCTGGTTCGCCGTCGGCATGCTGGTCCTCGCCGCGGCCATCGTGGTGACCCTCGTCAACGCCGGCCGCCCCGACACGACCACCGTGACCGGGTCCGGCGAGGGTGCCGAGGAGGAGCTGGCGGTGCCGGTCGTCGCCCACTGACGACGACCATCCGGCGGTACCCCTTCGAGAACCTCGTACGTACGGGGATGGGGACGCTCCGTACGTACGGCCCCAGGAACTGCCCTGGATTCGCTGAGTGAGCGGCTCAGCGGAGCCAGGGCAGATCCGCGCCCGCCTCGTTCGGCTGGAGTCCCTCGGCGACGATCTGCATGATCTCGCCGAGGGACTTCTGCTGTTCCGGGGTGAGCCGGTCGAAGACGGCGTTGCGTACGGCCCGCACATGGCCCGGCGCGGCGCCCCGCAGCGTCTGCAGCCCCTGGTCCGTCAGGACCGCGAACTGCCCGCGCTTGTCGTCCAGACAGTCCTCCCGGCGCACCCAGTCGCTGCGCTCAAGCCGGGCGATCGCGTGCGAGAGCCGGGACCGGGTGATCTTCGCCTTCATGGCCAGCTCGGTCATCCGCAGCCGCCGACGCGGTGCGTCGGCCAGCGCGACGAGCAGCCCGTAGTAGACATGCGGCATGCCGACGTCCCGCTGGAGCTGGCGGTCGAGGTGGTCCTCAAGAAGGGTCGTGGCGTGCACGTAGGAGCGCCAGACGCGCTGCTCTTCGTCGTTGAGCCACTGGGGCTCCTCATCGGGGACGGGTGCCGTGTTCATGTCTCCCACTCTACGAGCTCTCTCCTTGAAGCTTAAACAAATGAAGCGTACAGTCATGTCGAAGGAAGCTTTAAATTTGAAGCACTAAACGCATCGGAAGTACCGGAGGAGTCACCGCCATGTCCGCCGACACACAGGAGCGCATGCCCGCCCTCTATCTGAGCCACGGCGCCCCGCCGCTCGCCGACGACCCGATCTGGCCCGGTGAGCTCGCCGCATGGTCCGTGGACCTGCCCCGCCCCAAGGCGATCCTCATGGTCTCCGCCCACTGGGAGGAGGCCCCCCTGGCTCTCGGTGCGGTACGGCCTGTCCCCCTGGTCTACGACTTCTGGGGTTTCCCCGAGCACTACTACCAGGTGACGTACGACGCCCCCGGTGCCCCCGAACTCGCCGAGTCCGTACGCAAGTTGCTGCGCGCCCCCGGCATCCCCGTGCAGGACATCCCGGACCGCGGACTGGACCACGGAGCCTACGTCCCCCTCGTCGAGATGTTCCCCGAGGCCGACATCCCCGTCCTGCAGATCTCCATGCCGACGCTCGACCCGGTGCGGCTCATGGAGATCGGCCGCAAGCTCGCGCCGCTGCGCGACGAGGGCGTCCTGATCGTCGGCTCCGGCTTCTTCACCCACAACCTCGCGGCCCTGCGTCACACCGGCCCCGGAGTGCCCACCTGGTCCTCGGAGTTCGACGACTGGGGACGGCGGGCCCTGGAGGCGCGTGATGTGGACTCCCTCCTCGACTTCCTGAACAAGGCCCCCGCCGGGCGCTACGCCCACCCGCGCACCGAGCACTTCGCGCCCCTGTTCGTCACCATGGGCGCGGCGGACGTGAGCGGTGAGCTGGACGCGCAGAAGTCCGTCATCGACGGGTTCTGGATGGGGATGGCGAAGCGGTCCGTGCAGTTCGGGTGACCTAAAGGTCCTTTTCGTACCAGGCCACGTCCCAGTAGCGGCCGAACTTCCTGCCCACCTCCCGGTATGTGCCGACGTGCCGGAAACCGAAGCGTTCATGCAGCCGCGTGGACGCCTCGTTGGGCTGGGCGATGCCGGCGTAGGCGCGATGAAGGTCCTCGTCGGCGAGCGCCTCGAAGAGGGCCTTGTACAGGAGCGTGCCGATCCCGCGGCCGCCCTCGTCCGGTGCGAGATAGACCGTGACCTCCACCGAGGTCACGTACGCGGGCTTGGCGCGGAACGGGCTGGATGTGGCGTAGCCCAGGATCTTCTGTGAGGTTCCTGTCGGGTCCGCCGCCGTGGCAACCATCAAACGGTGCGGGCCGTCTTCAGGGTGGGAGAGCAGCCAAGGACGGCGTTCTTCCGGAGTGAAGACGGCGGTATCGAATGTGATGGGCGTCTCACGTACGTAGTGGTTGTAGATATCGGTGAGAGTGGCGAGGTCACCCTCGACTCCCGGCCTGACCTGCACCTCTGTACGTTCCGACGACATCAGGCCTCCTCGTGTGGCGGGACAGGGTACTGCAAGATCAGAAAAATAGTGGTGTGCGTTGGGAATTCTGTCCGGTTTCCAGTCGTTGTTTCCATCGGATGCAGGGCACCCGAGGAGAGTCCGGAAGCAACCGGAGCCGGGTACCAGCATCCCAAGGACCACCCGCTGACCACCCACCATCGCAAGGGAGCACGCATGGCAACCCGTGCCGTCGCCCGTCGTACGTCCGCCACCGGCGGGTCGACCGACGCGGCCCGCAGTGTTCGCGTCCATGGCGGCGAGATCGCCGACCGCGACCTGGTCGGCATGTATCTCGACGAGATCGCGCGTACACCGCTGCTCGACGCCGCCAAGGAAGTCGAGCTGTCCCAGATCATCGAAGCGGGTGTGTTCGCCCGGCAGGTCCTCGACGGGTTCGAGGATGCCAAGGCGGATGCCACCCGAGAAGAGCTGGAAGCCCTGGTGGAGGAGAGCGAGCGCGCCAAGGACGTGTTCATCCGCTCCAACCTCCGCCTGGTCGTCGCCGTGGCCCGCCGCTACCCCCGCAGCGGCCTGCCCCTGCTCGACCTGATCCAGGAGGGCAACGCCGGTCTGGTTCGCGCGGTCGAGAAGTTCGACTACCGCAAGGGCTTCAAGTTCTCGACGTACGCGACCTGGTGGATCCGTCAGGCCATCACCCGCTCCATCGCCGACCAGTCCCGCACCATCCGGCTGCCCGTCCACCTCGTGGAGGAGCTCGGCCGTATCCGCCGTGTCCAG
This sequence comes from Streptomyces sp. NPDC019531, assembly GCF_044903305.1. NCBI lineage: Bacteria > Bacillati > Actinomycetota > Actinomycetes > Kitasatosporales > Streptomycetaceae > Streptomyces > Streptomyces sp. NPDC019531. The sequence continues at coordinate 926 of NZ_JBJDQL010000074.1, read as the reverse complement.
CGTGAGTTCAACCGCGAGCACGGCCGCGACCCGGAGCACGCGGAGATCGCCGCCGAGCTCGGCTCCAACGCGGAGCGCGTGACGGACGTCCTGGACTGGGCCCGAGACCCGGTCTCGCTGAACATGTCGGTGGACGACGACGGTGACACCCAGTTCGGTGACCTCCTGGAGGACACGTCGGCGGTCTCGCCGGAGCAGTCGGTGCTGACGCTGCTCCGCAGCGAGGAGCTGGACGACCTCATCGGCCGCCTCGACCAGCGCACCGCGTCCATCATCAAGATGCGGTACGGCATCGAGGACGGGCGCGAGCGCACGCTGACCGAGGTGGGCAAGGAGCACGGCCTCACTCGCGAGCGGATCCGGCAGATCGAGAAGCACGCTCTGCTGGAGCTGAAGAAGCTCGCGCGTGACACCGGGTTCGACGCGGCGGCGTAGGCGGGGTGTGCCCGCGTACGCCGGGTGGCGGAAGGCCGCGTAAACATGGCTGTACTAGGCCGCTTCAACCCACGGGACCCTGGGAACAAGACTTCAGGGTTCATATGTTCGGGTCCCGGAGGCCAGGTCTCCAGGGCCGCCTGAACCAAGTCCCGACGCACACCCCCCCGGCGCCGGGACTCTCCCGAGCCGGACTTCGGCGCCCCTCCCCCCGGGTGTCGGGGTCCGGCTCTTTTTCGCCCCGGGAAGCCGGAACGGTGGGTCACCCCGTACCTGAACCACGGGGTGACCCACCGGATGGCAGATTCTGTCACATCGGCGTTGCGTGCCGGGCGGTGAGCAGCGCGGGTGCCTGCGGCGGCGGGTGCGGCTTGGTGGGGGCGGGCGTTTTGCGCAGTTCCCCGCGCCCCTTATATGCCTGCGGCGGCCTGTGCGGGGTGGGTGGGGGCTTGTGTAGCGCGTGCGGGTGGGTTGTGGGTCGGGGCCGGGGT
>NZ_JBJDQL010000073.1:13225-26143 GCF_044903305.1 Streptomyces sp. NPDC019531 | reverse complement strand
GATGCCCGTCAGCACGGCGAACAGGGCGGGCTGGACCACGTCCACGCGCTCCAGAGACGCCGCGTCGTCGTCGCCGCGCAGCACCGGGGTCAGCGACCAGTCCACATACGGGGCGAACGCCGTCTCGCACTGGGTGATCCAGTCGGCGAACACCGGTGAGGAGGCCAGGAGTTCGCGTCCCATGCCCGTCCACTGCGAGCCCTGGCCGGGGAAGACCAGCACGGGTGCGGGCTTGCGCAGGGCGGTGCCGGTCACTGTGTGGTCGGCCGGCTCGCCGGCGGCCAGTGCGGACAGGCCGGATACGGCGTCCTGGTGGCTGTGTACGAGCACGGCCGCGCGGTGTTCGAAGGCGGTGCGGCCGTGTGCCAGTGCTGCCGCGATCCGCGCCGGGTCGGCGTCGGGGTGGGCCTCGGCGTACGCGCACAGCCGTGCGGCCTGCTCACGCAGCGCCCCGGGAGTACGACCCGACAACACCCACGGCAGCGTGACGGCCGAACTCCCGTCGGGAGCACCGGCCTTCGCTTCGGGCGCCGGTGCCTCAAGGATGACGTGCCCGTTGGTGCCGCTCATGCCGAACGACGAGACGGCGGCCCGGCGCGGCCGGTCGAGCTCCGGCCAGGGCACGGCCTCGGTGGCCAGCCGCACCGCGCCCGCCGACCAGTCGACGTGGGACGACGGCCGGTCCACGTGCAGCGTCGGCGGCACCGTGCCGTGGTGCAGGGCGAGCACGGCCTTGATCACGCCGGCCACGCCGGCGGCGGCCTGGGTGTGGCCGATGTTCGACTTCACCGACCCCAGCAGCAACGGCGCTCGCCCGGAGGGGCGTTGGCCGTAGGTCGCCAGCAGGGCCTGGGCCTCGATCGGATCACCCAGGGGGGTGCCGGTGCCATGCGCCTCGACCAGGTCCACGTCGTCCGTCGACAGCCCGGCGGCGGCGAGCGCCTCGCGGATCACCCTCTGCTGGGAGGGCCCGTTCGGGGCGGTGAGCCCGTTGGAGGCCCCGTCCTGGTTCACGGCGGAACCGCGCACCACCGCCCACACCCGGTGCCCGTGGCGCCGGGCGTCCGACAGCCGCTCCAGCACCAGCACACCCACGCCCTCGGCGGGTCCGAAGCCGTCGGCGCTGTCGGCGAACGCCCGGCACCGGCCGTCCGGCGACAGCCCGCGCTGCCGGCTGAATCCCAGGTACACGCTCGGCCCCGACAGAACCGTCGCCCCGCCGGCCAGCGCCAGTGAGCACTCGCCCCGGCGCAGCGACTCGGCGGCCAGGTGCAGCGCCACCAGGGAGGAGGAGCACGCCGTGTCGACGGTCAGGGCCGGCCCCTCCAGGCCCAGGGTGTAGGCCACCCGGCCGGAGGCGACGCTGGCGTGAGTGCCCGTCAGGCTATGCCCGTCGAGTTCCGGCACGGCCTGCACGATCGACGGGTAGTCGAAGGCGGCCAGCCCGGTGAAGACGCCCGTCCGGGTGCCCTTCAACGAGGTCGGATCGATTCCGGTGTGTTCCAGCGACTCCCAGGACACCTCCAGCAGCAGGCGCTGCTGCGGATCCATGGCCAGGGCCTCCCGCGGCGATATCCCGAAGAACTCCGCGTCGAAGCCGTCCGCGTCATGCAGGAAACCGCCGCCCCGCACGTACAGCGTGCCCGGCCGGTCGGGATCGGGGTCGTACAGGGCCTCGGCGTCCCAGCCACGCCCCACCGGAAATCCGGAGACCGCGTCGGTGCCGGAGACCACCAGGTCCCACAGGTCGGCGGGGGAGCGCACGCCTCCGGGGAAACGGCAGGCCAGGCCCACGATCACCACCGGATCGTCGTCCACCGCGGCGATGGGGGCCTGCGAGCGGACGGGATCCTCCTCCTCGCCGGTCAGCAGCGTGCGGAGGTACCGCGCCACCGCCTCGGGAGTCGGGTAGTCGAAAACCAGCGTGGAAGGCAGCTCCAGGCCGGTGGACCGGCTCAGTCGATTCCGCAGTTCCTGCGCGGTGAGGGAACCGACTCCCAGCTCCTGGAAGGTGCAGTCGGCCTCGATTTCTTCGGTTCCGGAGTACCCCAGGACTTCGGCCGTGCCGACACGTATCAGATCGAGCAACTCGTCCACATTACCCTCCACTACCCGGACGGGGTTTTTCTACTTCAATCCGTCCGCGAACGGCAAGGGAAAAAGGGATTTGGAAACGCTTTAGATTATTTTTGGGACCGTGTTTTACAGTATGCGGGCCCTGACTCGGAAATTTGCATCCGATCCATTCGGGGTTATACCGCGGTACTCCCCGAAGGCCGAATCCGCATCGGATGGGCACCGAACAAAGGAGGCGGACCGCTGTGGCAAGTACATCTGCGCTCCCACACGAATTCAGCGGCCGGCCGGACCGTGCGGCCGTGATCTGCGGACTGGGCGGCTTCGTACCGCCCCGCACCGTCACGAACGAGGAGTTGGAGACCCGTCTCCATACCAGTGACGACTGGATCCGCACCCGAACGGGGATACGTAGCCGGCATGTCATCGAAGCCGGGCAGGCCACCTCCGACCTGGCCGTGGCCGCGGGCCGCCGCGCGCTGGACTCGGCCGGAACGCAGTCCGTGGACGCGGTCGTCGTCGTCACGACCACCCCGGACCGGCCCTGCCCGGCCACAGCCCCGGCCGTCGCCGGCCGACTGGGCCTCACCGGCGCGGCCGCGTTCGACCTGAACGCCGTGTGCACCGGGTTCGTGTACGGGCTGGCCACGGTGGCCGGACTGATCGCGACCGGCGTGGCGGACCGCGCGCTGCTCATCGGCGCGGACACGTACTCGACCATCGTCGACCCCGAGGACCGGACGAACGCCGTCGTCTTCGGAGACGGTGCCGGAGCGGTCGTCCTGCGTGCCGGCGCCCCCACGGAGCCGGGTGCCGTCGGACCGTTCGACCTCGGCAGCGACGGCACCGGAGAAGAGCTGATCATGGTGGCCGCGGGGGGCTCCCGGCAGCGCTCGTCGCCGGGCGAGCCGAGCCGGTCCGACCGCCACTTCTCCATGCGGGGCCAAGAAGTCTTCCGGCAAGCCGTCACACGCATGACCACGTCGGCCAACGCCGCGCTCCACGCGACGGGCTGGAAAGCCGATGACGTCGACCACCTCGTACCGCACCAGGCCAACGCCCGCATCCTGCGGGCGGTGGCCGCGGAGCTGGGAGTGCCCGGCGAACGCTGCGTCTCCAACATCGAGTCGGTCGGCAACACCGGCGCCGCGTCGATTCCGCTGGCCCTGGCCGAGGCGGCGCATCACCAGAACATCCAGACCAGCGGCCGCGTCCTGCTCACCGCTTTCGGGGGCGGCCTGACCTGGGGCTCGTGCACGCTGCGCTGGCCCACCCTCTCCAAAATCGAACACCCGCACGATATAGGAGGAATCCAGGCCTCATGAGCACCACCTACACCCAACTGGTCGAGATCGTCACGGCACTGCACGACGCTCCCCCGGACCGGATCAGCCCGGACGTCACTTTCGCCCAGCTGGACGTCGACTCGCTGACCATGGTCGAGATCAGCATGCGGATCGAACGCGATCTCGGCGTCAGCATCGCGGACAACGAACTCGAGGAAGACCTCACCCTCGCCCTGACCACCCAGCTGATCGACTCGAAGCTCGCCCAGTAGCCGCAGCCGTCTTTCGAAAGGACAAGCAACAAATGAAGATCACCGAATCCGCAGGACAGGATATCGGCGCCGTCGTCGAGGACTTCGACTACGCGGCCGCCTCGTCAGCGGACATCGACGCCATCAAGTCGACCGTCTACACCAGGAAGATCGTGGTCCTGAAGAACCAGGACCTGACACCGCAGCAGCTCCTTGAGGTGGGCAAGCGTTTCGGTCGCCCGGAGACCTACTACGAGCCGATGTACAAGCACCCCGAGGTCGAGGAGGTCTTCGTCTCCTCGAATGTGCCGAAGGACGGAAAGCAGATAGGGGTGCCGAAGACCGGTAAGTTCTGGCACGCCGACTACCAGTTCATGCCGGACCCCTTCGGGCTCACCATCATCTATCCGCAGGTCATTCCCCAGAACAACCGGGGGACCTACTTCATCGACATGGGAAAGGCGTACGAAAGGCTCCCCGAAGACCTCAAGAAGGAAGTCGCCGGGACCTTCTGCCAGCACTCGGTGCGCAAGTACTTCAAGATCCGCCCCACGGACGTCTACCGGCCTCTCTCCGAGATCATCGAAGAGGTGGACACCAAGACCCCGCCCGTGGTGAAACCCAGCGCCTTCATCCACCCGATGACCGGCGAGACGGTGCTGTACAACAGCGAGGGCTTCACCGTCGACATTCAGGACGAGCAGGGCAAGCCCATGGAGACGGACCTGCTCCAGCGGCTCTTCGAGGCCACCGGCCAGCTCGACGAGACCTTCAGCCACCCCAACATCCACCTCCAGACCTTCGAGAAGGGTGACCTGCTGGTCTGGGACAATCGCAGCCTCATCCACCGCGCCCGGCACACCACCACGCCGGAACCGACCGTCTCCTTCCGGGTGACCGTCCACGACGAGCGCAAGCTCTACGACGAGGTCCCGGCGTGACCCCGGACCTCATGCCGGCAAAGGCGGCGGAGGAGGTTACGTTCGCCACGGACGCGGAGCTCCTGCCCCGGGTTCTGCAGCCGTACAAGGAGCACTGCAAGTACCTTCGGACGGCCGAGGTGACACTGCGGTCGGGTATGCCGACGGCGCGCTGCGAATTCGCCATCCCCGAGTCGTGCTACATCGACGACACCGGGCACCTGAACGCCGTCGAGGTAAATATCTGTTACAACCAGATGATGTATTACCTGGTCGCGAAGTCCGTCAAGGAAGGCCTCGGTGACGAGTTCTCCTCCTGGACCATGGCGGACTACTGGCGGCGGCAGCTCCCCGACATCCTCATCGCCCGGCTGTCCAGCAATTTCCGACGCCCCATCAACGCACGGTCGTTCCAGGGCGAGATGGAGTTCCGGTTCCTCAGCCGCAAGGCCCCGGCCGGGAGCAGACCGTTCCTGATGGCCGTCACGTCCCATCGGTACTGGGACGGTGACGGCGGGCTCTGCGACGGCGAGGTGACGCTCGCCATCACCAACGTCTCCGACACGTCTCCCTGACCGTCACATCGCTTTCTGGGGACTGCGCGAAACAGTCCCCAGAAACGGCCCAGGACACGCCGTGACCCGGGTCCGAGCCGCGCCGTGCCCTGCGCGATCCGCAACGGTCCATCGTGCTCGCCGACCCCGACCCCCCGCGCCTCCCGGTATGAGGGGGCCGACCTGCCAGAAAAGGAACGACGATGGCGGACAGCACGCCGACCACAGCAGGAGAACGCTGGCTTTCCCACGCGGCGATCCTCGCCCTGGGCACCTTCGCGGTGGGAACGGACACCTTCGTCATAGCCGGCCTCCTCCCGGACATCAGCAGGTCGCTGGAGATCAGTCTCGCCACGGCCGGCCAACTCGTCGGTGTCTTCTCCCTCGCCTACGCGCTGCTGTCACCCGTGCTGGCCGCCCTGACCGCGACCTGGTCCAGGCGCCGGGTGCTGGTCACCGCGCTCTGCGTCTTCGCCGTGGGCAACATCGCCACCGCGCTCGCGCCCACCTACGGTCTGACCCTGGCGTCCCGGCTGCTGGCGGCGGCCGGCGCGGCGATGTTCACGCCCAACGCGGGAGCCGCCGCAGCGGCGGTCGCCGGAAGCGAACGGCGAGGACGGGCACTGGCGGTGGTGACGCTCGGCCTCTCGTCCTCACTCGCCCTGGGAGCTCCCCTGGGCACCGCGATCGGCAATGCCTTCGGCTGGCAGGCGACCATGTGGTTCGTCGCCGCCCTGGCCCTCGCCGTGGCCCCCGCGATCGGGCTGCGGCTGCCGGACGTACGGCCGGGGGCCGCGGTCGGGCTGCGGCAGCGGCTCGCTCCGCTGTCCGACCGCCGGGTGCTGCGCGTCCTGCTCGTCACCTGGCTGACGTTCACGGCCATCTACCTGCCCTACACCTACATCAGCGCGGTCTTCGCACCGGCGACCGGGGGGAACGGCAACCGGGTCGCCTTGCTCCTGCTGGTCCTGGGGCTGGCCGGTACCGTCGGAAACCTGATGGCAGGCCGGCTGGCGGACCGGCACGGACCGCGGCGCGTGGTCATCGGCGCCACGGTCGGGCTGACCGTCGTGTTCCTGGCCATGGTGCCCGGACGAAACCACTTCGCCTCCGCGATCGCCGTGGTGGCCATCACCGGCGCCAGCGCCTGGTCGATGACCGCGCCTCAGCAGTCCCGCATCATGGCGCTGTCGCCTGCGGGAGCGGAGGCGCTCGGCGTCTCGCTCAACGCGGCGGTGACGTTCCTGGCGATCGCTTCGGCCAGCCTGATCGGCGCGATCGGCCTCAGCACCTTCCACAGCGCGGTGTCGCTGCCGCTGATCGCAGCAGTGAGTGCCGCCATGGCCGCGCTGCTGACCTGGCGCTCCGACCGGTCGGAGAGGCAGCGCGGGACCGGGGCCGGGGAGGCGGCCCACAACGCGGCCGACTCCTCGGTGCGTTGACCTGCCAACGAACGTGGCACGGTCGATGGCGCAACCTGTGGGAGAAGGCCTCGCCCGCCCAGGCACTCGCGGCCCGGCCGGCCGACGCGCACGCCGCCCCGCGCGCTGTCGACGAGTCCGGTCGTACGGCACCGAGTTTCCGCCGCGTGGGCCGCCAGGCTGCTCAGAGCGGCGTCGCGCCAGGTCCTCCCCCCTTCATCGAGGTGGGCCGTCCGAGCCCGCCCTGACCAGGCGGAGCGTCGCCCTGCTGTCCGTCCTGACGGGCCGTCGGGCTGGAGCCCACCTGCGTCACGGGCCACAGCTTCGGCGAGCTGACGGCCCTGCACGCCGCGGGAGTCCGGCTGTGGATGCGGGGTCCTGCCCGCCCTGTTCCGGCCGAGGTGCTCATACCCGGCTCCGCACGAGGCTGACCAGCCCCGCGGGCTCGGCGACGGGGACGGCCACGTCGGTGTCCTTGTCCATCAGGATGGACTGCTGAAGCACCTGCAGGGGACGGGACGGCTCAAGCCCGAGTTCCGCACGGAGAGTCTTGCGTACCGCCGAGTAGACGCCGAGTGCCTCGGCGCGACGGCCGCAGCCGTACAACGCGAGCATCAGCTGACAGTGGAACACCTCGTGGAGCGGATGCTCGATGATCAGCGCGCGCAGGGTGGAGACGAGTTGGTGGTGTCGGCCCAGTGCCAGGTACGAACTGACCAGCAGTTCCCAGCACTCCAGCCGGAGTTCGTCGAGCCAGGCGATGAAGTGGCTGACGACCGGCCCGTCCCGCAGTCCCTCCAGAACCGGCCCGCGCCACAGGGAGAGCGCGGCCTCCAGCGAGGCTGCCACGGCCTGGTGACGTCCGGCGCGGGCGTGCGTCCGGCCGTCGCCGACCAGGCGCTGGAACTGATCGAGGTCCAGTTCGTCTAAGCCGGTCCGCAGCAGGTAGCCGGGGGCCCTGGTGTCGATCGGGCTGTCCGGCCGTCCCGGCCGGATGAGGAACTTGCGGAGCTGGGAGACGTACACGTGCAGCGCCGCGTCCACACGGCGGGGCGGGCTGTCGCCCCAGAGTTCGGTGATCAGCTGTTCTCGGGGAACGACCTGGTTGGCCCGGATCAACAGGACAGCCAGGAGCGTCCCCGTCTTGCGCGCGCTGATGAACCGGCTGCCGCAGTCGTCAACGACGCGAAGAGCGCCAAGAATCTCGTACCGCATCAGATCTCCTACCGCCCTTGGATGGAGAGCTTGCTTCGGGGCTGTTACCAGGAGATATCCTTGAAAGATCAACTGTCATCCCCTTGTGCCGTACAACGGCACGGCAGGGGTGGAGAGCGGGCGGGCAGGGCGCACTCTTACGCGGAGAAGACACCGGGTTCACCCCGGAGTTGACCGAGGGAGGGATCTGACTGTCCACCACATCTCGTGCCAGGGACCTCTGGTGGCCCGTGCTGCGCCGCCGGACGGCACAGTCGGCCCGGGCCAGGCTGCTGGTGCTGCCCCACTCCGGTGCCGGCCCCAGCTCACTGCTCGGCGCGCTCGCCTCCGTACCCGATGACGTCGACATCATCGGACTCTGCCTGCCCGGGCGCGAGCGCCGCTACGACGAGCCGATCGGCTGCGCGCTCGACGACGTACTCGACAGCTTCCGCACCGGGATACGCGGGCTGGCGCCGCTGCCCACCGTGGTCGTGGGACACAGCCTCGGCGCGCTGCTCGCCGCCCGGATCGCCCAACTGCTCGGCGACGCCTGCCAGGCGCTGGTGGTGAGCGGGCAGATACCCGGGGGCGCCCGGCGTGCCCTGGAGGTGCGCACGGCCGAGGATCTGCTCGGAGTGGTCGAGGCGGGCGAGGGTACGTCCACCCGTGTACTGCGGGACGACCGAATGCGGCAACGCCTTCTCGACGTGCTGGACGCGGACCTGCGGCTCGGCCGGGAGGCCGGGGCGGACTTCGACTCGGTCCGCGTCACCGTACCGGTGCATGTCCTCGGCGGGCGCTCCGACCGCCTGATCCCGGCAGACCTCCTGCCGGCCTGGGCCGATCACACCACCGGCAGATGCCGGGTGGAGTTGCTCGACGGCGGCCACTTCGCCCTGCTCGCGCCGGAGAACCGGGAGCCGGTCGCCCGCGTCCTGCGGTCGGCACTGCGACCGGCGCCCTGATCGTCACCCGACCGTGAACGACCGGAGCGGCTGTCCAGCCCCGACGAGTTCGTCCCGCAGCCGGCCCGCCAGCCCGGCCGCGGTCGGGTGGTCGAAGGCGAGCGAGGCGGGCAGCCGCAGCCCGGTCGCCACGGCCAGCCGGTTGGTGAGCTCCAGCGAGGTCAGCGAGTCGAATCCCAGATCGGGCAGCTCCCGCTCCGGCGCGACCGCCTCCGGTGTGGCGTACCCGAGCACCGTCGCGGCCTGGGCCCGGACCAGTTCCAGGACCTCGCGTTCCTGTTCGTCGGGCAGGAGCCCCGAGAGTCGTCTCCGCAGGGCGTCCGCCGACGCCCCGGACCCGGTCGCCGGCGCCACCGGATCCTGCCCGGTGGCCGAGGACACCGACCGGGTCAGGCCGTGCAGCACCGCGGGCAGCGCCCCGGAGGGTGCCCGCAGCGCCGCCTCGCTGACCCCCATCGGGGCCGGCGCCGCCTCACCACTGGCGAGCGCGAGATCGTACAGCGCGAGGCCCTGTTCGGCGGAGAGGGGTGCCAGGCCGGAGCGCTCCATGCGCTGGATGTCGGACCGCGTGAGCCCCGCGGCCATGCCTTCGCCGTACCCCCACAGACCCCAGGCCAGGGAGACCGCCGGAAGGCCGGAACCCCTGCGGTGGTGCGCCAGGGCGTCCAGGAAGGCGTTGGCCGCGGCGTAGTTGGCCTGACCCACGCCGCCGAGGACACCGATGGCCGAGGAGAACAGGACGAACTGGGCGAGCCTCAGATCCCTGGTCAGCTCGTGCAGATGAAGCGCGGCGTCCACCTTGGCCCGTAGCACGTGGCCGAACTGACGAGGAGTCAGGGACGTGACGGTCCCGTCCGCCACCAGACCCGCGGTGTGCACCACCGCCGTCAGGGGGTGTTCGGCCGGGATCTCGGCCAGCACCCGCTGAAGTGCGGCGCGGTCCGCCGCGTCGCACGCCACCACCGTGACCCGGGCACCGAGCTCAGCCAGTTCGCCGACCAGCGCGGCGGCCGACGGGGCGGCCGGACCGCTGCGGCTGAGCAGCACCAGATGCCGTACGCCGTGGTTGCGCACCAGATGACGGGCGACCAGCCCGCCGAGCGCTCCGGTGCCCCCGGTGACCAGTACGGTGCCCTCGGCGTCCCACCCCCGAACGACCGCGGCACGGGGTTCGGAGGACATCCGGGCGAGCCGGGGGCGGAGCAACACACCCGCACGTACGGCGAGTTGAGGCTCGCCGGAGGCCACCGCCGCGGCCAGGGCCCGGCCGGACTTCTCCTCGTCGTCCAGGTCCACCAGGACGAACCGGCCCGGATGTTCCGACTGCGCGCTGCGCAGCATGCCCCAGACCGCGGCCCCCGCGAGATCGGGTACGGACTCGCCCGGAGCGGCCGCGACCGCGCCACGGGTCACGCACACCAGCCGGCACCCGGTCAGGCGGTCGTCGTCGAGCCACTCCTGCACCAGCACCAGGGCCCGCTGGGTCGCCGACCGCACCGCCCCGGACAGTGGCTCCTGCGGCGGGGTGGCGCAGGACACCAGCACGACATCGGGAACCGCTGCGCCGACCCGTAGTGCGGTGTCGAAGGCCGCCAGCGACCGGTAGGCCTCGACCGTGTGTCCGGCGGCGGCCGCCCGGTCGGCGAGCCCCAGGCCCTCGGTGCCCAGTACCGCCCACTGTCCCGGCCTCGCCGCCACGGCGGGACCCGGCAGCGGATTCCAGCCGAGCCGCAGCAGCATGCCGTTCCGGCGGGTCACGGCCGCGCGGAGCCGGTCGCCGGTCATCGGCCTCAGCAGCAGCGACTCCACCGAGGCGACCGGTCGGCCCTCGCCGTCCATGACGTCCAACGACACGGCGCCCCGGGCGGGCCCGCCGCCCCTCGTGACCCGCACCCGCAGCGTCGTGGTCCCAGGGGTGCGCAGCCGTACCCCCCGCCAGGCGAACGGCAGCGGCGTGCCCGTCTCATGCTCCAGAAGCGGGATCAGCGCGGCGTGCAGGGCCGCGTCGAGCAGCGCCGGGTGCAGACCGTACTCGGACGCCTGCGCGGACATCTCCTCGTCCAGGGCGACCTCCGCCCAGACCGTGTCCCCGTCGCGCCACGCGGACCTGAGCCCCCGGAAGGCCGGCCCGTAGCGGAAGCCGCGCCCGGCGAACTCTTCGTAGAGGCCGGTGGTGTCCACCGGGACCGCCTCCCGCGGCGGCCGGGCGGCGCCGGGATCCACCGGGCTCCGCTCGGGCGGGGCAGCCCCGGGGGCCGCCAGGATGCCCGTGGCATGGCGGGTCCACGCCCCGGCCCCGGTGTCGTCCTCGCCGCGTGAGTGGACGGTGATCCGGCGGCCTCCGGCGCTGTCCGGGCCGTCCACCGAGAGCCGGACGAGCACCGCGTCCCGCTCGGGCACCTCCAGCGGTGCCTCAAGGGTCAGCTCCGCGATCCCGGCGCACCCGGTCCGACGCGCGGCGTGCAGCGCCCATTCCACGAAGGCGGTGCCCGGCAGCAGCACGGTGTCCAGGACGGTGTGATCGACGAGCCAGGGGTGGCTCTGCCGGGAGAGCCGGGCGGTGAACACCAGGCCGTCGGTGTCCGGCAGTTCGACGGCCGCGCCCAGCAGCGGATGGCCCGCCGGGGTGGCACCGGCCGCCGCGGCATCGCCGCCCGACGGTGCGGCCGGGGTGCCGAGCCAGTAGCGGTCCCGCTGGAAGGCGTACGTGGGCAGGTCCGTCGGGCGACCGTGGCCGGCGAGGACGCCCTTCCAGTCCAGGGCCGTGCCCACGGTGTGCAGCCGGGCCAGCGCCCGCGCCAGGGAGAGCTCCTCGGGCAGGTTGTTCCGGACGGCGGGCACCAGCACGGCCGTGTCGTCCAGGCAGCCGCGGGCCATCGACGTCAGCACGCCGCGTGGGCCCACCTCCAGGAAGACGCCGGTGCCGTCGGCGGCGAGCCGGCGCACGCCGTCGAGGAACCGTACGGGCTCCCGCACGTGCCGCACCCAGTACTCCGCGGAACACATCTCCGCGGCGCTGACCGGCCTGCCCGTCAGCGTGGAGACGATGGGGATGCGCGGCGCAGCGTACGAGAGCTCGCGGGCGATCCGGCCGAATTCCTGAAGCATCGGCTCCATGTGCGGGGAATGGAAGGCGTGGCTGACGCGGAGCCGGTCGGCCCGAAGCCCCCGCTCGCGCCACCGCACGGCCACTTCGGTGACGGCCTCCTCGTCGCCCGAGACGACGAGCGACCGCGGTCCGTTGACGGCGGCGACACCGAGCGCCGGGCCGAACTCGGCCAGCAGGGGCGCCACTTCCTCCTCGGTCGCCTGGAGCGCGGCCATCGCACCGCCCGGCAGCGCCTGCATCAGCCGCCCCCGTGCGGCCACCAGCGCGCAGGCGTCCGCCAGGGACAGCACACCGGCTACATGGGCGGCGGCGAGTTCGCCGATCGAGTGCCCCAGCAGGACGTCGGGGGCCACCCCCAGTGACTCGACGAGCCGGTACAGCGCGACCTGGAAGGCGAACAGGGCCGGCTGTGTGACCCCGGTGCGGTCGAGCAGCTCCGCCTCCGGTGACCCCTCGGCGGCGAACAGCACGTCGCGCAGCGGCAGGTCGAGGTGGGGGGCCAGGGCGGCGCACACCTCGTCGAGCGCCTCGGCGAAGACCGGGAAACGCTCGTGGAGCCGCTGTCCCATCCCGGGACGCTGGCTGCCCTGCCCGGTGAAGAGGAAGGCGATCCGGGTCCGGGAGCCGGAGGCAGGGGCCGTGCCCTCGATCACCTCCGGCGCCGGGCGGCCCTCGGCCAGGGCCGTCACCCCGCTCAGCAGGGCGTCGGTGTCCGCGCCCACGACCACGGCCCGGTGCTCGAACGCCACCCGGCGGGTGGCCAGGGTGTGTCCGACGTCCGCCGGGTCGGTACCGGGGCGGTCGGCGAGATGGCCGGCGAGCCTGGCCGCCTGCGCCCGCAACGCGTCGGGGGTCCTGGCGGAGAGCGGCCACAGCAGGGGCAGACCACGTCCGGCCGCCTCGCCACGCTCCGGCTCTGCGGGCCCCTCGGCCGCCTGCACGTCCTCGCGGGGGGCCTCTTCGATGATGACGTGGGCGTCGGTGCCGCTGATGCCGAACGAGGACAACGCGTCGGGGGTCCTGGCGGAAAGCGGCCACAGCAAGGGCAGACCACGTCCGGCCGCCTCGCCACGCTCCGGCTCTGCGGGCCCCTCGGCCGCCTGCACGTCCTCGCGGGGGGCCTCTTCGATGATGACGTG
>NZ_JBJDQL010000073.1:0-13126 GCF_044903305.1 Streptomyces sp. NPDC019531 | reverse complement strand
GGGCGTTGGTGCCGCTGATGCCGAACGAGGACACACCCGCGCGTCTGGGGCGGTCGCCGGACGGCCACGGGACGGGCTCGGTCAGCAGCCGCAGCTGCCCCGACGACCAGTCCACGTGCGGGGACGGTTCCTCGGCGTGCAGGGTGGCCGGCATGATTCCGTGGCGCAGGGCCATCACCGACTTGATGATTCCGCCGACGCCGGCCGCCGCCTGCGCGTGGCCGATGTTCGACTTCAGGGAACCCAGCCGCAGCGGCCGGTCCCGCAGCCGGTCCCGGCCGTGGACCGCGAGCAGGGCACCCGCCTCGATGGGGTCCCCCAGCCGGGTGCCGGTGCCGTGCGCCTCCACCAGATCGATCCCGTCCGGTGTCACCCCGGCATCGGCGAGCGCCGCCCGGATCAGCCGCTCCTGCGAGAGGCCGTTGGGCGCGGTCAGGCCGTTGCTGGCGCCGTCCTGGTTCACCGCCGAACCGCGCACCACGGCCAGCACGGGGTGGCCGAGCCGACGGGCGTCCGACAACCGCTCCACCAGCAGCAGACCCACACCCTCGGCCCACGCCGTGCCGTCCGCCCCGGCGCCGAAGGCCTTGCAGCGGCCGTCGGGCGCCAGGCCACGCTGACGGCTGAACTCCAGGAACATGCCGGGCTCGGACATGACGCACACGCCACCCGCCAGAGCCAGGGAGCACTCGCCGCGCCGCAGCGCCTGAACCGCCTGGTGCAGGGCCACCAGGGACGAGGAGCAGGCGGTGTCCACGGTGACCGCGGGCCCCTCGAACCCGAAGGTGTAGGACAGCCGCCCCGACAGCACGCTGGACGCGGCCCCGGTCAGCGCATGGCCCTGGATCGGTGGCGGGGTCTCGTGCAGCCTCGGGGCGTAGTCGCCCGCCATCGCACCGACGAACACACCGGTGTCGCTTCCGCGCAGCGCCGCCGGGTCGGCCCCGGCCCTCTCCAGCGCCTCCCAGGCGGTCTCCAGGAGCAGCCGCTGCTGCGGGTCCATGCCGAGGGCCTCACGCGGGCTGATGCCGAAGAACGCCGGGTCGAAGCGGTCGGCGTCGTACAGGAATCCGCCCTGGCGGAGGTAGGTGCGCCCCGGCCGCCCGGGGTCCGGGTCGTACAGGGCGTCGAGGTCCCAGCCCCGGTTCTCCGGGAAGCCGGAGATCGCGTCGGTGCCGGAGGCGACGAGCTCCCACAGCTCGTGCGGGGAGGTGACGCCGCCGGGGTACCGGCAGGCCATGCCGACGATCGCGATCGGTTCCCGGTCGGCTCCGGGGCGCGGCCCCGCCCCGGCGGGCTCCCCCGTGACCGCCCGGCCATGGGCCCGCTCCAGCAGGAACCGGGCGGCGGCCGCAGGGGTGGGCCGGTCGAACAGCAGGGTGGCGGGGAGCCGCAGGCCGGTCGCGTCCTGCAGCCTGGCGCGCAGATCGACCAGCGCGAGCGAGCCGAAGCCGAGGTCCCGGAACGGCAGCCGGGGATCCACCGCGTCGGGGTCCGTATGGCCGAGGACGGCTGCGGCGTGTGTCCGTACGAGGTCGAGCGCGCCGCGTTCGTCGGACGGACCGGGCCCGTCGAGGGCTGTTTCCGCCGCTTCCGCCTTCTGCGGCTGGGTAGCCGGGAGCGCGGCGGGAGAGGAGGCGGGCTGGTCCAGCCAGTACCGTCGGCGCTGGAAGGCGTAGCCCGGCAGCCGTACGCGTCGGGCGCCGGTGCCGTCGAACGCGGGGCCCCAGTCGACGCCGACCCCGCGCACATGGGCCTCGGCGAGGGACGTGAGGAAGCGCTCGGGCCCGCCCTCGTCGCGGCGCAGCGAGCCGATCACGGTGACCTCGGCTCCGGCCTCCTCCGCGCTCTCCTCCACCGCCTGGGTGAGCACCGGGTGCGGGCTCATCTCCAGGAAGACCTGGTGTCCGTCGGCGACAAGGGCACGGGTGGCCTCGGCGAACCGCACGGTGCCGCGCAGGTTGCGGTACCAGTGGTCCGCGTCGAGATCCGCGCCGTCGGCGCGCCGACCGGTGACGGTGGAGTACAGCGCGACGGCCGCGGCGCGCGGTCGGATCGGCTCCAGCGCGGCCGTCACCTCGTCGCGTACGGCCTCGACCTGTGCCGAGTGCGACGCGTAGTCCACCGGCAGCCTGCGGGCCCGTACGCCGTCGCGCGCGCAGGCCGCCAGCAGACCGTCCAGCGCCTCGGGCGTACCGCTCACCACGGTGGACGAGGGGCCGTTGACGGCGGCGAGGGAGAGCAGGCCCTCCCACGGCTCGAGATACGGCCCGAGCCGCGACTCGGGCAGTCCTACGGCGGCCATCCCGCCGGTTCCGGCGAGCCGGGCGATCGCCCGGCTGCGCAGTGCCACGGCCCGGGCGGCGTCCTGCAGGGTCAGCGCCCCGGCGACGCAGGCCGCGGCGAGCTCCCCCTGTGAGTGGCCCAGGACCGCGTCCGGCTCGACCCCGTGGGAGCGCCACAGCGCGGCGGTGGCCACCATCACCGCGAACAGCGCGGGCTGGACGACATCGACCCGGTCCAGCGTGGGCGCCCCGGGCGCGCCCCGCAGTACCTCCGTCAGCGACCAGTCCACATGGGGAGCCAGGGCCTGTGCGCACTCCTCGATCCGCGCGCGGAAGACCGGCGAGGAGTCGAGCAGACCGACGGCCATGCCCGCCCACTGCGCGCCCTGGCCGGGGAAGACGAACACGGTCCGGCCACCGGGCCGCGCCGGGGCCTCGGACGCCGTGACGACCCCGGGCGCGGGCTCGCCGTCGGCCAGCGCCCGCAGTCCCGCCAGGAGAGCCGACCGCTCGGCGGCCACCACGGCTCCGCGGTGCTCCAGGGCGCGCCGGGCCGTCGCGAGGGTGAAGCCGATGTCCGCCGGGTCCAGGTGCGGATCGGCGGCCACGTGGTCGTGCAGCCGGCCGGCCTGCGCGCGCAGCGCCGCCCGGGTCCGGCCGCTGACGAGCCACGGCACCGGGGCCCCCGCGGCGGGGCGCGGGGTGTGCGGCGGCGGATCGGGCACTGTGGGCCCGGGCGCACCGGACAGCACCACATGGCAGTTGGTACCGCCGACACCGAAGGCGCTGACCCCCGCCACCGGAGTGCGGTCGGCCCGCGGCCATGGTCCGTACTCCTGCCGCACCGTCAGTTTCAGCCGGTCCAGCGGGACGCGCTCGTCGGCGCCCGCGAAGTTGAGCTGGGCCGGGATCGCGCCGTGCTTGATGCTCAGGGCGGTCTTGAGCAGACCCACGATGCCGGCCGCGCCCTCCAGATGGCCGACGTTCGTCTTGGCGGAGCCCACCACCAGCGGCTGCCCGTCCGGGCGGTCCGCGGCGAACACGGCGCCGAGAGCGGCGGCTTCGACCTGGTCGCCGAGCCGGGTTCCGGTGCCGTGCAGTTCGACGTAACCCACCTCGGCGGGCGTGACGCCGGCCCGGCGGTGGGCCGTGCGCAACACCTCCTGCTGGCCCTCGGGGCTGGGGGCGGTCAGGCCGGTGCCGGAGCCGTCGTTGTTCACGGCACTGCCGAGGACGGTGCAGTAGATGTCGTCCCCGTCCTCAAGGGCACGGGACAACGGTTTGAGGACGACCAGGCCGCCGCCCTCACCGCGGACGAAGCCGTTGGCCCGGGAGTCGAAGGTGTAGCAGCGGCCGTCCGGGGAGAGCACACCGAGTTTGGCCGCGCTGACCGAACTGGCGGGGCTGAGATTGAGGTGGACACCGCCCGCGAGGGCGAGGTCGGACTCGCCCGAGCGCAGGCTCTCGCACGCCAGGTGCACCGCGACCAGCGACGAGCACTGTCCGGCGTCCACGGTCATGCTCGGTCCGCGCAGATCCAGGGCGTACGAGAGGCGGCCGGCGACGAGGCCCCGCTGCAGCCCGGTGAAGGTGTGCTCGGTGACCGCCTCGGGCCCGGCGCGGTGCAGCAGCGCGGCGTAGTCGTCGGCGATCGCGCCGATGAACACCCCGGTGCACAGGCCGGGCAGCCGCTCGGGCACGGCCCCGGCGTCCTCGAACGCCTCCCAGCCCAGCTCCAGCATCAGCCGCTGCTGGGGGTCCATCGCGGCGGCTTCACGCGGCGATATCGAGAAGAACGCCGCGTCGAAGTCGCCGACCCGCTCCAGGAAGGCGCCCCGGCGGGTGTTGATCCGGCCGGGGGCGCGGGGATCCTCGTCGTAGAACGCGTCCGCGTCCCAGCGGTCTGCCGGCACCTCGGTGACGGCACTGCGGGCGTCCCGCAGCAGCTGCCAGAAGGCGCGGGGGTCAGGGGCCTGCGGGAGGCGGCATGCCATGCCGACCACCGCGATGGCGTCGTCCGTCTTCACCAGTAGCTCCCGGGGTCCGTGCGGTCAGACTTCGGCTGCCGTCGTCAGCAGCGCCCGGGGCACCGGGGGCGGGTCGGTGATCGCGATCCTGACCTCGCCGTGGCACCCGCCGCCGTACTCGTCCCAGTAGCGGCACAGGGTACGGAGCGCGAGGAGCGGGTCCCTGATGTCACTGCCCTCCCACTCCACGATGTCGGCGAACTCGATCTCCCCGTGGAAGACGCGGCCGCGCATGGAGCGCTTGAACGTGCTGCGGAAGTCGGTGATCAGGAAGTTGGCCAGCTGGCGGTTCCAGTAGTCGTCCATCGTCCAGCCGGAGAAGGGCGGTACGAGCTTCTCCTGGACGGCCTTCGCGACGCCGTAGTACAGCATCTGGTTGTAACAGATGTTGAACTCCACCGAGTTGAAGTGTCCGGTGTCGTCGATGTAGCACGACTCGGGGATCTCGAACTCGCAGACGGCCGAGAGCCGGCTGCCGCCGGCCTGGTCCTCGGCCGCGGTCACGGTCAGCACGGCCGACTTGAGGTACCGGGTGTCCTTCGACCGGTACGGGCGGAGCACCCTGCTGAGAAGGTCCGGGTCGTTGGGGAAACTCGTCCGGGCGCCCTCGGGCGCCGGAGCCTCCTGTGGTGGTGTCATCGCGTCTGTCATGGCGGCTCTCCAGGCGTGCAGCGATCTGGTCGTGCGGTGGTCCCGGTGGGCGGCTCAGACCCACGGGTCTGCCGTGACGCTGACTTCCCCGTGGAAGTGCGGGGTCTCAGCGGATGCGGTGGACTCGGGTACGCGCCCCGAAAGGAGCGCGGGGCTGAAGTCCAATTCCTCGACGATCGCGCCGGGTTTCGGCCCCTGCTGCTTGCTGATAATCACTGACGCCTCCTTGGCGGTCGACGTCCGGCGGGGGCCTGAAGGCACCGTGACAGCGCACCCTGAAGCGAACCTAAAGCGGATCCAAAGACCTCCGGAAACCGCAGATGAGCCTCTCTTCGACTACTCCGCCAAAGCGGATCTAAAGCTGTTCCAAAGTCGGTTTTCTCTTGTGCCGGAAGAGTGCCGTGCAGTATCAACTGACGCAGGTGCCCGTTGGAGGAGGATCTGCGTGGACGACCTGAATGAGTCCGGTATTTCGGCCACGCATGCTCTGGTCGGCCTGTCCGGCGCGGAGCTGGGCCGCCGCCTCCTCGATCTGGTACACACGCAGACGGCCCACATACTGGACTGCGACAAAGCAGAGATCGAGCCTGGCCACACCTTCCAGGAACTGGGGCTCGACTCGCTCACGGCGGTCGAATTGCGAGACCGACTGGACCGGGCCACCGGCCTTCGGCTGCCCTCGACGTTGATTTTCGACCATCCAACCCCGCAAACACTCGCGGAATATCTCCGAACCCGCACGGAAAATACCGGAAAAACAGATGCGGAACCGACCACAGAAGTGGTCGCCGATGACAATCCGGTGGCCATAGTGGGCATGGCCTGCCGTTTTCCCGGCGATGTCGGCTCCCCGGAGGACCTGTGGAGTCTGGTGTTTTCGGGAGAGGATGCGATATCGGATCTCCCGGCCGATCGCGGCTGGAACCTGGAAAAGCTCTACGACCCGGATCCGGACCGGCCGGGAACGCTTTACGTACGAGGCGGCGGATTCCTGCATGACGCGGACGGCTTCGACGCCGGCTTCTTCGGGATATCGCCGCGGGAGGCGCTGGCCATGGATCCGCAGCAGCGATTGCTGCTGGAGGTCTCCTGGGAGGCCGTGGAGCGGACCGGGATCGACCCGGCGTCGCTGAAGGGCAGCAGCACCGGTGTCTTCACCGGCCATGCTTCGTTCGACTACCCGGCCGTCGTGCGGAACGTGCCGGAGATCGACATGTACTACACGACGGGAACCCACGCCAGTGCGGCGTCGGGGCGGGTGGCCTACGCGCTGGGTCTGGAAGGCCCGGCGGTGACGGTGGACACCGCCTGTTCGTCCTCGCTGGTCGCCCTGCACCTGGCCGTCCAGGCACTGCGGGCCGGCGAGTGCACGCTCGCCCTTGCCGGCGGTGCGACCGTGCTGTCGGGGCCCAGTGTCTACCTGGGGTTCTGCAGGCAGCGCGCGTTGTCGGTGGACGGCCGGTGCCGGGCGTTCGCCGAGGGGGCCGACGGTTTCGGCCCGGCCGAGGGCGCGGGTGTGCTGGTGCTGGAGCGGCTGTCGGACGCCCGGCGCCACGGTCACCGGGTGCTGGCGGTCATACGCGGCTCAGCCGTGAACCAGGACGGGGCCTCCAACGGCTTCACCGCACCCAACGGCCCCTCCCAGCAGCGCGTCATCCGCCAGGCCCTGACCTCGGCCGGCCTGACCGTCGCCGACGTCGACCTGGTCGAGGCGCACGGCACCGGCACCCCCCTCGGCGATCCCATCGAGGCCCAGGCCCTGCTGGCCACCTACGGCCGGCGCGCTCCCGAACAGTCGCCGCTGCTGATCGGCTCGGTGAAGTCGAACATCGGCCACACCCAGGCCGCCGCCGGCGTGGCCGGAGTCATCAAAACCGTCCTGGCCCTGCAGCACGCGACCGTCCCCGCGACCCTGCACGTCGACCAGCCCTCCACTCACGTCGACTGGACCGCCGGCGCGGTCCGCCTCGCCACCGAGACCACCGACTGGCCCGACACCGGCCGCCCACGCCGAGCAGCCGTCTCCTCCTTCGGCATGAGCGGCACCAACGCCCATCTCATCCTCGAACAGGCACCGGCAGCCGAAGAGGTGTCCGAGCCGCCCACCGCGGCCGCTCCGCCGACGGGTGTGGTGCCGTGGGTGTTGTCGGGTCGTACTCCCGGGGCTCTGCGTGAGCAGGCCGCACGGCTGTGCGCGTACGCCCAGGCCCACCCCGACGCCGACCCGGCGCGGATCGCGGCAGCACTGGCACACGGCCGCACCGCCTTCGAGCACCGCGCGGCCGTACTCGTACACAGCCACGAGGACGCCGTATCCGGCCTGTCCGCGCTGGCCGCCGGCGAGCCGGCCGACCACACGGTGACCGGTATCGCCAGGCGGGATCCCGGCACGGTCTTCGTCTTTCCCGGTCAGGGCTCGCAGTGGGTGGGCATGGGACGCGAACTCCTGGCCTCCTCACCGGTGTTCGCCGACTGGATCACCCAGTGCGAGACGGCGTTCGCCCCGTATGTGGACTGGCCGCTGACCCCGGTGCTGCGCGGCGACGACGACGCCGCGTCACTGCAGCGTGTGGACGTGGTCCAGCCCGCGCTGTTCGCCGTCCTCACCGGCATCGCACAACTCTGGCAGCACCACGGCCTCACCCCCGCCGCCGTCCTCGGCCACTCACAGGGCGAGATCGCCGCCGCCTGCGTCGCCGGGGCACTGACCCTCGACGACGCCGCCCGCATCGTCACCCTGCGCAGCCAGGCCCTGGTCAAGCTCGCCGGCACCGGGGCCATGGCCTCCGTGATGCTCGGACGTGACGCCACCGAAAAACTCCTGCACCCCTGGCAGGGACGGCTCTCCATCGCCGCCGCCAACGGCCCCGCCACCACCATCGTCTCCGGACAGAGCACCGCCATCGAAGAGCTCCTCCACCAGCTGGAAGCGGACGGAACCTGGGCCCGGCGCATCCCTGTGGACTACGCCTCGCACTCCGCCGACGTCGAAGCGATCCGTGACGCCATCGTGTCCGCCCTGGCCGACATCACCCCCCAGGCCACGGACACCCCGTTCTACTCCACCCTCACCGGCAACCAGATCGACACCACCCAGCTGAACGCCGACTACTGGTACCGCAACCTGCGCCACACCGTCGAATTCCACACCACCACCCGCACACTCCTGGGCGACGGCCACCGGCTGTTCATCGAGGCCAGCCCCCACCCCGTCCTGACCACCGCCCTCCACCAGACCATCGAAGACACCGGCCACCCCGCCACCGTCCTGGAATCCCTACGCCGCGACCACGCCACCCCCACCGACTTCACCACCAGCCTCACCCACGCCCACACCCACGGCGCATCCCCCAACTGGAACACCCTGCTCCCGGCCAGCACCGCCGCCCCCACCGACCTGCCCACCTACCCCTTCCAACACCAGCGCTACTGGCCCGAGATCTTTCCCGACATCCCCACCGCCGGCGACGGCACGGACCACCCTCTCCTCGGTTCGGTGCTCGAATCCGCCGCGACCGGCGACGTGATCCTCAGCGGTCGGCTCGCGCTGAACACGCATCCCTGGCTCGCCGACCATGCCGTGGCCGACACGGTGATCTTCCCCGGCACGGGCTTCCTGGAACTGGCCCTGCGGGCCGCCCGCGAGACGGGATGCGACCTCGTCGAGGAACTCACCCTCGAAACCCCGCTGATACTCCCCGACCAGGGCGCGGTCCGCATCCAGGTCACGGTGGGAGCCGCCGCCGAGACCGGGGCACGACCGGTGACGGTCCACTCCCGCGCCGACGACCCCGTACCGGGCACGCCATGGACCCGGCATGCCACGGGGACGGTGACGCGGGGCGGTGACACCCTGCCGGCGGAGGCGGATTCCGGCGTCTGGCCACCGGCCGGTGCCCAGCCCGTGGACATCGGGGACTTCTACGCCGAGGCCGCCCGGCACGGATACGGCTACGGCCCGGCGTTCCAGGGCCTCAGCGCTGTCTGGCGGCGTGGTGACGAGTTGTTCGCGGAGGCCGTACTGCCGGAGGGGCAGCGTGCGGACGCCGACCGCTTCGTTCTGCATCCGGCGCTGCTCGACAGTGCCCTGCACCCGATGATGCTCAGCCGTACCACCGGCGGCGCGGGCGGGCAGGCCTGGCTGCCGTTCGTGTGGAGCGGGGTGTCTCTCCACGCCGCCGGGGCAGCCGTGCTGAGGGTCCGGCTGACCCCCGCGGGGTCCGAGGCGTTCGCGGTGGAGCTGGCGGACGGCTCGGGCCGTCCCGTCGCCTCCGTGCGGTCGCTGGTGTCCCGGCCGGTCACGGGCGATCAGCTGGCGCTCGGTCGCGACACCCTGCGGCAGTCGCTGTTCCAACTGACCTGGACTCCGCTGCCGGTGAGCCGGACCGCTCCCGGCCAAACCGCCTCCGCCCAGGCCGCCCAGGCCGCCTGGGCCGCCTGGGCCGTGTTGGGGACGGACGGCACGGGAGTGTCCGAGGCGGTGGCAACGGCCCAGGTCCATCCGGACCTGGCGGCTCTCGCCGGTTCTGCCGACAGCGCGCCCGTGGTCGTGGTCGTGCCATGCGCCGGCGCGGACGGATCCGACGCCGCACAGACGGCCCTCGGTCTGACCGAGAAGATGCTCGAACTGCTCCAACAGTGGGTTGCCGACGAGCGCTGGGCCGACTCCCGGCTGGTGGTGCTCACCTCCGGGGCCGTGGCGGCGGCGGAGGACGAGGAGGTCCACGACCCGGGGGCCGCCTCGGTGTGGGGGCTGCTGCGCTCGGCGTCCAGCGAGCACCCGGGCCGGTTCCTGCTGGTGGACACCGATGGCACGGCCTCATCGCGGGACGTGCTGTCCGCCGCCGTGGCGGCGGCCACGGACCGGGACGAGACCGAGCTGGCCCTACGTCATGGCGCTGTGCTCGTCCCGCGGTTGACACGCTGCGGCGACGAGGCGTGGCAGCAGGCCGCACACCCTCGTACTGACGCCGGAACGGTCGTGATCACCGGTGGTACCGGCACGCTGGGCGGCCTGGTGGCGCGGCATCTGGTGCGGGAGCACAAGGTCCCGCACGTGGTGTTGATCGGCCGGAGCGGGCGGTCCGCCCCGGGCGCAGCGGAGCTGGAGGCCGAACTGGCCGGGCTGGGCGCGAAGGTGACCGTGGCGGCGTGCGACGCGACCGACCGTGCGGCACTGGCCGGGGTGCTGGCGGCGATCCCCGCCGAGCACCCGCTCACCGGGGTGGTCCACGCGGCGGGTGTGCTGGCGGACGGAACGCTGGAGACGCTGACCCCGGCGCAGCTCGAACGCGTGATGGCGCCGAAGGTCCGGGCGGGCTGGCATCTGCACGAGCTGACCCGGCATCACGACCTGTCGATGTTCGTGCTGTTCTCCTCGGCCTCCGGTGTCCTCGGCATCCCCGGCCAGGCGAACTACGCGGCGGCGAACACCTTCCTGGACGCGCTGGCGCATCACCGCCGGACCCAGGGCCTTGCCGCCACCTCCCTGGCCTGGGGTTTCTGGGAGCAGGCCAGCGGGATGACCGGCCATCTGGACGATGCCGACCTGGCGCGGATGAGTCGTACCGGCGTGTCGCCGCTGTCCACCTCCGACGGGCTCGCCCTGTTCGACGCCGGTCTGGGAGGCGAAGGCTCCCTGCTGCTTCCGGTCCGGCTGGACCTGGCACGGCTCCAGGCCGACGCGGCCCGGGTCCGGGTGCCTTCCGTACTGCGGGGGCTGGTCCGTCCCCCGCTGCGGCGTGCGACGGACGCCGGTTCCGCCCCGGCGGCCGGTGAGGCGCTGGCACGCCGGCTTGACGGCCTCTCCCCCACGGAACGAGAACGGCTGCTTGTCGATCTGGTGTCGGGTCAGGCGGCCGTTGTGCTCGGCCGCTTGGGCCCGGCGGAGATCGACGAGGAACTCAGCTTCCGGGAACTCGGGTTCGAGTCCCTCACGGCGGTGGAACTGCGCAACCGCCTGGGCGCCGCCACCGGGCTACGGCTTCCGGCGACGCTGGTCTTCGATCACCCCAGTCCGGTCGCGATCGGCCGGCATCTGCTGGCCCTGCTGGTCCCGGACCACGGCGAGGAAGCGGGCGAAGGCGCCGACCGCGCCGCCGGAACGGTCATCGGAGCGGACCAGGAAGACACTCCTGTCCCCCTCGACACGATGGACGTCGAGGACCTGGTTCGGATGGCTTTGGACAGCGACCGCTTCTGACCGGCTGGAAGGCAAGACTTTCGATGAATACAGCCAGTACATCCAGTACATCCATGGAGAAGGTCGTAGAAGCGTTGCGGGCCTCGCTGGCGGAGACCCGGCAACTGCGCAGGGAGAACCGGCAGTTGCTCACCGCCGCGCAGGAACCGATCGCCATCGTGGGGATGGCGTGCCGCTTTCCGGGAGGCGTGCGGTCACCGGAGGACCTGTGGACGCTGGTGTCGTCCGGTGGGGAGGGCCGGTCGGGGTTCCCCGCCGACCGGGGCTGGGACGTCGAGGGGCTCTACGACCCGGACCCCGACCGACCGGGCACGCTGTACGTGCGCACGGGCGGCTTCCTCCAGGGTGCGGACGGCTTCGACGCGGAGTTCTTCGGGATATCGCCGCGTGAGGCGCTGGCAATGGATCCGCAGCAGCGGTTGCTGCTGGAGGTCTCCTGGGAGGCCGTGGAGCGGGCCGGACTTGACCCGGCGTCGCTGAAGGGCAGCGGCACCGGTGTCTTCACGGGCGTCTTCCCCTCTCACTACTCCGCAGCGCTCAGGCGGGTGTTCGACCAGGTCGAGGGGTACTTCGACCTCGGTACGACCACCAGTGTCGTGTCGGGGCGGGTGGCCTACGCGCTGGGTCTTCAGGGCCCGGCGGTGACAGTGGACACCGCGTGCTCGTCGTCGCTGGTCTCGCTCCACCTCGCGGTCCAGGCGCTGCGCGGTGGCGACTGCACGCTCGCGCTCGCCGGCGGCGCGACGGTGATGGCCGACCCCACCGTCTTCATCGAGTTCAGCCGCCAGCGCGGGCTGGCCGAGGACGGACGGTGCAAGGCCTTCGCCGAAGCGGCGGACGGCACCGGGTTCGGCGAGGGTGTGGGTGTGCTGGTGCTGGAGCGGCTGTCGGACGCCCGGCGCCACGGTCACCGGGTGCTGGCGGTCGTACGCGGCTCAGCCGTGAACCAGGACGGCGCCTCCAACGGGCTCACCGCCCCCAACGGCCCCTCCCAGCAGCGGGTGATCCACCAGGCGCTGGCCGTGGCGGGTCTCACCACCGCGGACGTGGACATGGTGGAGGCGCACGGCACGGGCACGACGCTGGGTGATCCGATCGAGGCGCAGGCGCTGCTGGCCACGTACGGCCAACGGCCGTCCGGGCGGCCGCCGTTGCTGCTGGGGTCGGTGAAGTCGAACATCGGCCACACCCAGGCCGCCGCGGGGGTAGCCGGCGTGATCAAGGCCGTCATGGCCCTGCGGCACGGGACCGTCCCCGCGACCCTGCACGTGGACCAGCCGTCGACCCACGTGGACTGGACGGCCGGTTCGGTCCGGCTCGCCACCGAGGCCACCGGCTGGCCCGAGGTCGACCGGCCGCGCCGCGCGGCGGTCTCCGCCTTCGGCATCAGCGGAACCAATGCCCACGTCGTCCTGGAGCAGGCGCCCGTCGAGGAGGAGCAGGAGGGACAGCCTCCCGGCATGCCGCCGACGGGTGTGGTGCCGTGGGTGTTGTCGGGTCGTACTCCCGGGGCTCTGCGTGAGCAGGCGGCACGGCTGTGCGCGTACGCCCAGGCCCACCCCGACGCCGACCCGGCGCGGATCGCGGCAGCACTGGCACACGGCCGCACCGCCTTCGAGCACCGCGCGGCCGTGCTCGTACACAGCCACCAGGACGCCGTATCCGGCCTGTCCGCACTGGCCGCCGGCGAGCCGGCCGACCACACAGTGACCGCCACCGCCCTCCGCAAGCCCGCACCCGTGCTGGTCTTCCCCGGCCAGGGCTCGCAGTGGGTGGGCATGGGACGCGAACTCCTGGCCTCCTCACCGGTGTTCGCCGACTGGATCACCCAGTGCGAGACGGCGTTCGCCCCGTATGTGGACTGGCCGCTGACCCCGGTGCTGCGCGGCGACGACGACGCGGCGTCTCTGGAGCGCGTGGACGTGGTCCAGCCCGCCCTGTTCGCCGTGCTGACGGGCATC
>NZ_JBJDQL010000072.1:0-26288 GCF_044903305.1 Streptomyces sp. NPDC019531 | reverse complement strand
GTGAAGGTCACCTGGGCCATGCCGTCCTCGCCGCCGAAGGTCGCGAGGCCGACGATCGTCACCTCGACGGGGTCGGGTGTGCGCAGAATCGTCGTGTCGCCGATCTTCAGGTCACCCTGGTCTGCCGTGCCGCGGTTCACGACGACCTCGCCGGACCTCTCCGGGGCACGTCCCTCGGCGAGTCGGTACGGGTTGAGCTTCGGGTCGTCGATCCAGTTGCCGGCGAGGGTGGGCGGCCCCTGACCGCCGATGGGCTTGCCGTCCGCGCCGATCAACTGACCCGCTCCCTGGATGTCGGGGGCGGCCGCCGCGACTCCGGGGACCTGCTCGATCCTGTCGGCCAGGTCGGCGTCGACCGGTTCGCGCACACCCTCGCTCTCCCCCGGCGTGGTGATGGCGTCGGCGCTGCGGACCACGGCGTCGGTGCCGCTGTTCGCGTTTCCGAACATGGTGTCGAAGCTGGCCCGCAGTGTGTCGCCCATGACGAGGGTCCCGGCGAGGAAGGCCACGCCGAGGAACACCGCGAGAAAGGTCCCGGCGAAGCGCCGCTTGTGGGCACGCAGGGAGGACATGCTCAGCCGCACGGAGGCGTTCATGCCGCCCCCTCCGTCCCGGCCTCGGTCCGTGCGGGCATCTCGAAGGCCTTCATGCGGTCCAGGACCTTGTCGGCGGTCGGGGACTCCATACGGTCCACCAGGCGCCCGTCCGCGAGGAAGACGACCTCGTCCGCGTGAGCGGCGGCGACCGGGTCGTGGGTGACCATGACGACCGTGCGGGCGGCCTGGCGCACGGTCCTGCCGAGGAGGCCGAGGACCTCGCCGCCGGAGCGGGAGTCGAGGTTGCCGGTGGGCTCGTCCGCGAAGACGACGTCCGGCCGGCCGGCGAACGCGCGAGCCACGGCGACGCGTTGCTGCTGCCCGCCGGAGAGTTCGGCCGGCCGGTGGTGGAGCCGGTCGCGCAGGCCGACGACATCGATGAGCGCGTCGATCCACTCCGGGTCGCCCTTGCCGCCCGCGAGATCGAGCGGCAGCCGGATGTTCTCCTCGACGGTCAGCGTCGGGACCAGGTTGAAGGCCTGGAACACGAAGCCGACGCGGTCGCGGCGCAGGAGGGTGAGGCGGCGGTCGTCGAGGGCGCCGAGGTCGGTGTCGCCGATGTAGGAGGCGCCCGCGGTGAGCGTGTCGAGACCGGCCGCGCAGTGCATGAGGGTGGACTTGCCGGAGCCCGAGGGCCCCATGATCGCGGTGAAGCGTCCGGCCGGAAAGTCGACGCTCACCCCGTCCAGGGCCCGCACGCTGGTGTCGCCGCTGCCGTACACCTTCACGGCGTCGACCACCCGGGCGGCCGACAGCGTCTTCGCCGCGGCGGTCAGGGCGGTCGTGGCGGTCATGCCGCACCGCCCTTGCCCGCCGTACGGCCGAACTGCTCGTCCAGCACGGACAGCCGGCGCCAGTACTCGTCCTCGTCGATCTCGCCGGAGGCGAAGCGGCGGCCGAGCATGGCGATCGGCGAGTCGCCGGAGGGGCCGTTGTCTGCCATGGCGCGCCACGGTCCGCGGCGGCCGCGCCAGACGGTGCGGCGCAGGACGGTGACGACGCCGAGCACGACGGCCGCCCAGATCAGCGGGAAGAAGAGGATCCACGGCCCGGGGCCGCCGTCCCAGTTCGCGAGGGTCTGCATGTCGGTTCATCTCCCTGGAGTTCCTGAAGGTGTCCGTTCGGTGATGCTTCGAGACTGGCTCCGGGGAGGGGTCCGGGTCGTCGTACGGCCAGCGGCAGTGCGCGTACCTCCCGGGGAGTACGCGGGCCTGTTCCTTGTGCTCCACAGAGACCTCGACGTCTGTAACTACTAGTATGTACAGTGGGTGCATGAGCACCTCGGACCGACTGATCGAGTCCACCCGTGAGCTGCTGTGGGAGCGCGGCTATGTGGGCACCAGCCCCAAGGCCATCCTGGAGCGCGCGGGCGCCGGACAGGGCAGCATGTACCACCACTTCCAGGGCAAGCCTGACCTCGCGCTGGCCGCGATCCGGCGAACCGCCGACGAACTGCGGGCTACCGCGGAGGGAGTACTCGGCGGGCCCGGTACGCCTTACGAACGCATCGAGGCGTATCTGCGGCGCGAGCGGGACGTGTTGCGCGGCTGCCCGATCGGCCGGCTCACGATGGACCCGGACGTCGTCGCCAGCGACGAACTGCGCGCGCCCGTCGACGAGACGATCGACTGGATCCGTGAGCGGATCGCCGGGATCGTCGAAGAGGGCAAGGAACAGGGCCAGTTCGCGTCCTCGCTGGACGGCGAGGAGATCGCGGCGACCGTCCTCGCGACCATCCAGGGCGGCTACGTCCTCGCCCGCGCGTCCGGCTCGCCCGCCGCGTTCGACACAGGCGTGCGGGGTCTTCTCTCACTGCTCAAGCCCCAGACTACATAAGGGAGTTCATCCACGTGCAGATCACCCGACAGCGCCCCGGGACCAGGCAGGGAGCGGCGGAGAACTTCACCGGGACGGTGTGGCTCGACGAGATCGCCGCGCCCCCCTCCCCGTCCCGGCTGCGGATGTTCAACGTCCACTTCGCCCCCGGCGCGCACACCGCGTGGCACCGCCATCCGCACGGCCAGGTGCTGTACGTCACCGAGGGCGAGGGGCTGGTGCAGCGCAGGGGCGGTGCCGTCGAGCCGATCCGCGCGGGCGACACCGTGTGGATCGAGCCGGGCGAGTGGCACTGGCACGGGGCAGGGCCGCGCACCTTCATGACCCATCTCGCGGTGGTGGAGGCCGCGGAGGACGGCACGACCGCCGACTGGGACGCCCATGTCGCCCCCGAGGACTACCCCGCCTGAGGAGGCGCCCGATGCACGCCATGCAGTACGAGCTCACCCTGCCCGCCGACTATGACATGGCCGTCATCCGCGCCCGGGTGGCCCGCATCGGGCATCTCCTGGACGACTGGGAGGGCCTCGGATTCAAGACGTACCTGATGCGCGAGCGCGGCGTGAACGGCTCACCGGTGAACCAGTACGCGCCCTTCTACCTCTGGAACACCGTGGAGGGCATGAACACCTTCCTGTGGAAAGGCGCCTTCCAGGGGCTCAGCAACGACTTCGGGCGGCCCTCGGTGCGGCAGTGGACAGGCCTGTCGTACGAGGAGGGCGGCACCGCCGGTTCGGCTGCCCTGTCGGCCGTCCGGCTGGCTCAACCGGTGTCGGCGGGGGTGGAGTTGGCGGAGGTGATGGCGGACGCGGTGGGTGAGACGGAGCGGCTGGCCGGGGAGGACGGCGCGGTGTTCGCGGCAGCCGCCGTGGACACGGCACGCTGGGAGCTCGTCCACTTCTCGCTCTGGGCGTATGAGACGCCGAAGGCGGACGGTGACGTGTTCGAGGTGCTGCATGTGTCGGCGCCCGGGCGGGAGCGGCTGCCGCGGGGGCGCCAGTGGTGAGGGTGGTCCGGACCGTACTCGGGGACATCCCCGGCGAGCAGCTCGGTGTGTGCGACACGCACGATCACCTGTTCTTCGGCAGCCCCCGGCTGCCGGGTCAGGAGCTGCAGAGCGTCTCCGCCGCGCGGGCCGAGCTGTCGGCGTTCGCCGCGCAGGGCGGTGGCGGTGTCGTGCAGTGGACGCCGTACGGGTTGGGACGGCGGGCCGCCGATCTGCCGGCGCTGTCCCGGGAGACCGGGGTACGGATCGTCGCGGCGACCGGGCTGCACCAGGACATCCACTACGACGACCGGACGCTCGCCGGGCTGCGCGGCAGGCTGGCCGATGTGTTCGTCACCGAACTGACCGCAGGCATCGGCACGTCAGGGGTCCGGGCTGGGCTGATCAAGGTGGCGGGTGGCTTCCACGCGCTTGACGCGCACGCCCGCTGGACGATGGCCGCGGCGGCCGAGGCCCATCAAGCGACGGGGCACCGATCGCCGTCCATCTGGAGCTGGGGACGGGTGCGTTGGACGTACTCGACCTGCTGTGCGGGGAGTTGGGGGTGCCACCGCATCGGGTGATCCTCGGGCATCTCAACCGCTCCCCGGACTTCACGGTGCACCGCCAGGCCGCGGACACCGGCTGCTACCTGGCCTTCGACGGGCCCTCACGGGCGAACCACGCGACGGACTGGCGCATGCCCGACGCCGTACGGGCCCTCGCCGACGCGGGACACGGGGACCGCCTGCTGCTGGGCGGCGACACCACGACCGCGGCCGGCCGTTCCGTGGACGGCGGCTCCGGGATGCCGTATCTGCTGCGCCGGGTACGGCCGCGGCTCGCGGTCGAGCTGGGTGAGGAACTGGTGGGGCGCATCTTCACCGACAACCCCGCTCGGGCCCTGGCCGTGGGGTGGCCGGATCCCTGATCCTCTCTCACAGGCGTACGCAGCGCTCATCGGCAGAGCGCGTCGATGTCCTCGGAGAAGGCCGGGAACTCCGACCGGGCGGCGGTGACGATGTCGCGCGTGGTGCGGCGCGGGGTGGTCGCGTGGCGCTCGGCGAGTTCGGTCAGCGCGGGGTTCGCGCGCGCCTCGTACTGCTCGTACTCCACGACCTCCATCGGGCCCAGGCCGTCGGCCAGCACCCACAGGAAGTCGGACAGGTTCGCCGCCACCACGCCGCGCTCGCCCTCGGAGCCCAGGAACACCACGGGCTGTTCGACCAGCGGCCGCCCCGGCCGGACGCACCACAGGGCGGCGAGGCCTCCGGTGCCGTCCTGTCCGAAGACCCGGTAGGCCTCGCCGCCCAGTTCGTGGTTGCCGGTCCAGTTGCGGAGCCAGTCGGTGGTCTCCTCGGCGGCGTCGAAGGCTTCGTACGGCTCGAAGTCGATGCCCTCGCCGTCGTCGTAGTCGAACTCCACGCGGGCCACATCGGCCAGGGCGCCAGGAAAGGCGCGGTCGGCCTCGGTTGTCTCGATCATGCCCCGCAGGCTAGCCGCCCCCACTGACAACGGCCCTACGCCACCGAGATGTCCACCGAGGGCCGCAGTTTCGCCGCCGCGGCCAGCGCCTCGTGGGCGGGGTGGTTCACAAAAGCCGCCAACAGGTCCTCGTCCGCCGGGCATTCGGCGTCCGGGTAAGCGATCTGCTCGTAAGCGGCCTGGAAGCGCGGGCCCCAGCGGCGGGCGCCGAGGCGGGCCGTGCGGGAGCAGTTGTCGACCATGTGAGCCACATCGCGCGCGTGCATGTAGGGCAGGAGGGAGTCGACGGCCTCGATGACGGACTCGTTGACGATCTCCGACCAGGGATGGCCGCGCTCGGCGAACTCGTCGATCTGGGCGAGCATGGTGGCGACGAACACCCCTGCCGTGAACGGGTCCACGGACAGCTCGCGTTCGCCCCGCCGTGCCCGCACCCGCTCGCCGACGGCCCACATCGGCGAGCCGCCGATCCCGCTCATCGGCCGTGCCCCGAGCCGTCGTTCGGCCAGGATCACACTGCGCAGCTCGGTGCCGTCGGCGACCTCGTCGTAGATCTCCGCGACGATCTCGCGCGCGGGTGCGTACGTGGCCGTGTACGTGCGGTCGAAGACGTCCCGGTCGGACGGTGAGAGGCCCTCGCGGACCGCCCGCAGGCCGGAGTGCGAGATGGTGCGGGCAATCGGCCCGGTGACGTTCTCGCAGGACCTCTCGTAGGCCGTCACCTCGTCGTCCCCGGCCAGGCGGTACCGCGTGTACAGGCTCTCGACGATGCCGTGGACGGCGCCGAGCAGGATGGCGCGCTCGCCGACGATGTCCGAGCGGTACTCGCTCTCCAGCGTGGTGCGGAAGGTGTACGGCGATCCGAGCGCCACCGCCCAGCCGAGCGCGAGGTCGACGGCGCGGCCGTCGGGGTCGGCGTGCACGGCGAAACTGCTGTTGATCCCGGCGCCGTTGACGTCGGCGCCCTGCTGGTAGAGGCGGCGCACCGAGTCGCCCATGCCCTTGGGGCACACCCCGATCACGGCGTGCCCGGCCGGGAACTCGCCGCCGGTCTCGCGGAGATGACCGAGCAGGAAGCCGTGCGAGAGTCCGATCGCGGCGCCGGGCTTGAGCACCCCGAAGATCTCCCGGTGGTGGGCGGCGAGCGCCGCGTCCGCGATCAGCAGGACGACCAGGTCGCTGTCGGCGGCGACCGCGAGCCAGTCGCCGAGCGTGCCGTCCTCCTCGGTGAAGCCGTGGGCGCGCGCGTCGGCGGCCGAGGCGGAGCCGGGGCGCAGGCCCACGGCCACCCTGATGTCGGTGCCGGCGAGGGAGTCCCTCAGGTTGAGCGCCTGGGCGCGGCCCTGCGGGCCCCAGCCGAGCACGCCGATGCGGCGGATTCCGGCGAATGCCTGGGGCAGCAGCGGGAACAGGTGCCGGCCGCCGCGCAGGACGGTCTCGGTGCCATCGGGGACGTCCATGGTTTCGAGGGCGAAGACGCCGGAGGCGTACGTGGTGGAGGTCATGGTGGAGTTGTAGGCTCCGGCAGAGCGTTGCAGCAAGCGCAACTTGTGCATCGCCCTGTTGCGTGAACTGAAAGGCCGAGGTCGCATGGATGATCACCGGG
This sequence comes from Streptomyces sp. NPDC019531, assembly GCF_044903305.1. Taxonomy (NCBI): domain Bacteria; kingdom Bacillati; phylum Actinomycetota; class Actinomycetes; order Kitasatosporales; family Streptomycetaceae; genus Streptomyces; species Streptomyces sp. NPDC019531. The sequence continues at coordinate 19,780 of NZ_JBJDQL010000072.1, read as the reverse complement.
AGCTACGGCTCTTCCTGCACCTCGCCCAGACTCTGAACTTCGGGCGGACGAGCCTCGACTGCCATGTCAGTCCGGCAACGCTGACCAGAACCGTGCAGCGGTTGGAGGCCGAGCTGGGACACCGGCTGTTCGACCGCGGTCCGCGCGGGGTGTCGCTGACGGCGCAGGGCCACCGCTTCCGTGAATACGCGGTCCAGGCCCTGGAGTTGTGGCGTGGCTACCGCGAGGAGCATCCCGACCCGGCCGAACTGACCGGCCGTCTGGCCGTGTTCGCGACGGTGACCGCCTGCCAGGCGCTGCTGCCCGACCTGTTGGTGCCCTTCCGCGCGGCTCATCCGCAGGTACGCCTCGACCTGCGCACCGGTGACGCGGCGGCCGCGCTGGCCCGGCTGGACGAGGGCGAGGTGGACGTGGCCGTCGCCGGGATCCCGGCCAGGCTTCCGGAGGGGCTGGTGAGCCGGACGATCGCGGTGACCGAGCTGGTCCTCGTCACCGCGCGGGAGCGTCCGGACCCGGACCTGGACGGGCCGTTCGTCCTGCCTCACCGTGGCCTGGTCCGTGAGGCGGCCGACCGCTGGTTCCGCGCCCGGGGCACGGTCCCGGACGTGGCCTGCGAGCCCGACGGCCACGAAGGACTGCTGACGCTGGCCGCGCTGGGCTGCGGCACGGGCGTGGTCCCCCGCCTCGTACTGGAACACAGCGCGGTGCGCGAGCGACTGGCGGAGGTGCCCGCCGATCCACGGCCCGAGCAGTTCCCGATCGGTCTGTGCGTACGACGGTCCGATCTGCGCCGACCGCTGGTGGCGGCACTGTGGAGCTTGACGGTCCCCGCGATACCGGCCCGATCGACCTGACACCTGGTGAACCACCCACGCAGGGAGGGCGGCTTCGGGAACCGGGTCGCCGGGCTGGACCCGGATGTCGTCGTCGACCTGGTCTGTTTCACCCCGGGCTCGGCCACCGCGCTGGTCGAGCGGCTGCCTGGCGAGGTCGGGGACCTGGTGCACTGCGGTACTGCATGGCGCTACGGCCCCGCCGACCGGCTGCCGATCTCCGAGACCACGGGCACCCCGCCTTCGAACGAGCGATCGAGCGCCGGGATGCGGCGACCGCGGCGCTGGAGCCGGTGACCTGGGAACAGTTTCGCGGGGCCACGGCACCGGAGCACGCCGAGGCGAGCTGGTGGCCGGCCCGCTCCTCCCCTGACCTGGCGGAACGGCCTGCTAGGGCCGGTCGGTGTCCAGACGGCCCACCCGGGCCACGTTCTCCCGGTCCTCGGCCTCCTGGCTCGCCTCCGCTGTGAACCAGGCGTCGAGGATCTCCTTGAGGAGCGGCGGGGAGGTGAGGCGGAGGCTGAGGGCGAGAACGTTGGCGTCGTTCCAGCGACGGGCGCCGTCCGCCGTGTAGGCGTCCGTGCACAGGGCCGCCCGTACACCAGGGACCTTGTTCGCGGCGATGGAAGCGCCGGTGCCGGTCCAGCAGCACACGACCGCCTGGTCGGCCGTCCCCGCCGCCACCTCTCGGGCCGCGGCCTCCGAGCAGACGGCCCACTGGGGGTCGTCGCCGGGGCTCAGCGCGCCGTGCGGGAGCACGTGGTGGCCGCGGGCAACCAGTTCGTCGACGAGGGTGCGCGCCACCGCTTCGTCCATGTCCGAGGAGACCGAGATCCGCATGTCATGAGCCTACTCGGCGGCCCGTCCACCGGAGGACGGGGTCCAGATAGGCCACGTGCGGACCGGCGAGGTCCGGCAGTTCGGCCGGTGAGCCGATGAGGGTGATCCGGTCGAACTCCGGGTCGCGGCCCCGTGCCGTCTCACCGGCCACGAGTGCTTCGAAACGCTTGTGGAGCAGGGACGCGGGCAGGGGCGGCGCCAGGTAGTGGACACCGACCTGTCCGTCCGCGCCCCGCGTGACCAGACAGCGGGTGAGGGCGGCGGCGGGAGAGTCGACACCCGTCTCCTCAGCCAGTTCCACGGCGGCGTGCCGGCGCAGTGCGGTCTCGTCGAGGGGCTCGGTGCCGGTGGGTGGCTCGACCGAGCCTCCGGGGAACTGCCAGCGGCCGGGCGTCGACGTGGCCGACGACATACGGCCCACCAGCACCCGTCCGTCGTCCGTCGGCTGCACCACGCTCACGAAGAGCGACCGCAGGGCGGCAGCGCCCGGGACGCGGCGCAGGGCGAAGTAGCGGTAGGTGGTACGGGACCAGGAGATGACCAGACCGCCCCCGTCATCATGCGAAAGCCCCGCGCAGACCGCGACCGGACCGTCGAAGAGGGCCGGGTTGGTGCGGACCGCCTCTCCCCATTCACGGTTCATGACCGCCCGCACCTCGGCCGGGAGCACCGGCGGTGCCACCTCGACCAGGCGGAGCCCGACGGCCTCCAGCAGTTCAGTCACGGGTCAGGGCCCCCAGCGGATCGTCGAGAACCGGTTGCCACGCCAACTCGGCCGCCCCGACCAGGCTGTTGTGGTCGAGCGTGCAGGCAAGGATCGGGACACCGCCGCTCTGCCCCCACAGACTGCGCTCGGCGACGACCGCGCGCAGACGCTCCGGATCGGCGTCCAGGAGGGTGCGGTGCAGGCCGCCGAGGATGATGCGGTCCGGGTTGAGGATGTTCACGAGGCCGGCGAGGCCGAGCCCCAGGCGGTCGATCAGCGCCTCGGCGGCCGTACGCACGATGGGGTCGCCGTAGTGGTCGCGGACGAGGTCGTTGGCCTGCTGGAGCAGGGACAGTTCGGGGCCGGGGGCGAGTCCCGCGGCGGTGAGCAGGGCCAGCGGGTCGGCCTCGACGTCCAGGCAGCCGCGGCTGCCGCAGTGACAGGGGCGGCCCTCGGGGTTCACCGTGAGGTGGCCGACTTCGAGGGCGAGGCCCGAACTGCCGGTGTGCAGACGCCCGTCGAGCACCAGCGCACCGCCCACACCCCGGTGTCCGGTCGCCACGCACAGCAGATCCCGGGCGCCGCGGCCTGCGCCGTGCCGGTGTTCGGCGAGCGCGGCGAGGTTGACGTCGTTGCCCGCGAAAGCCGGTCCGGTGATCCCGGCCGCCTGCACGCACTCGTCGAAGATACGGCGGACGGGGGCGCCCGCGGGCCAGGCCAGGTGCAGCGGGTTGAGGGCGAGCCCCTCCGGTTCGGCGACGGCCGACGGTACGGCGAGTCCGGCGCCGACGCAGCGTCGGCCGGTCGTACGGAGCAGATCGGCGCCCGCCTCCACGACGGAGCCGAGGACCTTCGCGGGGTCGGCGTCGACGGTCTCGCAGCCCGGTGCGGTGGCGACGATACGGCCGCCCAGACCGACCAGGGCGGCCCGAAACCCGTCGGCGTGCACCTGGGCGGCCAGCACGACGGGGCCGTCCTCGGCAACCGCGAGGCGGTGCGAGGGCCTGCCCTGCGAACCGGCGGCCGCGGTGGGCCGGACGTCGACGCGGATCAGCCCGAGCGCCTCCAGCTCGGCGGCGACCGCGCCGGCCGTCGCCCGGGTCACCCCGAGTTCGGCGGTGAGCACGGCCCGGGTGGGCGCGCGTCCGGTGTGGTCGAGCCCCAGCGCGGGCCCCAGCGCACCGCGCCCCCGGTCCAGCCGCGCCCTTGAGGTGGTCCCTTCCCCCGCCGGCCGGGGGTCCGCCTTGCCGCTCATGAGGGCGAGTCTCCCATGATCCGTTCTTGATCCGACCTAGGGCCTGTCCGGCGGATCATGCCGGCGTCGCGGGGCCTGGCACGCCCTCCCCCACTGCCCAAAGCGTGGGGGGGACCCCCAGCCGCGTTGTCGTCACTCGCCGACGCTCCGCGTCGCCCGCCGCGGTAGCGGCTGGTGTCCACGCCTCCTCCGCCTTGCAGCTGCACGCACCAGCCCCCGCTCGGCTCGGCCCACCAGCGCGGTTTCTTGCAGCCGGCCTGATCCGCCGGACAGACCCTAGAGCCCGCTGACCCGCAGCGTGATGTTCAGCCGCCCGTTCAGCCCCAACTCGGGCGGCGCGGTGCCCGGATGCACCCGGGGCACTCCGTGGTACGCGAGCCGCGACGGGCCGCCGAACACGAACAGGTCGCCGCTGCGCAGCTCGACGTCCGTGTAGGGCTTGGTGCGGGCCTCGGTGTTGCCGAAGCGGAAGACGCAGGTGTCGCCGAGGCTGAGGGACACCACGGGAGCGTCCGACTTCTCGTCGCTGTCGCGGTGCATGCCCATGCGGGCGTCGCCGTCGTAGAAGTTGACCAGGGCGATGTCGTACGGCGCCGGCCGCGGACCGAGCGTGTCCCGTACCGCTTCCCGGCCCAGCTCGCCCAGCCAGTCGGGGAAGGGCTTCACCGGTGCCCCGTCTCCGTCGGCGACCGTGCGGGCGTAGGCGTACGGGTACCAGTGCCAGCCCAGGCACACCTGCCGTGCGGTCATGGTGCCGCCGCCCGGGGTGCGGACCGTGCGCAGTCCTGCCGGTGGTCGTGCCCACTCCCGGCAGGCCGCCAGCAGCTCGCGCTGCCGTCCGGGGCTCAGCCAGTCCGGTACGTGCACCGCGCCCGGCGCGACCTGAGTGCGGGCCCTCGGGAACAGCTCGGCATCCATGGGTTCCATCCTGCCCGAGGAGGCCTGAGCTGCGGCTCCGCTAGCCTGGACGCACGATGGACGACCGTATGACGACTCCCTGGGGCGAGCTCGCGCTCACCCGCTTTCCCGAGGACCCGCGTGACCGGCTGCGTGCCTGGGACGCCTCCGACGAGTATCTGCTCAGACACCTCGCGGACGAGGGGGTGTCATTGACCGGCACGGTCGTGGTGCTCGGGGACCGCTGGGGAGCGCTGGTCACCACGCTGGCCGCGCACCGGCCGACACAGATCACCGACTCCTTCCTCAGTCAGGAGGCGACCCGGGCCAACCTCGCGCGCGCCGAGGTGGAGGCGGGTGCCGTACGGCTGCTCACCACGCAGGACCCGGCGCCCGGCCGGATCGACGTCCTGCTGGTGCGGGTGCCGAAGAGCCTGGCCCTGCTTGAGGAGCAGCTGCTGCGGCTGGCGCCCGCGGTGCACGAGGGCACGGTCGTCGTCGGCACCGGCATGGTGAAGGAGATCCACACGTCGACGCTCCGGCTGTTCGAGCGGATCCTCGGGCCAACCCGCACCTCGTTGGCCGAGAAGAAGGCGCGGCTGATCTTCTGCACACCGCAGCCGTCGCTCCAACGGCCCGCCAACCCCTGGCCGTACGGCTACACGCTCCCGGACGGGATCGGCGCCGCCTCCGGGCGTACCGTCGTCAACCACGCGGGCGTCTTCTGCGCGGACCGGCTCGACATCGGCACCCGGTTCTTCCTCCAGCACCTCCCGGACAGCCGGGGCACCCGGCGGATCGTGGACCTGGGCTGCGGCAACGGCGTCGTCGGTACGGCGGTGGCGCTGGCCAATCCCGAGGCCGAGGTGCTGTTCGTGGACGAGTCCTTCCAGGCCGTGGCCTCGGCGGAGGGGACGTACAAGGCGAACGGCGGGCCGGGACACGCGGAGTTCCGGGTCGGGGACGGTCTGACCGGGGTCCCGGCGGGCAGCGTCGACATCGTCCTCAACAACCCGCCGTTCCACTCCCACCAGGCGACGACCGACGCGACGGCCTGGCGGATGTTCACGGGAGCACGCCGGGCGCTGCGGCCCGGCGGCGAGCTGTGGGTGGTCGGTAACCGCCATCTCGGGTACCACGTGAAGCTGCGGAAGCTGTTCGGCAACAGCCAACTGGTGGCCAGCGACCCGAAGTTCGTGGTGCTGAAGGCGGTGAAGGAGACGAGTGACTGACTCCTCGGTGCGAGGCTTCTACGATTCGCTGGCTCCGGACTACCACCGGATTTTCGCGGACTGGGACGCGAGCATCGCGCGTCAGGCGGCGGCACTGGGCACCCTCCTGGGGCCGGGTCCGCACCGCGTCCTTGACTGCTCGTGCGGGATCGGGACCCAGGCGATCGGGCTGGCGCTGGCCGGACACCGGGTCGTCGGCAGCGATCTCAGTCCCGTCGCCGCCGCACGGGCCACCGCGGAGGCGTCGGCTCGCGGTGCCCTGCTGCCGACGGCCGCCGCGGACATGCGGCGGCTGCCGTTCGGGGCGTCCGCCTTCGACGTGGTCGTCTGCGCCGACAACTCCATGGCGCATCTGCTGACGGCCCCGGACGTGGCGGCCGCGCTCGCCGGGATGCGGCGGGTGCTGCGGGACGGCGGTCTGCTGCTGCTCACCCTTCGCGACTACGAGGAGCTCCGCCGGACCAGGCCCGGCTCCACGCCTCCGCAGGTCTCCGAGGCCACCGACGGCCGGGTGATCACCTTCCAGTTGTGGCACTGGCACGAGGACGGCGAGCGCTACGACCAGGAGTACTTCCAACTGGTACCCGGCGACGGGGACGAGTGGGCCGTGCGCGTCCGCCGTACGACGTCCTGGGCGCTGACACGCTCGCAGCTGGCGGAGTTCGTGTCGGCGGCCGGTTTCGTCGACGTCCGTTGGCATGAACCCGCTTCCAGCGGGTTCTACCAGCCCGTTCTCACCGCCCGAGCACCTGGATGATCCGCAGGGCCTCCTCGGCCATCGCCTCCCGCCCCACGCTCAGGTATTTCCGCGAGTCCACCGCCTCGGGGTGAGCCGCCAGGAACCGTCTGATCGCGCCGGTCATGGCCACGTTGAGCGCGGTACCGATGTTGACCTTGGCGATGCCGCCCGTGACGGCCGCGGTGAGTTCGTCGTCGCGGACCCCGGAAGAGCCGTGCAGGACGAGGGGCACGTCGAGGGTGGACGCGAGGCGTTCGAGGAGGCCGTGATCGAGGATGGCGGTGCGTTCGGTCATCGCGTGGGCGCTGCCGACGGCCACGGCGAGGGCGTCCACGCCGGATTCGGCGACGAAGGCGCGGGCCTCGACGGGGTCGGTGCGGGCGCCGGGGGCATGGGCGTCCAGCGGGGGCTCGCCGTTCTTGCCGCCTACCTCGCCCAACTCGGCCTCGATCCACAGTCCTTGGGAGTGCGCCCAGTCGGCGGCCGCTTTCGTGGCGCCGAGGTTCTCGGAGTAGGGCAGGCGTGCCGCGTCGTACATCACGGAGCTGAAGCCGGCGTCGGCCGCCTGCCGAAGCAGGTCGTCGCTCTGGACGTGGTCGAGGTGCAACGCCACGGGTACGGCGGCACGTTCGGCCGCGGTGACGGCGGCGCGGGCGAGCGGGAGGAGGCTGCCGTAGCGGAACTTGACGGCGTTCTCGCTGACTTGGAGGACGACGGGCGCGTGCAGGGACTCGGCGCCGGCGATGACGGCCTCGACATGTTCCAGCGTGATGATGTTGAAGGCGGCGACGGCGGAGCGGTTGGCGGCGGCGCGGGTGACGAGCTCGCCGGTGGGGACCAGGGGCACGACGTCTCCTAAGGGCGGGCGAGGATCACCGAGCGGGTGAGGTGGCGCGGCTGGTCCGGGTCGAGGCCGCGAGCAGCGGCTACGGCGACCGCGAGGCGCTGCGCCCGGACCAGTTCGGCGAGGGGGTCGAGGGTGCCAGGCACCCACAGCCCGCCGGTCTCCCGGACCTGTTCGGCCAGACCTTCGGGAGCCTCGCCGAGCATCCAGGTGGCGGTGCCGTGGGTGGTGATGCTGATGGGACCGTGCCGGTACTCCATCGCCGGGTAGGCCTCGGTCCAGGCGAGGGATGCCTCGCGCATCTTCAGTCCGGCCTCGTTGGCCAGCCCCACCGTCCAGCCCCGGCCGAGGAAGGTGAACTGCGTGCACTCGACGAGTCCTTCGGGCAACGGAGTCACGAGCGCGGTGCGGGCATCGGTGACGACCTGGTCGGTGTGCAGGCCCAGGTGTGCGCGCAGCAGGGTGAGGGCGGTGGTCGCGAACCTCGTCTGGACGACCGACCGTTCGTCGGCGAAGTCGAGGACGACCACATCGTCGGCGGCAGCCATGACGGGTGTGCGGGGGTCGGCGGTGAGGGCGGTCGTGCGGGTGCGATCCTTCAACTGCCCCAGCAGACTCAGGACTTCGGTCGTCGTGCCGGAGCGGGTGAGGGCGACGACCCGGTCGTACGAGCGGCCGTACGGGAACTCCGACGCGGTGAAGGCATCCGTCTCGCCCTGCCCCGCGCCCTCACGCAGGGCCGCCGCCGACTGCGCCATGAAGTACGACGTGCCGCACCCGACGATCGCGACCCGCTCCCCGGCCGCCGGAAGCGCGCCGGAGTGGCGGGCGGCCTCCGTCGCCACCCGGGTCCAGCACTCCGGCTGGCTGGTCAGCTCGTCCTCGACATGGGTCATGCCGTACCCCTCCGACGCTTTGCTTGTTCTTGCAAGATACAGCGCACTTTCGAGCACAATCAAGCATTCGCGCGCAGGAGGGGTGCGCTAAGGTCGCCGGGAGGTGGAAGGAATGGAGGGTGCGGATGTCTCGCGACGCCCGTTGGAAGGCGCTGCTGGAGCTGCTCGTCGAGCGGGGCCGGCTGGACGTCGAGGAGGCGGCCGTCGAGCTGGAGGTGTCGGCCGCGACGATCCGCCGTGACCTCGACCAGCTGGCGGAGCAGCAGATGCTGGTGCGCACCCGGGGCGGCGCGGTCGTGCACGGAGTGTCGTACGAGCTGCCGCTGCGCTACAAGACGGCCCGCCACGCCTCCGAGAAGCAGCGCATCGCCAAGGCGGTCGGGGAGCTGATCGCACCCGGGGAGGCCGTGGGGCTGACCGGTGGCACGACCACGACCGAGGTGGCCCGCGCGCTGGCCGTGCGCGGGGACCTCTCCAGCGGCTCCCCCGCGCTGACGATCGTCACCAACGCGCTCAATATCGCCAATGAGCTGGCCGTACGCCCCCAGTTCAAGATCGTGCTGACCGGCGGGGTCGCGCGCCCGCAGTCGTACGAGCTCATCGGGCCGCTCGCGGACGGTGTGCTGAGTCAGATCACTCTTGATGTGGCGGTGCTCGGTGTCGTGGCCCTGGACGTGACGCATGGTGCCGCGGCTCATGACGAGGCGGAGGCCGCGATCAACCGGCTGCTGTGCGAGCGTGCCGAGCGGGTGGTGGTGGCCGCGGACTCCAGCAAGCTGGGGCAGCGGGCGTTCGCCCGGATCTGCGGGGCCGAGAAGATCGACACGCTGGTCACGGACTCGGCGGCGGCGCCGGAGGCCGTACGGCGGTTCGAGGAGGCGGGAGTGCGGGTTCTCACGGCCTGACGACGGTCAAGGTGCCGTTCCCAGGACACCCGCGGCCGATCCTGCCTAGGCTGATCCGCAGGAGGCTGCGATGAGCGGATCACCTGGCAACGACACCGGCTATCTGCCGATCGCCGAGCACGGTCTGATCGGCGACCTGCGCAGTGTGGCGCTGGTCGGGACCGACGGCACCATCGACTGGTACTGCTGTCCGTCCTTCGACGCGCCCAGCGTCTTCGCGTCGATCCTGGACGCGAAGCGCGGGGGCCGCTTCGAGCTGGCGGCGGCCGTGCCGGCGCGGACCAAGCAGTTCTACTTCCCCGACACCAACGTCCTGATCACCCGGTTCTACACCGAGGACGGCGTGGGCGAGGTCCAGGACTTCATGCCGGTCGACGGGGACACGGTGGAGACCGAGCGGCACCGGCTGATCCGGCGGGTGCTGTGCGTGCGCGGCTCGATCCCGTTCCGTACGCGGATCGCTCCGCGCTTCGACTACGGCGCTCAGCCGCACACCCTCCGCATGGTCGGGGACGTCGCGGTCTTCGAGTCCCCCAAGCTGTCGCTGGGGCTGACGGCGACCGTGGCGCTGGAGACCGAAGGCCCGGACGTACGGGCCGACTTCAAGCTCTCCGAGGGCGAGTCGGCGGTGTTCGCGCTGGACCAGGTCGGCGGTGAGGTGACCCCGCGCCGGTGTGCGCGCACCGAGGCCGAGGAGCAGTTCAACAGCACGGTCGCCTACTGGCGGCACTGGCTGTCCGCCTCCAAGTACCGCGGCCGCTGGCGGGAGATGGTCCACCGCTCCGCCCTCACCCTGAAGCTCCTCACCTACGCGCCCACCGGCGCCATCGTGGCCGCCCCGACCACGAGCATCCCGGAGCAGCTCGGCGGCGAGCGCAACTGGGACTACCGGTACGTGTGGGTGCGGGACGCCGCCTTCTGCGTGTACGCGCTGCTGCGGCTCGGCTTCACCGGTGAGGCCGAGGCGTTCATGGACTTCCTGATCCGGCACGTCAGTCCGGACAGCCACGGCCCCTCGGGACCGCTCCAGATCATGTACGGCATCGACGGCCGCACCGATCTGACGGAGCGTGAACTCACGTACCTGGAAGGGCATCAGGGCTCGGCGCCGGTCCGGGTCGGCAATGGCGCCGCCGACCAGCTCCAACTCGACATCTACGGCGCCCTGATCGACTCGATCTACCTCTACGACAAGTGGGCCAAGCCGATCTCCAGCGGCCAGTGGGACGACGTGTGCACGCTGGTGGAGTGGGTGTGCGCGCACTGGGACCAGCCCGACGAGGGGATCTGGGAGACCCGCGGCGGCCGTAAGAACTTCCTGTACTCACGGCTGATGTGCTGGGTGGCGATCGAGCGGGCGATCCGCATGGCCAACCGGCGCGGACTGCCCGCCGATCTCAACCGCTGGCGGGAGTGCCGCGACGCGATCTATCGGCGGATCATGAAGCATGGCTGGTCGGAGACCCGGCAGGCGTTCGTCCAGCACGAGGACGGCGATGTGCTCGACGCGGCCGTGCTGATGATGCCGCTGACGAAGTTCATCGCGCCGACCGACCCGAAGTGGCTCTCCACACTGGACGCGTTGACCGAGGAGCTGGTGTCCGACTCCCTGGTCTACCGCTACGACCCGATGGCCAGCCCCGACGGACTGCGCGGCGACGAGGGCACGTTCTCGATCTGCTCCTTCTGGTACGTCGAGGCCATGGTGCACGCCGGACGGATCGACGAGGCACGCCTCGCCTTCGAGAAGATGCTCACCTACGCCAACCATCTGGGCCTGTACGCCGAGGAGATCAGCAACACCGGCAGGCAACAGGGCAACTTCCCGCAGGCGTTCACCCATCTCGCCCTGATCAGCGCGGCTTTCAACCTGGACCGGGCCCTCGGCTGACAGCGGCGAGGACCCGGCCCTGGCGTGGGTCAGGACACCCCCTCCCAGAACCCGCACCGGTGGCGGTCCGCCATGTCATGGACGATCCGTGAGCCACCGGTGTCGAAGGCGACCTGGCGGGGCGTGTCCGCGTCGTACCGGGGCGCCTGACGGCAGCCCGCGGGGAGCGAGGGCTCCGGTCTTCGCGAACCGGGCCCAGTAGGCGATCATCTCGCCCGACAGACCGCGCTGCCGTGCGGTGAGCGGCTTCGCGCTGTTGGAGCCCCACAGGCAGGGCAGTTCCGCGGAGTGCTGCGTCGCGAGCGAGAAGGCTGCGGGGACCAACTCGTAGGGGCGCAGCGGGGCCGTCTCGTCGCGGAACTCGTAGGTGTACGTCAGCACGTCGCGGTGAGATCGGCCGCCATGTCCAGCTGGACACAGGCCCGGGGGCCGTCCGTGCGGACCTGGGCGAGGGCCGCGCGCCGGGCGACTCGTAGGCGGAGAGCGGGTAGCGAGCCAGGACCTTGTCGGCCTGGTCGCCGTAGGGCGTGGAGCGGGTCTCCTCACAGCACGCTCCGCCAGAAGTCGAGGTTGTGTTCCTCGTCGAAGGTGTCGGTGGCCTTGGAGCAGGGCGCCGGGGCCTTGCCGCTCGCCGGCGCGGTGTCACAGGCCACCAGCGACATGAACTTGTCCGTTCTGTCGCTGTACTTGGGCCAGGCGGGCGTACGGCTGCCGTTGGGGTCGCCGCGCTCGGCGAACCGGCCCCAGAACGTGATCATCTGGTGGGACAGTTCCAGCTGGTCGTCGTCGTACGGCAGGGTCTGGCCGAGGTAGTCCCAGAGGTAGCCGAGGTCGTCGACGTGGATGGCGCCGCCGAAGGGGAAGTCACGGGCGGCCTGGCTCTGCTGCTGGATCAGGTGGATGGACGTGAAGTGCGGGGTGTCGCTCTCGGCGAACTCGTAGGCATAGGTGGGCACCCACTTGGACAGCGTGCTGATCAGCTGCTGACGGGTGTAGGAGGTGGAGCCGTTCTGGGCGGCGGTGAAGGCCTCGCCCGGGGTCCTGTAGGCGCTGAGCGGGTATTCGGCGAGCACCTTGTCGGCGGCGGCACCGTAGGCGGAGCGGACGGCCGTCTCGTAGCCCGCGGCCGTCATCGGCGTACCCAGGTAGTCGTAGTTCTGGAAGGTGAACAGGCCGCGCTCGCTGTTGGTCTGGCCGATCATCACCGGGACCCGGTTGAAGGTGCCGCTCTGGACGGCGGTTCCGGGGTTGACCGGGAAGGCGGAGCCGCCGAGGGACAGCGAGACGCCCGACTTCTTCTGTGCGGCGAGCAGGTCCGCGGCGGACTTGGCGCGCAGACAGGCGACGACGTCCGAGGCCGAGTCGCAGCCGACGGTCTTCACGAACGTCGCGCTCTGCGCCTGGCCGGAGGCCGCCGGCTGGATGTTGCAGCCGCCGCTGATGATGCCCGCGCGGGTGAACAGGCCCTTGGCGGTGGGTGAGGCGAGGTGGTCGCAGACCGAGCCGGCGCCGGCGGACTGACCGGCGATGGTGACGTTCTTCGGGTCGCCGCCGAAGCGGTCGATGTTGGAGTGCACCCAGCGCAGGGCCGCCTGCTGGTCGAGGAGGCCGTAGTTGCCCGGGCCGTCCTTGTTCTCGGTCTGGAGCTGGGGAAGGTTGAGCGTGCCGAGCACGCCCAGGCGGTAGTTGATGGTGACGACGACCGCGCCGGTCTGCTCGACGAACTTGCGCGGGTTGGTGTCCTGGCCGGCGCCGCCGGTGAAGCCGCCGCCGTGGATCCACACCAGGACCGGGGTCTTGGCCTTGGCGCCGTCCGGGACGTACACGTTGAGAGCGAGGCAGTCCTCGGAGGTGATGGTCTTCTCGTAGCCGGGGTCCCAACCGCTGTTCTGGGCGCACCGGTCGCTGAACTCGGTGGCGTCGCGGACTCCGGACCAGCGGCCGGCCGGCTGCGGCGGCTTCCACCGGTTGGCGCCGGAGGCGTCGGCGGCGTACGGGATGCCGAGCCATTCGTCGTAGTCGGTCTGGTGGGCGCCGCGGACCTTGCCGTTCGTGGTCTGTACGACGGTGGAGGTCGGGCGGGAGTACTGCGAGGCGGTCGCGCCGCCGGACTGTGTTGCCTGGGCGACGACCGGGGTGATGCCGAGGCCGAGGAGGCTCACGGCGGCCAGGGTGGCGCGGGCTCTGCCGCGCATGGCGGTGATCACTGTCATTGCTCCCTGCTCTCTACGAGTGCGGGTGGGTCAGACGAGCCAGAAGTCGCAGTGGTGTTCGTCGGCGAAGGTGGTGATGACCTCGCTGGCTCCGGCGGTGCGCAGTTGCATGACCCGCTGTCCGGGGTCGAACGTCGGCCAGGCCGGGGCACCTTGGGCACTCGGGACGCCGTCGTGGGCGAACGCGCCCCAGTAGCGCATCATCTGGTCGGACAGGCGCTGCTGTGCCGCAGTGAGAGGCTTCTCCCCGAGGGTGAAGTCGAAGAGGTAGGCGAGTTCCGCGCTGTGTGCGTTCGACATGTCCTCGCCGGGGATGCGGAAGCCGTAGAGGGTCGGTGAGGTCGGGTCGTCGAACTCGTAGCGGTAGACGGGCGTTTGGGCCGAGAGGACCTGGGCGGTCTGCTGCACGGGGCAGGCCCGCTGGGAATCCGTCTGGACCTGGGTGATGGCGTCGTAGGGGCTCTTGAACCTGCTCAGCGGGTACAACTCCAGCACCTGCTCGGCCCGTTCGCCGTATGTCTGGCGGACCAGGTCCTCGTAGCCCTGTGCGGTGATGCCGGCGAGGGCGGTGGAGGTGAGACGGTTCTCGGAACGCGTGGTGCCCGTCATCAGCGGGACGGCGTTCCAACTGCCGTCGTCGAAGGCCTGCTTGGGAGACCTCGGCAGGAGGGTGCCGCCCACTTTGGAACCGCCGCGGTAGTCGGCCTGGTGGGAGATGAGCGTGCCGGGCCAGGCCTTGCGCAGACAGGCCACGACGGTCGCCGCGTCTGTACAGCCGACGGCCCGGGCGAAGCCGACGCCGCTCTCCTCCCCTGCGGACAGGGTGGTGCGGTCGGCCAGGCAGGTGGAGCTCTGCGCGATGGCCTTGTCGAACAGGCCCCGGGCCGAGGGCATGGCCAGCATGTCGCAGACGGCCGAACCGCCCGCCGACTGGCCGTAGACGGTCACGTTGCCCGGGTCGCCGCCGAAGCGGGTGATGTTGTTCTGGACCCACTTGAGGGAGGCCAGCTGGTCCATGCGCCCGAAGTTGCCCGAACCGCCGGGCGTGACCGCGCTGAGCGCCGGGTGGGCGAGGAAACCGAGGGCGCCCAGCCGGTAGTTGACGGAGATGACGAGGGTGCCGGTCTTCGCGGCCATGGTGCCGCCGCCGTAGATGACGCCCGTGCCCTGGGTGTGGCCGCCGCCGTGGAACCACACCATCACGGGGAGCTTGGCCCTGGCGGACGTCCGGGCGGGCCGGTAGACGTCGAGATAGAGGCAGTCCTCGCTGACGGGCTGTTCCTCGCGGATGCCGGTGGGTTCGAACTGGAGACAGGCGGGCGACTGCCGGTCGGCCTCGCGGACGCCTGCCCAGGACGCCGGGGCGGCCGGTGGAGCGAACCTCAACTCCCGTACGGGAGGGGCCGCGTAGGGCAGGCCGAGGAAGCGGTCGGCGCCCTTCTCGGTGGTGCCACGGACCGAGCCGCTGTCGGTCCGGACCACCGGAGCCGAGGTGCCCGCGGTATCGCCTGTGCCGTGTGCGGCGGTGAGCGCCAGGGCGGGGACGAGAGCCGCCGTCACCAGTGCGGTCGCTAACTGCTTGAACGCGCGTCTCTTCACTCGTGCCTCCCGGTAGAGGGCCGCCAGAGCATGGAAAGGCCTGGTCAGCGTGTGACCAAAGCAGTCTCATGAGCGGTGTGGGACGGGCTCGATGCCTTGAGAACGTAACCTCGCGACAAAACTGTGAGCAAGATGTGCGACGCAATTGTTTACAACACTGGGACGGCACCTCCACGTCCGCGTCCCACCGGGATCCGGAATAGCCGGGGCTCTCCCCCGTGTTCCGGCGAGCATGACGACGAACGCACAGCGGCCCGAGGTTCTGCGCTACACCGCCTTCTCCAGCGACCCCGAGGGCGGAAACCCCGCCGGTGTCGTCCTGGACGCGGCCGCCCTGGACGACAGCGACATGCTGGCCATCGCCGCCGAGCTCGGATACTCCGAGTCCGCGTTCCTGACCGCACCGCCGGAGGGCCTCGACGGCCCGGCGGGACGGGCGTTCCGCATCCGTTATTTCAGCCCGAAGGCCGAGGTGCCGTTCTGCGGCCACGCCACCGTCGCCACCGCCGTCGCGCTGGCCGAGCGGATCGGCCCCGGCGAGTTGGTGTTCGCTACCCGCGCCGGGACCGTGCCGGTGGAGGTGTCCGAGGAGGGCGGGACCGTGCGGGCCACGCTCACCAGCGTCGAGCCGCACGTCGAGGAGATCGGGGACGCGGACCTCACGGAGGCGCTCGCCGCGCTCGACTGGCCGGCCTTCGATCTGGACCCCGCCTTTCCGCCCCGCATCGCGTTCGCCGGTGCCCGTCATCTCGTCCTCGCGGCGGCGACGCGTGCACGGCTCGCGGATCTGGCGTACGACTTCGCGCGCCTCGAAGCCCTGATGCACCGACTGGACCTGACCACCGTCCAGTTGGTGTGGCGGGAGTCGGCCACCGTCTTCCACGTCCGTGACCCGTTCCCCGTCGGCGGTGTCGTCGAGGACCCGGCGACCGGTGCCGCGGCCGCCGCGTTCGGCGCGTACGCCCGCGAACTCGGTCTGGTCCCCGAGGACGCCGTCCTCACCCTGCGCCAGGGCGAGGACCTGGGTCGACCGGGCGAGCTCACCGTGACACTGCGCGCCGTTGACCCGCGCGTCCGGGTCAGCGGTGCCGGGGCTCGCATCAACCAGGGCGTCGGCAGGGCCGGTTCAGCGGGGCTCCGCCGGTCTTGACGCCCCTCCGCTCCCTCCCGGTCAACCACGGACAACCACCCGCACCCTGACCGTGGTCGGCGGACTGTTCCTCCTGCGCCGAATCCTGGCCGACATCGCGGCGAGTGCCGAACCTGGCGTCGTGGGCGCGCTGACCCAGGCGCTCACCCTTTGGCCGCCGGCCGATCCCGGGCCGCTCGGCCTCGACCCGGGGGCCGCCACCGGGGTGGTGCCGTCCGTCGCCGTGTTCGGCGTCACCAGCGCCCGGGCCTCGGTGTGGCTCGCCATGGCGGAGACCGCTCAGCTGCCGGTCGGAGGGCTGACCGCGGTGCTCGGCGGACTGCATCTGGGGCTTCTGCTACGGCGACAGCGGCGGGTGTGCCGGATCTGAGCGTCAGTGGCCGTGGTCGCCGGAGGACTCATGAGCGGCCTCATCGGGAGCCTCCGCCACGGCCGTCGTCTCTCCCGCCCGGACCGTGAAGGCGGCGGTGTGCACCCTGCCCTCGTGCTTGAAGTCGAGGAAGAGCCGGTAGGTGCCGCTGCTGGGCGCCGTGGCCGTGAACGAGATGTCCGGGCCGGGCTCGGTCGTGCCGTCGCCGGGCTCGCCGCCCGGGTGGACGTGGAGGTAGGCGAGGTCGCCGGAGCGCAGGGCCACCAGGTGGCCGTAGGCGCCGAGGTAGGGCTGGAGGTCGGTGACGGGCTCGCCGTCTCGGGAGACCGTGAGCTTCAGCTCGCGGGCCGCGCCGGGGCGCAGAGCCCCGCCCAGCCTGACCTCGTAGCCGTCGGTCGTGGCGGTGGTGTGCGGCGCGGGCGGCTTCCGCGGGGTGTAGCTGCCCGACACGGCCAGATCCGCGCCGAGGGTGAGATTCGCGGCGTTCTTCTGCTCGGGGGTGAAGTCGGCGAAGACCCTGTAGTCGCCTGCGCGGGGCAGTGACACGGGGATGCTCCAGGTTCCGTCGGCGGCCCGGGTGGGGTGCAGATGGCGGTAGGTGTTCAGGTCTCGCGAGGCCACGATCAGGTGGAGTTCCTTGTCGTGCTCCCGGCGGTAGGCGGTGACCGCCCGACCGTCGCCGTCCCGGACGGCGAAGCGCAGCTCGGCGATGCGGCCGGCCGCGAGGCGGGGTGTTCGCAGGTCCAGGGTGTAGCCGCTCTCGGAGACCTGGAGTCCGCCGGCCGGGGGCGACTCCTGCCCTGGGGCGCTGTCGTCCGCGTGTGCGTCATGGCGTGCGGTCGTCTTCTCCTCGGCCACGGGACCGACGCCCTGGCCCACGCCGTAGGCGGTGCCGAACGTCGCGGCCAGTGCGGCGGCGAACGCGGTGATCTTCAGGCCTGCGTGCATGCTCGACACCTCCGGGATGGGTTCTCCATACACCTCACCATACCCCTAGGGGGTATCAAGTCAACCGACCGCGCGGCTTGCTTCGTATACCTACCCGGGGTATACAGAAGACGTGACCCACCATACCCCCACCCGGTACCACGAGGAGTGGCGATGACGACCACCGCAGCAGCCGAGACCGAGCTCGCCATCGGCGGCATGACCTGTGCCTCGTGCGCGGCACGCGTCGAGAAGAAGCTCAACCGGATGGACGGGGTCACCGCGACCGTCAACTACGCCACCGAGAAGGCCAAGGTCACGCACGATGCCGGCGTCTCGGTCCAGGACCTGATAGCGACCGTCGAGAAGACCGGGTACTCGGCCCGGGAACCGGCGCCCCCGGAGCCTGCCGCCCCCGGCGAGGAGGAGCCCGGCGAACTGCGGTCCCTGCGCGAGCGGTTGGTGACCGCCGTGGTGCTCGCGGTCCCGGTCGCCGCGATGGCGATGATCCCCGCGCTGCAGTTCGAGTACTGGCAGTGGCTTTCGCTGACGCTGGCCGCGCCCGTGGTGACGTATGCCGGCTGGCCCTTCCACAAGGCGGCGTTCACCAACGCCCGGCACGGCGCGGCCACCATGGACACCCTGATCTCGGTCGGTACGACGGCCGCCTTCGGCTGGTCGCTGTGGGCACTGTTCTTCGGGACCGCGGGCACTCCGGGCATGAAGCACCCCTTCGAGCTGACCATCGCCCGCGGTGACGGCACCGGGAACCTCTATCTGGAGGCCGCGGCCGGTGTCACCGCGTTCATCCTGGCAGGGCGGTACTTCGAGGCCCGTTCCAAGCGCAAGGCGGGAGCCGCCCTGAAGGCGCTGCTGGAGCTGGGCGCGAAGAACGTCACCGTGCTGCAAGCCGACGGCCGCGAACAGACCGTCCCTGTCTCGGAGTTGAAGGCCGGCGACCGCTTCCTGGTCCGCCCCGGCGAGAAGATCGCCACCGACGGGACCGTCGTCGAGGGCTCCTCCGCCGTGGACGCCTCGATGCTCACCGGTGAGTCCGTGCCGGTGGAGGTCGCCCCCGGTGACGCCGTCACCGGCGCCACCCTCAACACGGGCGGACGACTCGTGGTCGAGGCGACCCGGGTCGGCGCGGACACCCAACTCGCCAGGATGGCCAGGCTGGTCGAGGACGCTCAGAACGGCAAGGCGGCCGCCCAGCGGCTCGCGGACCGGATATCCGCGGTGTTCGTGCCGGTCGTCATCGCCCTCTCGCTCGGCACCCTCGGCTTCTGGCTCGGCAACGGCGCCGGTGCGGCCGCCGCTTTCACCGCCGCCGTCGCAGTGCTGATCATCGCCTGCCCGTGCGCCCTGGGCCTCGCCACACCGACCGCACTGCTGGTCGGGACCGGGCGCGGCGCCCAGCTCGGCATCCTCATCAAGGGCCCTGAGGTCCTGGAGTCCACGCGCAAGGTCGACACCGTCGTCCTGGACAAGACCGGCACCGTCACCACCGGCCGGATGACCCTGCTGGCCGTGCATGCGGCCTACGGCACCGACGAGGCCGAAGTCCTGCGGCTGGCGGGCGCTCTGGAACACGCGTCGGAGCACCCGGTCGCCCGCGCGGTGGCCGACGGGGCGATGGAGAAGCTGGGGCCCCTCCCCGCACCGGAGGAGTTCGCGAACGTGCCGGGGCTCGGCGTGCTGGGCGTCGTCGACTCCCACGCCGTCCTCGTCGGGCGCGAGCGGCTGCTGAGTGACTGGGCGATCGGGTTGCCGGAAGAGCTTCAGCTCATGAGGGCCGCGGCGGAGTCGGCAGGCCGTACGGTGATCGCGGTCGCATGGGACGGGGAGGCACGCGCGGTGCTCGAGGTCGCCGACGCGGTCAAGGACACCAGCCGGGAGGCGATCGCCCGGCTGCGCGGCCTCGGGCTCACGCCGATCCTGCTCACCGGCGACAACCGGGCCGTGGCCGAGTCCGTCGCCCGCGAGGTCGGAATCGCCGCCGACGACGTGATCGCCGAGGTGCTGCCGCAGGACAAGGTCGACGTCGTCAAGCGGCTTCAGGCGGAGGGTCGTTCGGTCGCGATGGTCGGCGACGGTGTCAACGACGCGGCCGCGCTGGCCCAGGCCGACCTGGGACTCGCCATGGGCACCGGCACGGACGCGGCGATCGAGGCCGGCGACCTGACCCTCGTCCGCGGCGACCTGCGGGCGGCGGCGGACGCCATCCGGCTCGCCCGCCGCACCCTGGCAACCATCCGGTCCAACCTCTTCTGGGCCTTCGCCTACAACGTGGCCGCCCTGCCGCCGGCGGCGGCCGGACTGCTCAACCCGATGCTGGCCGGGGCGGCGATGGCGTTCTCGTCGGTGTTCGTGGTGACGAACAGTCTGCGACTGCGCTCCTTCACAGCGTCCACATAGCTTCACCAAGTCCCCATAAGCCGCACAACACCCATACGGCAGAGCCTCGATCTTCAAATCGAGGC
>NZ_JBJDQL010000071.1:0-26893 GCF_044903305.1 Streptomyces sp. NPDC019531 | reverse complement strand
CCGAGGCTTCTTCTTCCCCATGCTCTCCATGATGGACATCCTCCCGGGGCAGAACCCCTGATCTCGGATGTCCGTCAAAGCGGATCAAGCCCAGCCCTCCGCAGCGACGCATCACGGCATGGCGATGCACCACATGGCGATGCACCACATGGCGATGCACCACATGGCCGCGACGCACATGGTCGCTAGGCACATGGCGGCGACGCATATGACCATGCAGGGCATGCGGATGAGCCACACCGCGGCACCGCACCCGCATGCCGGCACCCCGCACGCCACCGCGGCCCACATCTCGGCCGCCCTCCTGCTGACCTGGTGGCTACGGCGCGGCGAGGCCGCCCTGTGGTCGCTCCTGCGCCGTTCCGCCGCGCTCGTACCGGGTCTCGCGGCCTGGTGGCAGGGGTACGGCGATCCGGCCGCCCCGGCCCCCGCGCGGCCGGTCCCCGACAGCGGCCCCCGGACACCCCGTCCCCTCCTGCTGCGCCACACGGTCCACCGGCGCGGACCGCCCACGACGATCCCGTACGCGATCTGACCCCCCCACCCCATTTCTTCGGTACGGAGATCCCTCACCCATGTCCTCAGCACACACCGCCCTGCGCCGCGCCGCCGGCACCGCCCTCGCAGCCGCCACCGTCCTCACGGCCGCGGGCGTCGCCTCCGCGCATGTCACCGTCCACCCCGACAGCTACGCCAAGGGCGCCACCGACGGCGCGCTGACCTTCCGCGTGCCCGACGAGAGCGACACCGCGAGCACCACCGAGGTCCAGCTGTTCCTGCCCACCGACCACCCCCTGCTCGGCGTGCTCGTCTCCCCGCACGACGGCTGGACGGCCAAGGTCACGAACACCAAGCTCAAGACGCCGGTCAAGACGGACGACGGCACCATCACCGACGCCGTCTCCGAGATCACCTGGACCGGCGGGAAGATCGGCTCCGGCCACTACGAGGACTTCGAGGTCGCCTTCGGCGAGCTGCCCGACGACACCGCCCAGCTGACCTTCAAGACCCTCCAGACCTACTCCGACGGCAAGGTCGTCCGCTGGATCGAGGAGGCCGCGTCGGGCGACGAGGAGCCGGAGAACCCGGCACCGGTCCTCAAGCTCACGTCGGCCGAGGGCACGTCGGCCGCCACCTCCAAGACGGCGTCGAAGACCCCGGCGGCCACCGCGAAGGCCTCGGACAGCGACTCCACCGCGCGCGGCCTCGGCGTCGCCGGGCTGGTCGTCGGTGTGCTCGGCCTCGCGGCCGGGGCCTTCGCCGTCGTACGGAGCCGCCGCGCTCAGTGAGCAGTCACCTGTGGATTTCCGTACCCACAGGTGACTTTCGATGCCCGGATGGCAGGATGAGGCGCCATGACAGCAGGGTGGTGTGCTCGCACGGTACGGGCCGCGGTGTTCGCGGCCGTCTGTGTGCTGCTCGCCGCCCTGGGCCACGTCCTCATGTCCGGCACCCGGGTGCCGGGCTGGACACTGGCCGCGGGCCTGGTCGTGACCGGGTGCGCGGGCTGGTGTCTGGCCGGCCGTGAACGGGGCCTGCCACTGATCGTGGCCGTCGTCGTCTCCGCCCAGACGGCCCTGCACTCGGCCTTCTCCCTCGCGCAGCCCACTTCGGCGGCGCAGGACATGGGCGGAATGCACATGGAGTCCATGCACACGAGTGGCATGGACTCCATGGACGCGGCTCAGCTGGGTGCTTCCTCGGGCGTCGGCGCTCTCGCGTACTGGCTGCCTTTCGGCATGTACGCCGCCCACCTGCTCGCCGCGCTCCTCACCGGCCTCTGGCTGGCTTACGGCGAGAGGGCGGCGTTCCGCATCCTGCGGGCCGTGGCCGGATGGCTGGTCGCCCCGTTGCGGCTGCTGCTCGTCCTGCCCGCGACCCCGCACCGCCCGCGTGTGCGGATGCGTCGCGCCCGCTCCGAGCGGGCGCCGAGGCTACTTCTCCTCGTCCACGCGATCACCCATCGCGGTCCGCCCCTGGGGACGGCTGTCGCCTGACGACAGCCGACACCCCGAGGCCGCCCCAGTGCGCCTCGGGCACTCGGTCGTACGCCCACGTATGTGCGCCCCGCACGTGTGGTCGCCGTACGGCCGCATCCCCTCACCGGACCGTTGCGCACCCATGTGCACAGCCACGACAGCAGCGGCCCGGATCACGGCTGACCCCAGAAGGACACCTGGTGATCACTTCCGCCCTGCCCGTCTCGGCCGACCCCCGCAGCAAACGGGAGTCCGCCGACGCCTCCGCCACCGCCTGGGCGCTCGCCGCCCGCACGGGTGACACCGAGGCCGTCGAACACTTCGTGCGTGCCCTGCATCGCGACGTACTGCGCTATGTCTCCTACCTGTGCGCCGACCCCCAGGCCGCGGAAGACCTGGCCCAGGACACGTTCCTGCGGGCGCTCGGCAGTCTGCACCGGTTCGAGGGGCGTTCCTCGGCGCGGGCGTGGCTGCTGTCCATCGCGCGGCGGGCGGTGATCGACGGGTTCCGCCGTGCGGCGGTGCGGCCCCAGCAGTACGACTGCCCCGACTGGGAGCTCGCGGTCGAGCGAGCCCAGCGGGAGGACGTGCCTGGTTTCGACGACGGGATAGTGCTGCTTGATCTGTTGGGGACGTTGTCCGACGAGCGGCGGGAGGCGTTTGTGCTCACGCAGATGCTGGGGTTGTCGTATCAGGAGGCGGCTGTGGTGAGTGGGTGTCCGGTGGGGACCGTGCGGTCTCGGGTGGCGCGGGCGCGGGCGGCGCTGATGGAACTGGTGGTCTGAGGTCCGTGGGCGGCCGCGGGAGCGTCGTGGCTGGTCGCGCCCACGCGGCGGAGCCGCATATCGATACAGCCCAGCGCCTCTTGGTTCACTCACCGTTTGCTGCGGAGGAGCCGGGCTGTCGTGGCCGCCGCCGCCAGGCCCGCCAAGCCCGCTCCGGTCAGGGTCAGTGCCCTTGCCCTGCGGCTCGGTGGCGTCGGCCGCGCACCCGGAGCCACGCCGTACGCGCTGCCCGGTGCTCCCCGCAGCGCGCTCGCCAGCAGCTCCGCCAGGTGCACCGCCTCGTGGCCGCCGCTGTCGAACTCGTGGATCTGGGTGCGGCAGCTGAAGCCGTCGGCGAGGACCACCGTCTCCGGGGCCTCCTCCCGCAGGCGGGGCAGGAGTACGCGTTCCGCGCACGCCTCGCTGACCTCCAGGTGGCCCGGCTCGAAGCCGAAGTTGCCGGCGAGGCCGCAGCAGCCGGAGTCCAGGCGTTCGGCGTCGACGCCCGCGCGGCGCAGGAGTTCCCGGTCGGCCTCCCAGTCCAGTACCGCGTGCTGGTGGCAGTGCACCTGGGCGAGGGCCTTCGCGGAGCGTTCCGGCACCTGCGGGGGTTCGTAGCCGGGGGAGTGCTCGGTGAGCAGTTCGGCAAGAGTGACCGTCTGGTCGCGCAGCCGTCGTACGTCGTGGTCGCCGGGGAACAGCTCCGGTGCGTCCGCGCGGAACACGGCGGTGCAGCTGGGCTCCAGGCCCACCACCAGGCCGCCCGCCCGGACGTGCTCGGCGAGTCGGCGCACGGTGTGCCCCAACACCCGCTCAGCGGTCGCTAGTTGACCCGTCGAGATCCAGGTCAGGCCACAGCACAGCGGTTCCTCGGGCAGCTCGACCCGCCAGCCCGCGTGCTCCATGAGCGTCACGGCGGCCTGTCCGATGTGCGGGTGGAAGTGGTTGGTGAAGGTGTCCGGCCACAACAGGACGGTGCCGCGCGCCCCGTCGCCGTACGGCTCGTGCCGCGCGAACCACTGCTGGAGCGTCTCCCTGGCGAACAGCGGTACCTCGCGGTTCTCCACGCCGGCGACGGCCACGGCCGCCCTGGACAGCGGCGGGGTGTGGGTCAACGCGTTGACGAGCGGCCCGAGTCGGGCGCGCCCGACCGCCTGGGCGACGGCGGGCAGCCAGCCCATGGACAGGTGCGCGCGGGGCCTGCGCCACCAGCGGCCCTCGTAGTGGTGGGACAGGAACTCCGCCTTGTACGTGGCCATGTCGACGTCCGCCGGGCAGTCCTTCTTGCAGCCCTTGCACGCCAGACACAGGTCGAGGGCGTCGCGTACGGCCTCGGAGCGCCAGCCGTCCTGGATCGCGCTGTCCCCGTGGCCGTCGAGCATCTCGAACAGCAGCCGGGCCCGCCCGCGCGTGGAGTGCTCCTCCTCGTGTGTGACCTGGTAGGACGGGCACATCACCGCGCCGCCCTCGGTGGTGTGCTGACGGCATTTCCCCACGCCCACACAGCGGTTGGCGGCCTCGGCGAAGGACCCGCCGTCGTGCGGGAAGCGGAAGTGCAGGTCGCGGGGGTCGTACGGGGCCCAGTCAGCGCCGAGGCGCAGGTTCTCGTCGAGCTTGTACGGCGCCACGACCTTCCCGGGGTTCATCCGGTCGCGCGGGTCGAAGACGGCCTTCAACTGACCGAAGGCGGTGACGAGCCGCTCCCCGAACATCCTCGGCAGCAACTCGCCCCGGCTCTGCCCGTCACCGTGCTCACCGGAGTAGGAACCGCCGAACTCGGTGACCAGGTCGGCCGCCCGCTCCATGAACCGCCGGTACGCGGCCACCCCGTCGGCGGAGTACAGGTCGAAGGGGATCCGGGTGTGCACACAGCCCTGGCCGAAATGGCCGTAGAGACTGGGCCCGGTGTCGCTGAGATAGCCGAACTCGTCGTACAGGGCCCGCAGTCGGCGCAGATAGTCGCCGAGCCGCTCGGGCGGGACCGCCGAGTCCTCCCAGCCCTCGAAGGTGTCGGGGCGGCCCGGGATGTGTGCGGTGGCGCCCAGTCCGGACTCGCGGACGGCCCACAACTCCTGTTCGTGGGAGGGATCGTCGAGGAAGGCGACCTCGGGGTCGTGCTCCGACTCGTGCAGTCCGTCCAGCATGCGGTGGGCGTGTTCGTCGGCCTCCCGCACGGTCTCCCCGCCGAACTGCACCATCAAGAAGGCGTTCCCCTCGGGGAGTTCGGCGCGGGCCTTCGGGTTGAGATGCTTGATCCGCTCGTCCTTCAGCAGCCGGGAGTCGATGCCCTCCAGCGCGATCGGTTCGTAGGGCAGGATCGTCGGCACCGCGTCGGCGGCCGACTCGATGTCGGGGAAGCCGAGGACGACCAGGGTGCGTTCCTTCACCACCGGCGCCAGTTCCAGCTTGGCGCGCAACACCGTGACCAGGGTCGACTCACTGCCGACCAGCAGCCCGGCGACGTCGAAGCCATGCTCCGGGAGCAGCGAGTCGAGGTTGTAGCCGGAGACGCGGCGCGGGATGTCCGGGAAGCGGGCGCGGATCTCGTCGGCGTAGGTGTCGCGCAGGGCGCGCAACTGCCGGTACACGGAGGCCCGTAGGTCTCCCTGCCGCTCGATCTCGGCGTACTCCTCGTCGCTGGTCTCCCCGCACCAGAACCGGGTGCCGTCGTACAACTGCACTTCCAGGCGGGCGATGTTGTCGACGACCTTGCCGTAGGCCTGCGCGGTGGCCCCGCAGGAGTTGTTGCCGATCATGCCGCCGATGGTGCAGTTGGCGTGGGTGGCGGGCTCGGGGCCGAACCGCAGGCCGGTCGGGGCGAGTTGGCGGTTGAGCTCGTCGAGGACGATGCCGGGCTGCACGACACAGCTGCGGTTGTCCTCGTCCACGGACTCCAGGCGTCCGCAGTACTTCGACCAGTCGATCACCACGGCGGTGTTGGTGCACTGCCCGGCGAGGCTGGTCCCGCCGCCCCGGGACAGCACCGGAGCGTCGTGCTCTCGGGCCACGGCCAGCGCCTCCGCGGCCGCCTCGGGCGTACGGGGCACGACCACGCCGATCGGGGTCTGGCGGAAGTTCGAGGCGTCCGTCGAGTAGGCGGCCCGGCTCCCCGCGTCGAAGCGGACCTCGCCGTCGACCCGCTCGCGCAGGGCACGCTCCAGGGCCACCGTGTCCGGCGGGGGTGCGTCAGGCCGTCGTACGACAGGAACGGGCAGGTCGGAGGTCCCCATGAACCCCTCCTTCGGAATCGGCGCGGGCACCGGCCGGGTACCCGCAACCGCCCCGGTGACTACTCCGGCTTCGCCTCCACGGCGAGATCCGGCAGCAGGGCGCACAGCGCTTCGCGCTGGTCGGGGCCCATGAACCGTGCCAGGGCCTCCTTGACCGTCTCGGCGAGGGTGCCGGAGGCGTCCTTGAGCAGGTCCCGCGCCTTCTCGGTGAGGGCCACCTCGATGCCCCGCTTGTCGCCGCAGACCGCCTTGCGGGTGACGAGGCCGGCGTGCTGGAGACAGGCGATCTGGTAGGTGAGGCGGGTCTTGGGGCGGCCCAGCAGCTCGGCGATCCGTGTCATGCGCTGACCTTCCCGGGGACCCGTGGCCAACAGGCACAGGACCAGGAACTCGTCGTGCGAGACGTCCAGCCGTTCCTTGACGACGGCGCGCAGCTCCTGCTCCACGGCTCCGGTCGCGGCCAGCATCAGCATCCAGGCGTGCAGCTCGGCGGGCAGGAGTCCGTCACCTGCGGCGGAGGGACAGTCGGAGAGGTCGGCCATGGCTTCGATTCTACCCGTTGTCCAAATTTGAATAATCGGCTAGCGTGCTGTCATCCAAATTTGGACTATGTGAGTGAGGAACCATGACAGTCGCCGTCGAAACCGGAACCTGGCAGCTCGACCGGACCGCCACCACCGTCGCCCTGAAGCACAGGACGATGTGGGGCCTGGTCACGGTCAAGGGCGCCTTTGCCACCGTGGACGGCCAGGGCGAGGTGCGGCCCGACGGATCCGCCGTCGGCACCCTCACCCTCGACGCCGCTTCCCTCGACACCAAGAACGCCAAGCGCGACGAGCACCTGCGGGGCTCCGACTTCTTCGACGTCGAGAACCACCCCGAGATCACCTTCGCGGTGCGCAGCGCCGAACTGCGCGACGGCGACCAGGTGCATGTGATCGGTCAGCTGACCGTGCGCGGCATCAGCCGCCCCCAGTCCTTCACCGCGAAGCTCGCCGACGCGAGCGCCGACACGGTCACGCTCAACGCCGAGTTCTCGGTCGACCGCGAGCACTTCGGCCTGGGCTGGAACCAGCTGGGCATGATCCGCGGCCTGACCACGGTCACCGCCGCGCTGCGCTTCAAGCGGTCGGCAGCGTGATGTAGGTGCTCGACAGCGTCTGCGGCGAGGCCGTGAAGACACGCAGCCGGACCCGCTGATGCCGGTGCGGCAGGGCGTACGTCCCGCCGGGCGGCCGCAGTTCGTAGACGGCCGTGGTGTGGGCGGCCAGCGTGGCCGGGCCCCGCAGTACCGAGAAGTACGGATACATGCCCTGGCCCCGGGTGAGGGTGAAGTGCGGGGTCAGCGCCCGGTCCTCGCTGTTGGTGACCCGCAGGGTCAGCCGGGAGAGCGTGCGGGCGTCATGGCGCAGCGCGGTGACCTTCATACGCAGGGGCGGTGAGCCGGTGGCCGCCAGCGCCGCGCTCGCCAGGGCCGGGCTCAGCAGCAGTACGACCGCGGCGATCCGCGCGGGGCGCCGGTGCGGGCCGCCGAGCCGGTCCGCGAACGGCTGCCAGGCCCCGGCGAACTCCGCCGTGGGCGCGGTGACCGCCGCCGCCAGCCACAGCGGGGTCATCATCAGGTAGTAGCCGTCCTGCGAACGGGTCGCCAGATAGAAGGCCAGCCACGGCAGCACGGTCGCCGCCGGACCCAGCCGCCGCACGAACAGCACGAACAGCGCCAGCAGACCGGCGAGCAGCAGCAGGCTCGCGTACCCGTACCAGTCGAGCCGGTCGCTGCCGTCCGTGAGATACAGCGACACGCCCATCAGGCCCTGGCCGTGCAGCACCGCGCCCTGGATCAGCGGCAGCGCGATCCCCTTCAGCCACGCCACCGGTTGGCTCACGACGAAGTACGTGTTGATCAGCAGCCATACGGTGGCGGCGACCCCGGCGAGGCGCAGCATCACCAGGCCCGCCTCTCGCGCGCCGAGTTCCCCGCGCCGTACGGCGTAGATCCCGGCGAGCAGGAACGGCGCCAGGAACCACGGCAGTTGCTGCGCCGCGCACGCCGCGCCCAGACAGGCCGCCTGCGCCACCCCGGCCGGACCGAGCCGTCCGCCCCGGCCGATCCGGGGCCAGCGCACCACCACCGGCACCATCAGGGCCAGCGCCAGGATCGCCGGGTAGCCGAGTCGGCCGTACATGGGAATCATCGAGAATCCGAGGCACGCCATGGTCGCCGCCGACCGCCACGGCGCCGGCAGCAGCCACCACAGCACGACCGTGCCGACCAGCATCGCGCCCGTGCTCATCGCTATGGCAGGCACGCCGCCGTGGCCGAGCCACAACAGGGGCGCGGTCAGCAGCGGGGCGAGCGGGGGATAGCCGTACGTGTAGTCGTACCCGCCCGTGACGGTCGGGGTCAGCGCGATGCCGTTGCTGCCGAAGAGCCAGGGCCACGGGTGGCCGTACACCCCGTGTCCCGCGACGAGTTCGCGGGCCGCCTGGGCGGTGAGGACGGATTCGTCGGAGCCGCGGTGGAACAGGACGAACGCGCACAGGGCGAGCGTCAGGCCGGTCAGCAGTACGCACAGGTCCACGCGCGCCAGGGCTCGTCGTCCGCGCACCACCAGGGCCAGTACGCCGCAGACGAGGATCGAGGCGTAGCAGACGGAGATCACCATGGCCACCGCGGGCCGGTGGGTGGCCGCCTGCGTCCACACCTCGCGGGTCCCGATGAAGAGGCTGATGTCCGCGAGCAGGGTCAGGACGCGATGCCACTGCGTGGGAGGTTCCGGGGCGGCGGTCACCGCCGGCTGGGTTCGCCGGCCGGGTGCCGACAGTTGAGTATCTGCCAGGAGCACGACATCGGACGCTAATCGGACCCGGTGAGGGAGGTGGCGACGGAGGCCAAGAGTCCGGTGTGAGGCGGGTAAGACCCTTTCGTCACGGTGGGAGGTGACGTGAAGTGTCCGCCGAGCCCGTCGCGGACCGTGTCGCTGTTGGGCCGAACGGGTGACTTGGCGTAAGAATTGGCTGGTGCAGGCATTGAAGGCGAGTCGGAGCGGGGGGAGCCGGTGAACAGGTACGACGTCACCGATGAACAGTGGGAAGGGCTCGCCCAGGTAGTTCCGCTGCGTGGGCGGGACGCGTGGCCGTCCGCGATCGACCACCGGTCCGTCCCGGAGGCCGAGACCGAGGCCCGGCGCCGGTTCGTCGTCCTGCGGATCAACGTCTTCGCGGACGCCCGCGAGGTCGCCGAGACCCTCATGGCGGGCATCCCCGTCCTCCTCGACCTCACCGGCGCGGAGACGGAGGTCGCCAAGCGCGTCCTCGACTTCAGCACGGGCGTCGTCTTCGGCCTGGCGAGCGGGATGCACCGCGTGGACCGCAACGTCTTCCTGCTGACACCGGCTGGGACCGAGGTGACGGGGCTGATGGAGGGGGCGGGGATGCCGGGGGCCTAGGGGGTGTCTGTCTGACCATTCCCGTCGTCCGCCCGGAGGGCAGGCGGGAATGGTCAGACACCCCCTAGGGGGTGGGTCGTTCCGGTGTCGCGGCGGGTGGCATGCCGATCTGCGGCACGGTTGTCGGCTGTCGGATCCCCCCCCACGCTCGAACGATCCCGCGCGGGAAGCGCCCCGTCGCTTCCGCGCTCGCCGCCCGGCTCGCCGCACCCGAACCCGCTCACCCGGGCCGACGCCGCGCCGTTGCCCGGAGTCGGGCCGGTGCGCCGGACCGGCACAGGCCGACCGGATCCAGGAGCGGCCCGGTTGCGGGGGCGCCCGCCGGGGCGCGGGTGCCGTTCGCTCGATCGAAGGAAGGCCCCCGGGGAGAAACGGTTCGCCCGGTGGCGGAGTCCTACGGTCCGGATATGCGTGTGTCCCCCACCTCCTCTGTCGCGTCGGCTCAGTCGGCCTCTCCGCTCGCGGAGCTCTCGCAGGGTGGCGAGCGCCGTCACGACCGGCCGTGTCTCACCGAGCTACGGCTGTCCGCGTACGCCGTGCACCGGCGGGCCGGGTTGTCGCTCGGGCCGCTCACCCTGTTCGCCGGGCCCAGCGGGAGCGGCAAGACGAGCGCGCTCAGGGCGTACGAGGCACTCGCCCGGCTCGGTGGCGGCGCGAGCCTCGCCGAGGTGTTCCCCGACCCCGTCGCCTGTGTCCCCGACCGGGCCCGACCCGACGCGCAGCGCCGCCGCGGCTTCCGGATCGGCTGCACGGCCGACGGACCGGAAGGGCTGGTCCGGCTCGACATCGCCGTCCAGGCCGAGCCCGAACTACGCGTCGTGGGCGAGCGGTTGACGTCCGACGGGCTCGTCCTCCTGGAGACCGGCCTGCGCGACCCGTCCCGCCGGTCCGTACAGGCCGCCTGGCACACGGCCGGAACCGCACTGGTCACTCGCGCCCAGCTCCCCGACGACCAACTCGGTACCGCACTCCTGCCCTTGCACGTGGCCGGCAGGACCGACGGCCAGCGGCGCGTCCTCGCCGCCGCCGAACAGACCGTGGTCGCCCTGCGCTCCGTCTTCGGCTGCGACCCACGCCCCGGACGCATGCGCCTCCCCGTCCCGACCGGCTCCGGACGGCTGCTCGGCGGCTGCGACAACCTCGCCGACGTCCTGTGGCGCACGCGCGCGGAGTGCGGCCGACGGCACGCCCAACTCGTCGCCGCCGTACGCGCCGGCTGCGCGGGACCCGTCACCGATGTCCTCGCGGAACCCCTGCTCACCGGCACTGTCCGGGCAGTGCTCGACCGCGGCGACGGCAGCCGTACGGAGCTCGGGCGGCTGGGCGACGGCGAGTTGAGGTACCTCGCCCTCGCGCTGGTGCTGCTCACCGGACCCGGCGTGCTGGAGGTCGACCCGGCCGGCGAGGTGCCCGAGGCGATGCAGACGCTCACCGTGCTCGCCGACAACCTCGACCGCGGCCTCGACGGGCGGCAGCGGGCCGAACTGCTGCGGCTGGCCGTGCGGATGTGTGAGCGCGGGCACATCCGGCTCGTCGGCGCGGTGAGCGACGCCTCGTGGGCCACCGGGGTGGACGGCGTCACGGTGGTACACCTGGAGCCGTGACAGAACCTCTCGACGTGGCGAAACTGCAGCGCCGTCTGGCCGAGTTCGCGGCGGCCCGCGACTGGCAGCCCTACCACACCCCCAAGAACCTCGTCGCCGCGCTCAGCGTGGAGGCCTCCGAACTGGTCGAGATCTTCCAGTGGCTGACGCCCGAGCAGTCGGCACGGGTCATGGACGACCCCGACACCGCGCACCGCGTCACGGACGAGGTCGCCGATGTGCTCGCGTATCTGCTCCAGCTGTGCGAGGTGCTCGGCGTCGATCCGCTGGCGGCGCTGGACGCGAAGATCGACCGGAACGAGCGAAGGTTTCCGGCGCCGTGAGGAGTTGTTCAGTCCTCTTTCACTCTCCGTGATGAAAAGGTGGTCCGAAATCGATTCGTTGTCCGCAGATTTCCGTCTACCTCTGGCTTTCTGTTCCGAGAGACCTCACTCTGGGTAGTGGACAAGGGAGTTCGGGCGGACGTGCCGGGGGTACGTCGCGACAGACGGGGGCAGCCGATGGACGCGGTGCGGCTCATCGTGACGAGCAGGCGTGCCCTGGCCGGGGGCGGCGAGGCGCCTCAGGTGATGGCCGAGGTGTGGCAGGCGCAGGCCCTGGCCCAGGCGATAGGGAGTCGCCTCGCGGTCGCCGGGCCACCTGAACTCCGGGGCGAGGCCCTCGGGTTGACCGAGCTGGCAGGCCGTGGCTGCGGAGTCCTGGACCGCCCCGACATCGCCATGGCGGAGCTGCGGGCGGCGCAACTCACCGAACTCGGCGACGCCCGCCAGGCGCTCGTCTGCCTCGGCGGCCTCCTCGGCGAGGTGGGCATAGCCCTGGTCGGGCTCGCCTGCGCGGCGGATGACGAGAGGACGTACTGGCAGTGCATGGAGGCGATCGACGCGGCGGACGAGTCCCGGGACCGGGTGCTGCAGATGCTGCGAAGACTCGCGGACCGGGGGGAGGAGAGAGAGGCGGGCTAGTGGTGCATGTCGGCCGCGGGCCCGGTAGGGGCTGGTCGCGCTGTTCCCCGCGCCCCTGAGTGGGTGCAGTCAAGGCACACCCAGCTGAACCCACCTAGGGGCGCGAGGCTGTGTCGATGTGCGGCTCCGCCGCGTGGGCGCGACCAGCCATGACGCGCCCGCACCCGCCGGTACCGCCCAGCCCTCAGCCGACCTCCTCCTGCGGCAACCCCTTCGGCCGCCCAGCCCCCGCAGTCAGTGGCACGTTTCCTTCGGCCGGGGGGCCACGGAGGCCACGGGGACCGGTGGGGGCGCAGCGCACCGCTGCATGCAGGATGGAGACATGGATCTCCGCATCTTCACCGAGCCCCAGCAGGGCGCAAGTTACGACACCCTCCTCACCGTCGCGAAGGCCACGGAAGACCTCGGTTTCGACGCATTTTTCCGGTCTGACCATTTCCTCAGGATGGGCGACGGCGACGGCCTCCCCGGCCCCACCGACGCCTGGATCACCCTCGCCGGCCTGGCCCGCGAGACCAAGCGCATACGCCTCGGCACCCTGATGACCGCCGCCACCTTCCGGCTGCCCGGCGTGCTCGCCATCCAGGTCGCCCAGGTCGACCAGATGTCCGGCGGCCGCGTCGAACTAGGCCTGGGCGCGGGCTGGTTCGAGGAGGAGCACACGGCGTACGGCATTCCGTTCCCGAAGGAGAAGTTCCCCCGCCTGGAGGAGCAGCTGGAGATCGTCACCGGCCTGTGGGCCACCGAGCCCGGCGAGACCTTCGACTTCCACGGCATGCACTACGACCTCACCAAGTCGCCCGCGTTGCCCAAGCCCGCCCAGCACAAGATCCCCGTGCTGATCGGCGGCCACGGCGCGACCCGCACCCCGCGCCTCGCGGCTCGCTTCGCCGACGAGTTCAACATGCCGTTCAGCTCGGTCGAGGACAGCGAGACCCAGTTCGGCCGGGTCCGCGCCGCCGCCCAGGAGGCGGGTCGCGCGGCCGACGCGATCACCTTCTCCAACGCCCTCGTCGTCTGCGTCGGCAAGGGCGACCAGGAGGTCGCCCGCCGTGCCGCCGCGATCGGTCGCGAGGTCGAGGAGCTCAAGGCCAACGGCCTGGCCGGCACCCCCGCCGAGGTCGTCGACAAGATCGGCCGCTACGCCGCCGTAGGCTCCCGCCGTGTGTACCTCCAGGTCCTCGACCTCGACGACCTGGACCACCTGGAGCTGATCTCCGCGCAGGTCCAGTCGCAGCTGTCGTGACCAGGGCGGTGTCCGCCGGTTAATCGAGGGCGCAGGTCGGGCCCGACATGCGAAGCTGGGGACGTCGTCCTGCCGAGCCCCCAGGATCACCGTCCTCGGGGGCTTTCGCGTACGGCGTTCCCATCCCGTCCACCGGCCGGAGAGGCCACGCGCATGTTCCTGACCATCAGCACCACCGGCACCCCCGAGCGCCCCGCCACCGACCTCGGCTTCCTGCTGCACAAGCATCCCGAGAAAGCGCAGGCGTTCTCCACCTCCTACGGCAGGGCGCACGTCCTGTATCCCGAGGCGGACGATCAGCGGTGCACGGCGGCGCTGCTGCTGGAGCTCGACGCGGTGGCGATGGTCAGGCGCGGCAAGGGCAAGGGCCGCGGCGGCGCCCCCGACGCGGCACTCGCGCAGTACGTCAACGACCGTCCGTACGCGGCTTCTTCGCTGCTCGCGGTGGCGCTGAGCGCGGTCTTCTCCAGCGCGATGCGCGGGGTGTGCCACGCCAAGCCCGAACTCCCGCAGCAGGCAAGGCCGTTGCGGATCGAGGTGCCCGCGCTCCCGGCCCGCGGCGGCCCGGATCTCGTACGGGGTCTCTTCGAGCCGCTCGGCTGGACCGTGACCGCCGAACCGATCGCGCTGGACACCGAGTTCCCGGAGTGGGGCGACTCGCGCTACGTCCGCCTCGAACTGGAGTCCACGCAGCTCACCGTCGCCGAGGCCCTGCGCCATCTGTACGTCCTCCTCCCCGTGCTGGACGACGCCAAGCACTACTGGGCGGCCTCCGACGAGGTCGACAAGCTGCTCAGGGCGGGCGAGGGCTGGCTGCCCGCGCACCCGGAGCACAAGCTGATCACCAGCCGCTACCTGTCCCGCCGCTGGTCGCTGACGCGCGAGGCGATGGAGCGCCTGGAGCTGGTGCGGCTGGCGGAGGCCGACGACAGCGAGGTCGAGGACATCGACAACGCCGTCGAGGCGGAGACGGAGACCGAGGAGAAGCCGACCCCGCTCGCCGTACAGCGTCGCGAGGCCATCCTGGACGCGCTGCGCGCCGCCGGTGCCGCCCGTGTCCTCGATCTCGGGTGCGGACAGGGCCAGTTGGTGCAGGAGCTGCTCAAGGACCCGAAGTTCACCGAGATCGTCGGCGTCGACGTGTCGGTGCGGGCGCTCACCATCGCCTCCCGGCGGCTGAAGCTGGACCGCATGGGGGAGCGGATGGCCTCGCGCGTCCAGCTCTTCCAGGGTTCACTCGCCTACACCGACAAGCGGCTCAAGGGGTACGACGCCGCCGTGCTCAGTGAGGTGATCGAGCACGTCGACCTGCCGAGGCTGCCCGCCCTGGAGTACGCGGTGTTCGGCGCGGCCCGCCCCCGGACGGTTCTCGTGACGACCCCGAACGTCGAGTACAACGTCCGCTGGGAGAGCCTCCCGGCCGGACACGTCCGGCACGGTGACCACCGCTTCGAGTGGACGCGGGAGGAGTTCCGGGCGTGGGCGTCGTCGGTGGCCGAACGGCACGGCTACGACGTGGAGTTCACGCCTGTGGGGCTGGACGACCCGGAGGTCGGACCGCCCACTCAGATGGCCGTTTTCGAGATGAGCACAGCTGTGATCAGGACCGAGAAGGAGGCGAAGGCGGCATGACCGAGACCCAGCGCACGGGACGCGCTCTCCCCGTCACCGACCTCTCCCTCGTCGTCCTCGTCGGAGCCTCCGGCTCGGGCAAGTCCACCTTCGCCCGGCGCCACTTCAAGCCGACCGAGGTCATCTCCTCCGACTTCTGCCGGGGACTCGTCTCCGACGACGAGAAAGACCAGGGGGCGACCAAGGACGCCTTCGACGTCCTGCACTACATCGCGGGCAAGCGGCTGGCCGCAGGCCGCCGCACGGTCGTCGACGCGACCAGCGTGCAGTCGGACTCCCGACGGCAGCTGATCGACCTGGCCAAGAAGTACGACGTCCTGCCGATCGCCATCGTCCTGGACGTGCCCGAGGAGGTGTGCGCCGAGCGCAACGCGGGCCGCACCGACCGGGCCGACATGCCCATCCGGGTCATCAAACGCCACATCCGCGAACTGAGGCGCTCCATCCGCCACTTGGAGCGCGAGGGCTTCCGCAAGGTCCACGTCCTGCGCGGAGTGGAGGACATCGAGCACGCCACCGTCGTCACCGAGAAGCGCTTCAACGACCTCACCCACCTCACCGGCCCCTTCGACATCGTCGGCGACATCCACGGCTGTGCCTCCGAACTGGAGTCCCTGCTGGGCAAGTTGGGCTACACCGACGGTGTGCACCCCGAGGGTCGTACCGCGGTCTTCGTCGGCGACCTCGTCGACCGGGGCCCGGACAGCCCGGGCGTGCTGCGCCGCGTGATGTCCATGGTCAAGTCGGGCAACGCGCTGTGCGTACCGGGCAACCACGAGAACAAGTACGGCCGTTACCTGAAGGGCCGCAAGGTCCAGCACACCCACGGCCTCGCGGAGACCATCGAGCAGATGGAGGCCGTGTCGGACGAGTTCCGGGCCGAGGTGCGGGAGTTCATCGACGGACTCGTCAGCCACTACGTGCTCGACGGCGGCCGCCTGGTGGTCTGTCACGCCGGTCTGCCGGAGAAGTACCACGGCCGTACCTCGGGCCGGGTCCGCTCGCACGCGCTGTACGGCGACACCACCGGTGAGACAGACGAGTTCGGGCTGCCGGTGCGCTACCCGTGGGCGGAGGACTACCGGGGCAGGGCCGCGGTCGTCTACGGTCACACACCCGTCCCGGAGGCGACCTGGCTCAACAACACGATCTGCCTGGACACCGGCGCCGTCTTCGGCGGCAAGCTCACGGCGCTGCGCTGGCCGGAGCGGGAGCTCGTCGACGTACCGGCGGAGCAGGTCTGGTACGAGCCGGTCAAGCCGCTGAAGTCGGAGGCCCCCGGCGGGCACGACGGCCGGCCGCTCGACCTCGCCGACGTGCACGGCCGCAGGGCCGTGGAGACCCGGCACCAGGGTCGTGTCGCGGTCCGCGAGGAGAACGCGGCCGCGGCCCTGGAGGTCATGAGCCGCTTCGCGGTGGACCCGAGGCTGCTGCCGTACCTCCCGCCGACCATGGCCCCGACGGCGACCAGCCACATCGAGGGCTATCTGGAGCACCCGGCGGAGGCGTTCGCGCAGTACGCCGGGGACGGGGTCGAGCGGGTGGTGTGCGAGGAGAAGCACATGGGCTCGCGGGCGGTGGCCCTGGTCTGCCGGGACGCGGAGGCGGCCCGCAAGCGCTTCGGCGCTGGGGGCACCTCCCGCTCGAGCGAAGCCGAGAGCGGGGGAGGCCCGACCGGCTCGCTGTACACGCGCACCGGGCGTCCCTTCTTCGACGACGAGTCGGTGACGGAGACGATCCTCGACCGGCTGCGGACGGCGATCGGCGAGGCGGGCCTGTGGGACGAACTCGCCACGGACTGGCTGCTGTTGGACGCCGAGTTGATGCCGTGGTCGCTGAAGGCCTCGGGCCTGCTGCGGTCGCAGTACGCGGCGGTGGGCGCCGCGTCCGGCGCGGTGTTCCCGGGTGCGCTGGCCGCGCTCCGGGGCGCGGCGGACCGAGGCGTGGACGTGACGGACCTGCTGGCCCGTCAGCGTGAACGGGCCGACGCGGCAGGTGCGTTCACCGACGCGTACCGGCGCTACTGCTGGACCACCGAGGGCCTTGACGGTGTCCGCCTGGCACCGTTCCAGATCCTCGCGGTCCAGGGCCGCAGCCTCGCCGGGCTGCCGCACGACGAGCAGCTGGCCCTCCTGGACCGGCTGGTGGAGCACGACTCCACGGGTCTGCTCCAGACCACCCGACGTCTCTACGTCGACACCGGCGACCCGGAGTCCGTCCGGGCGGGCGTCGACTGGTGGCTGGAGATGACCGGCCGCGGCGGCGAGGGCATGGTCGTCAAGCCGCTCGGCGCGGTGGTCCGCAGTGCGGAGGGGCGTCTGGTGCAGCCCGGCATCAAGTGCCGGGGCCGGGAGTACCTGCGGATCATCTACGGTCCGGAGTACACCCGCCCGGAGAACCTCGACCGACTGCGCAAGAGGTTCCTGAACCACAAGCGCTCCCTCGCGATCCGCGAGTACGCCCTCGGCCTGGAGGCCCTGGACCGGCTGGCGGAGGGCGAGCCGCTGTGGCGGGTGCACGAGGCGGTGTTCGGGGTGCTGGCGTTGGAGTCGGAGCCGGTGGACCCGCGGCTCTGAGCCGTGGGTCCGGGCGGGTGGGGGGTGGCCGTCGGGTCACCCCCCACCCGCCCGCCTGCAGGTTCACCTCACCAACCGCAACCGCTCTCCACAAACCCCCACCTCCACGGTCTGCCCCCATGTCAGCTCCAGAGCGTCGCCCTCCATCCCGTCCCCGAAGGCGATCAGGCGTTCGGACTCGACGGTGAGGCGGAGGCTGGCAGGGGCGGGGAGTTCGCCGGCGGTCAGGGAGGTGCCGGTGGCCGGGGAGGGCCAGGCCTCGCGGGCGAACCAGAGCAGGCGGTTCTCCGTCGGGGCCGGCAGCGGCAGGGCACCGCCCCGCTCCTGCCACACCGACCGGAGCCAGCCCGTGGCTCCGGTCCCCGTCCCCACCAGCACTCCGGAGGAAGCCTGGGCCTCGACGACACCCCCGTCGCCCTCCAGGCCCAGGCGGTATCTGGCGGTCTGATGACCGGCGGCCCCCAGGTAGATCTCGTTCAGTGCGACGAGCCGCTGGGTGTCGTCCGCGACGGCCTCGACCATCGTCAACTCGTCCACGCTCGCACCGGCCACTGCCAGCAACTCCGCTGTGTCCCGCGGGCGGTGGCGCACCAGGACGCCCGGGTTGCGGCCGGGTTCGGTGTCGATGCCCAACACCGGTTGTCCCGAGAGGTACTTGGCGGTGTTCGCCACCAGTCCGTCCTGCCCGACCACGACCACGACGTCCTCGGGCGCGAACAGGAAGCGGTCCAGGTCGGCCCGTTCCACTCGCGTCTGACGCCAGGTCAGCGGGATTGCCGAGGTGACTTCGACGAGCGCTCGCCGGGTGCGGTGGTGGCGTTCGGCGACCTCCTCGATGTCCCGTCCCCGGGAGGAGAGGAAGAAGGCGGCCTGGCCGTGGGTGCCGTGGTGGGCCACCAACTCCTCGTACTCCGTGGTGCGATGGACCAGTACGGCCCGTGGCGCGAGGCTCATGTCCCGTCCCGCGTGCCCAGCCTGGCCAGCAGCCCCGTCAGCACGTCCGGCGAGATCGTCACGCTGTCGATGTTCGGGATGTTCTCCGCGAGCCGGGTCCCGGTGAGGGCGTGCAGGGTGGCGACGTCGACATCGGCGTGCACCCGCAACCAGGCGGCCTGTGCCTGTGCCTTGGCGTCACCCACCGCGCGCGCCCCTTCGGCCTCCGCACGGGCGAGCCGTACCGAACGCGTCGCCTCCGCCTCCGCCCGCACCGCGTCCGCGGCCGCGTGCTCCTCCGCCTCCCGGCGGGTGTTCGTCCCGCGCTGCTCCACCAACTGCTCTTCGCGGCGGGCGAGTTCGATCTGGCTGGCCAGTTCGTTCTCGGCGATGG
This sequence comes from Streptomyces sp. NPDC019531, assembly GCF_044903305.1. NCBI lineage: Bacteria > Bacillati > Actinomycetota > Actinomycetes > Kitasatosporales > Streptomycetaceae > Streptomyces > Streptomyces sp. NPDC019531. Next base: position 8,124 of record NZ_JBJDQL010000071.1, on the reverse strand, counting down.
CCCGCTCGCGTTCTACGGCGACGGCTCGCCGTTCGTAGGTCGCCCGGTCGGCCTCCTGCTGGATCTGCTCGCGGGCCGGGGTGCGCAGGGCCCGTTCCACCTCCGGCTCGGGGCGCAGGGCCATCACGCGTACGGCGACCACCTCGATGCCGGTGGCGGGCAGCCGCGGCTCCGCGGCAAGACCCGCCGCGATCCGTTCGCGCACCGCCGCCACCCCGTCCACCAGGGCGGAGGACAGGGGTGTGCGGGCCAGTACGTCGAGCGCGTGCTGCTGGGCCGTCTCCGTGAGCAGCGTGCCCAGTTGCTCCAGCGGCGCGCCCCGCCACACTCCGGTGTCCGGGTCGATCGAGAAGTCCAGGCGCGCGGCGGCGAGGGCCGGGTCGCCGATCCGGTAGGTGACCGTCGCCTGGACCGCCACGTCCTGGAAGTCGGACGTACGGGCGTGGAACGTCATGGCCAACTCGCGGTCGTCGACCGGCACTTCGGAGAGCGCTGCGGTCAGTGCGCGGTACCAGAAGCTGAGTCCGGGACCGTCGTGCAGCAGTGTGCCGCCGCGGTGGTGCCGGATGTGCGCCGTGGGTGCGCCGCGCAGATGGCGCCAGCCGAGGCGCCGGGTGATGTCGGCCATCGAGCCCCCTCTTTTCGTCTGTCAGACGATAACCGTTCCGGCTGTTTATCGTCAAGAGGACGAGAAGAAGAAACCCGGCCGGACGGAGGGGTCAACACGCTTCCCGTTGGTCAGGATGGAGGCATGGGATTCCATGTCGACTCCGAGGCCGGGCGGCTGCGCCGCGTCATCCTGCACCGGCCGGATCTCGAGCTCAAAAGGCTCACCCCCAGCAACAAGGACGCACTGCTCTTCGATGACGTGCTGTGGGTGCGCCGGGCGCGCGCCGAGCACGACGGGTTCGCCGACGTGCTGCGCGATCGCGGTGTCGCCGTCCACCTCTTCGGCGACCTGCTCACCGAGGCCCTGGAGATCCCGGCGGCCCGGTCCCTCGTCCTGGACCGCGTCTTCGACGAGAAGGAGTACGGCCCGCTGGCCACCGACCACCTCCGGGCCTCCTTCGAGACGCTGCCCGCCGCCGAGCTGGCCGAGGCGCTCGTCGGCGGGATGACCAAGCGGGAGTACCTGGACGCGCACCCGGAGCCGACGTCCGTGCGCTTCCATGTCATGGAGCTCGACGACTTCCTCCTCGCCCCCCTGCCCAACCACCTCTTCACCCGTGACACCTCGGCCTGGATCTACGACGGGGTCTCCGTCAACGCCATGCGCTGGCCGGCCCGGCAGCGTGAGACGGTCCACTTCGAGGCGATCTACCGCCACCACCCGCTCTTCCGTGACGAAACGTTCCACATCTGGTCCGAGGGGCAGGCCGACTACCCGTCCACCATCGAGGGCGGGGACGTCCTCGTCATCGGCAACGGCGCCGTCCTCATCGGCATGAGCGAACGGACCACGCCCCAGGCTGTCGAGATGCTCGCGCACAAGCTCTTCGCCGAGGGTTCCGCGCAGACGATCGTGGCCCTCGACATGCCGAAGCGGCGCGCCTTCATGCATCTCGACACCGTGATGACGATGGTCGACGGCGACACCTTCACCCAGTACGCCGGGCTCGGCATGCTCCGCTCCTACACCATCGAACCGGGCGTCGACGACAAGGAACTCAAGGTCACCGACCACCCGCCGGAGCACATGCACCGCGCGATCGCCGCCGCGCTGGGGCTCGATGCGATCCGGGTCCTGACTGCGACCCAGGACGTGCACGCGGCCGAGCGCGAGCAGTGGGACGACGGCTGCAACGTCCTCGCGGTCGAACCGGGTGTCGTCGTCGCCTACGAGCGCAACGCCACCACCAACACTCACCTGCGCAAGCAGGGCATCGAGGTCATCGAGATCCCGGGCAGCGAGCTGGGGCGGGGGAGGGGCGGGCCGCGCTGTATGAGCTGTCCGGTGGAGAGGGAGGCTGTATAGAAATGCTGAATATCGTATAGACTTCCAGCGTCCTGTTCTCGTCCCTCTGGAGCGCCCCCATGGCGACAGTCCCCACCGCCCTCGCCGGGCGCCACTTCCTCAAGGAGCTCGACTTCACGGCGGAGGAGTTCCTCGGCCTGGTCGCGCTGGCCGCCGAGCTGAAGGCCGCGAAGAAGGCCGGGACCGAGACACGACACCTGAGCGGGAAGAACATCGCGCTGATCTTCGAGAAGACCTCGACGCGCACACGCTGCGCGTTCGAGGTCGCCGCGGCGGACCAGGGTGCCTCGACGACGTACCTGGACCCGTCCGGCTCGCAGATCGGGCACAAGGAGTCCGTACGGGACACCGCGCGCGTGCTCGGTCGTATGTACGACGGGATCGAGTACCGCGGGGACAGCCAGCAGAAGGTCGAGGAGCTGGCCGCGTACGCCGGTGTCCCGGTCTACAACGGACTCACCGACGACTGGCACCCCACCCAGATGCTCGCCGACGTGCTGACGATGACCGAGCACACCACGAAGCCGGTCCGGGAGATCGCCTTCGCCTACCTCGGTGACGCGCGGTTCAACATGGGCAACTCCTATCTGATCACCGGTGCGCTGCTCGGTATGGACGTGCGGATCGTCGCCCCGAAGACCTACTGGCCCGCGCAGGACGTCGTCGAGCGGGCGCGAACGCTCGCCGTGGACAGCGGGGCGCGGATCACTCTCACCGAGTCGCTGGAGGAGGGGGTCCTGGGGGCGGACTTCGTCGCGACCGACGTCTGGGTGTCCATGGGGGAGCCCAAGGAGGTCTGGGACGAGCGGATCGCCGCGCTGGCGCCGTACGCGGTGACGATGGATGTGCTGCGGGCCACGGGAAATCCCGAGGTCGGGTTCCTGCACTGTCTGCCGGCCTTCCACGACCTCGGTACCAAGGTGGGGCAGGAGATCTTCGAGAGCCACGGTCTTGAGTCCCTGGAGGTCACGGACGAGGTGTTCGAGTCCGGGCACTCGGTGGTGTTCGACGAGGCCGAGAACCGGTTGCACACGATCAAGGCCGTACTGGTGGCGACGTTGGCGTAGGGCGGCTCGTCGTCGGCTGCGGCTGAGTGGGGGCTTGTCGCGCAGTTCCCCTCGCCCCTAGGTGGGCCTTGTCACGCGGGGTGCCATTGAGACGGCACCACCGGCAGACGGAACCACACCGCCTTGCCGGTCTCGGTCGGCCGGTGGCCGCACGAGGAGCTGAGGGCGCGGATCAGCAGCAGGCCGCGGCCGTGTTCCTGCCAGGGGTCCGGGGCCTTGGCCTCCGGCTGGGTCAGATGGCCCGGAGGTGCCGGGTCCGGGTCGTGCACCTCTACCTGGCAGCCCGTGGGGAGCAGCTCGACCACGAGCTCTATGGGGGTGTCGCCGGCCGTGTGCTCCACGGCGTTCGCCACCAGCTCGGCCGTCAGCAGCTCCGCGGTGTCCCTGTCCGCCCCGTGCTCCAGCTCGGCCAGCGCGGTGCGGACCAGAGCGCGTGCAACGGGCACGGCCGCGGCGGAATGCGGCAGCGCGATGCGCCAGGAGGCGGAGGCTGAGGGGCGATCTTGCAAGGCGGGTCCGTTCATGAGCAGGCTGTCCTGCTTTCAACCGTATGAATGGTACGGCGCCGTCGGCAGAGGCCTCCGGCGGGAGCCGTACGGGACCTTCGGCCCCGTTGGCAGGCGGCTTACCCGTAGCAACGGCTTGCCTCCCGGTGCTGATCCCGCCGTTGCCGGTCTGTCGACGAGCCGTGACGCCTGTGACGGGTCCAGGTCAGATCTGCATGCCTCTATCGCGCACTCGTGACGACAGTCAAAGATGGGTGATAGTTTCGAGGGGTAGAGCACAGCTCACACCCCGGTCCTCGAACCTCGCACTTCGCCCGAGCACGAGGAGGCCGCACGATCATGAGCCCCTTCACCGGCTCCGCCGCCCGCACCTCCGACTGGCAGCACCTGCGCGTCGACCTCACCGACGGCGTCGCCACCGTCACCCTCGCCCGCCCCGAGAAACTCAACGCGCTCACCTTCGGCGCCTACGCCGACCTGCGTGATCTGCTCGCCGAGCTGTCCCGGGAGCGTTCCGTGCGCGCCCTGGTCCTGGCCGGCGAGGGCCGTGGATTCTGCTCCGGCGGTGACGTCGACGAGATCATCGGCGCGACCCTCGCCATGGACACCGCCCAGCTCCTCGACTTCAACCGGATGACGGGCCAGGTGGTGCGTGCCGTACGGGAGTGTCCGTTCCCCGTGATCGCGGCCGTGCACGGAGTGGCGGCGGGGGCAGGGGCGGTGCTGGCGCTGGCCGCCGACTTCCGGGTAGCCGACCCGTCGGCCCGCTTCGCGTTCCTGTTCACCCGCGTCGGACTGTCCGGCGGAGACATGGGCGCGGCCTATCTGCTGCCGAGGGTGGTGGGGCTCGGACACGCGACCCGGCTACTGATGCTGGGCGAACCGGTACGGGCACCGGAGGCCGAACGGATCGGCCTGATCAGCGAGTTGACGGACGAGGGCGGCGCCGACAAGGCCGCCGCGGCCCTCGCCCGCCGCCTGGCCGAGGGCCCGGCCCTGGCGTACGCCCAGACGAAGGCGCTGCTGACGGCGGAGCTGGACATGCCGCTCGCGGCTTCGGTGGAACTGGACGCCTCGACCCAGGCCCTGCTGATGCACGGCGAGGACTACCGGGAGTTCCACACGGCGTTCACGGAGAAGAGGCCGCCGAAATGGAAGGGGCGGTAAGTGTCCCGGCCTACAGGGGCGCGGGGCTGTGTTGAATGTGCGGCTACCGCCGCGCGGGCGCGACAAGCCCCCACTCACCCGCAGTCGCCACACGAGACCAGCCACCCCCTACGCGTGGCGATCATCGGCGGCGGCCCCGGCGGGCTCTACGCGGCCGCCCTGCTCAAACGCCTGGACCCGCGCAGAGACGTCACCGTCTGGGAACGCAACGCCCCCGACGACACCTTCGGCTTCGGCGTGGTCCTCTCCGACGAGACCCTCGGCGGCATAGAACACGCGGACCCCGAGGTCTACGAGGCCCTCCAGCACGACTTCACCCGCTGGGACGACATAGACATCGTCCACCGAGGCACCCGCCACACCTCCGGAGGCCACGGCTTCGCCGCCCTCGGCAGGAAACGTCTCCTGGAGATCCTCCACGACCGCTGCCGCACCCTCGGCGTGGACCTCCGCTTCCGCACCGAGGCACCCCCCGACCTGCACCGGACCCACGACCTGGTCATCGCCGCGGACGGGGTCAACAGCACCACACGCCAGGCCCTCACCCATGTGTTCCGGCCCCATGTGACCTCACACCACTGCCGCTACATCTGGCTCGCCGCCGACTTCGCCTTCGACGCCTTCCGGTTCGAGATCGCCGAGACCGAACACGGCGTCATGCAGCTCCATGGCTACCCCTACGCCCCCGACGCGTCGACCGTGATCATCGAGATGCGCGAGGAGGTCTGGAGGGCCGCGGGGTTCGACGGCGTCACCCCGCAGGAGTCGACGGAGAGCTGCGCCAAGATCTTCGCGGAAGCACTCCACGGCCGCCCTCTGCGCTCCAACAAGTCCACCTGGACCACCTTCCGCACCGTGGTCAACGAACACTGGTCGCACGGCAACACCGTCCTGCTCGGCGACGCCGCCCACACCGCCCACTTCTCCATCGGCTCCGGCACCAAGCTCGCCGTTGAGGACGCCCTCGCCCTGGCGGCCTGTCTGGAGGAACAGCCGGACCTGCAGGCGGCGTTGGCGGCCTACGAAGCGGAGCGCAAACCCGTCGTCGCCTCCACACAGCGCGCCGCCCGCGCCAGCCTGGAGTGGTTCGAGAACATCGGCCTGTACCTCGACCAGCCGCCGCGCCAGTTCGCCTTCAACCTGCTCACCCGCAGCCGCCGGGTCACCCACGACAACCTGCGTCTGCGTGACGCCCACTTCACCGGCAGCGTGGAGCGCGAGTTCGGCTGCGAGCCGGGTACGCCCCCGATGTTCACCCCGTTCCGGCTGCGGGACCTGACCCTGCGCAACCGGGTCGTGGTGTCGCCGATGGACATGTACTCCGCCACCGACGGCATCCCCGGCGACTTCCACCTGGTCCACCTGGGCGCCCGGGCCCTCGGCGGCGCCGGGCTGGTGATGACCGAGATGGTGTGCGTCTCGCCCGAGGGCCGGATCACACCCGGCTGCACCGGCCTCTACAACGGCGGACAGGCCGAGGCCTGGAAGCGGATCACCGACTTCGTGCACGCGCGGTCGCCGGGCACCGCGATCGGTGTGCAGCTGGGCCACAGCGGCCGCAAGGGCTCGACCAAGCTGATGTGGGAGGGCATCGACGAACCGCTGCCGGACGGCAACTGGCCCGTCGTGGCGCCGTCCCCGATCCCGTACAAGCCCGTCAACCAGACCCCGTGCGAGCTCAGCCGTGCCCAACTCAACGACATCCGCGAGCAGTTCACGGCAGCCGCCTGGCGTGCCGCCCGCGCCGGTTTCGACCTTCTCGAACTGCACTGCGCCCACGGCTACCTGCTCTCCGGCTTCCTCTCCCCGCTGACCAACCGGCGCACGGACGGCTACGGCGGCTCCCTCGCCGAGCGCCTCCGTTTCCCCCTGGAAGTCTTCGACGCCATCAGGGGAGTGTGGCCGCGGGAACTGCCCATGACCGTCCGTATCTCCGCCACCGACTGGGCCGAGGGCGGGAACACGGTCGAGGACGCCGTCGGGATCGCCCGCGCCTTCGCCGCGCACGGCGCCGACGCGATCGACGTGTCGACCGGACAGGTCGTGGCCGAGGAGCACCCGGAGTACGGGCGGTCGTACCAGACGCCGTATGCCGACCGGATCCGTCACGAGACCGGCGTCCCGGTGATCGCGGTCGGTGCGATCTCCTCCTGGGACGACGTCAACTCGCTGATCCTGGCCGGTCGTACGGACCTTTGCGCACTGGCCCGCCCGCACCTCTACGATCCGCACTGGACACTTCACGCGGCCGCCGAGCAGGGCTACGACGGTCCCGGCGTCGTCTGGCCGGACCCGTACCGCGCGGGCAGCCGCCGCCCGCAGACCGGACGCACCGACGCCCCCAAGCCCCGTCTGAAACTGGGGACTTGAGGGCGCTCGCGGTCCGGATCTACGGCAGCTCGACCATTCCCGCGGTCAGCGTCGACCCGTCCGCCGGGTCGATCAGGATGAACGCGCCGGTGCGCCGGGAGACCGCGTAGTCGTCCAGGGCGAGCGGATCGGCGGTGCGCAGGGTGATCCGGCCAAGGTCGTTGGCGGTCAACTCGCCCGCTCCCGCGAGGTCCTGGACAATCGCCTTCACGGTCCGGGTGGTGTGCCGGACCAGGACGCGGTCGCCGACCTTCAGCGGGCGGTCGGCCAGATGGCAGACGGACGCCCGGACGTCCCGGGTGAGCGCCGGGACGTCGATCCCCGTGGTGATCATGTCGCCGCGTGACACGTCCCGCTGGTCGGCGAGTCGCACGCTGATCGACTGCGGTGCCTGCGCGACCTCTTCGGCGGAGCCGAGCACGTCGATGCCGGTGATCACGGAGGTCTCGCCGGACGGATGGACGGTGACCCGGTCGCCCACCTTCAGTGCACCGGACACCAACTGGCCCGCGTAATGGCGGACTTCGCAGTCCCGGATGACGTACTGGACCGGGAAGCGGGCCGGGGCGTCGGTGGCCTCGCCACCGACCGGGACGTTCTCCAGGAACTCCAGGAGCGCGGGCCCCCGGTACCAGTCCATGCGGGTCGAGCGGTCCACGACGTTGTCGCCGACCAGCGCCGACACCGGGATCGGGGTGAAGCCGGGCAGGTCCAACTCGGCGGCGTGGCCCGCGAAGTCCTCGACGATCCGCTCGAACTCCTTCTCCTCGTACCCGACGAGGTCCATCTTGTTGACGGCGAGGACCACGTTCGGGACGCGGAGCAGGCCGGCCACGGCCGCATGGCGTCGGGTCTGCTCGACCACGCCGTTGCGGACGTCGACCAGGATGATGGCCAGCTCGGCGGTGGAGGCGCCGGTGACCATGTTGCGGGTGTACTGCACATGGCCGGGGGTGTCGGCGAGGATGAAGCGGCGCTTGGGGGTGGCGAAGTAGCGGTAGGCGACGTCGATGGTGATGCCCTGCTCGCGTTCGGCGCG
>NZ_JBJDQL010000070.1:0-27538 GCF_044903305.1 Streptomyces sp. NPDC019531 | reverse complement strand
GGGACTGGTCATCCGGCGCAGCTCCAGCAGCCCCTGCCAGGCACTGTGCACCTCCCGCACCCGGGCCGGACCGCTGTCCGCGGGCTCTTCCGTGCCGCCGATGTGCGCGGCGAACACACCGGTGGCCGGAGCGACGGCGGCCTGCTCGGGCGCCTCCTCTACCGTCTCCCGTATGCGGTGCCCGGCAGGTGTCAGGAAGTGGTCGTGCGGTGGCCGCGGATGCCGGAAGGCGAGCCCTCGCCTGACCAGCGCGTCGAGCTGAGCCCCGGTGCCCTTCAGCCGGCCGGTGACGGGATCGGCGGCGTCGATGACGCGGCGCTGCGCGGCGGTGGGCGGACGGGTCATGGCGGGCACCTCCCCGGAAAGCGGCCTGGTCGAAGGGCCGAGACGCTCCCGCGATCAGCCCATTCGAAGACTACGACCCGGGTCTGACATTCCACCCCGCGATCACCGGCCGCCCATGCTCCGTCCCCAGCCGGCACACCGTCCCCGTCGCCAGCTGGAACAGCGCCCCGGCCGACGGCGGCAGCCCCAGCCGACGGGCGGTGAGCACCCGTAGGAAGTGGCCGTGCGCCACCAGCACCACACACCCCTCGGTGTTCGCGTGCGCCGCGTCCACCTTGGCCAGCACACGGTCGGCCCGCTCCCCGACCTGCTCCGGGCTCTCGCCGGGGTGGTCGGGCGGACCGGGCGCCACCCCGTCCGAGAACAGGAACCAGCCCGGCCGCTCCCGCTGGATCTCCACGGTCGTGACGCCCTCGTAGCCGCCGTAGTCCCACTCCCGCAGATCGACGTCGACCCGCAGGTCGTGCAGCCCGATGAGCTCAGCGGTCTCCCGGGCCCGCTGGAGCGGGCTCACGAAGGCGGCCCCGATCCGGTGCGAGCGGATCAACGGCACCAGCCGACGCGCCTCCTCCCGCCCGCGCTCGGTCAGCGGTACGTCCGTCCAGCCGGTGTGCCGCCCGGACCGCGACCACTCGGTCTCTCCGTGCCGTACCAGAAAGAGATCACCCATGCGCGCGCCCTCCCGCTCGCCTTGCAGCACCGTGCCACAGCCTTCGGCGGGCCCGCAGGGCGGACTGGGCCGGACGGCTCCGCCCCCGACGCCCCTGACGACCCGACGCCCCTGACGGCCCCGACGCGCAGACCGTGCGGGGTCAGATCCCCGGCAACCCCTGCACCGACTGCGCGAGCTGCCCCACCGCGACGACGAGCGGGGTCACCGGCTGGACGAACTCGTTGAGCCGGTCGAGGGCCCGCCGCAGGACCGTGGGCTGTGGTTCGGCCTCGTCGAGCTCCTCGCGCAGGCGACGCAACTCCCTGGTGGTGGCCTCGGGGTCGGCCAGCGCCGCGCGGTGCTCCGCCAGCAACCGCTCGACCAGCGCGAGGAGTTCGGCCGTACGCTCGGCGTCCTGCGGCGGGAAGGAGACCGAGCCGGAGAACGCCTGGGCGTGATCGCCGATGGCCTGGTTGCCCACGTAGTGGGTGCCTCCGCTGATCATGAGGCCGTTGTTGACCGGAGGGTCCTGTCGTCTGTCGTCGCTCATGAGGCCTCCTACTTGGCGGCGCCACCGGCGGCGCTCGGGGTGGTCGCGCCGGGCTGCCGCGGGACGTGCTGCGTGGCGGTCGCGCCCGAGCCGATCGCCTGGTTGCCGATGATGCTCGTGCCGCCCTGCTGGATGAGCCCCTGGTTGAGGATCGTCTGCTGCTGGGCGCGGAAGTCGGTGGTGTCGTAGCCGCGCGCGTCGAGGAACTCGCGGATCGCGGCAAGGGTGTGGCGCTCCACCAGGGAGGTGATCCGCGCGGCGTCCACGACCTGGAAGTAGTTGTGGTAGTTCGGGCTCACCGCGAGCTCCCGCACGCTCAGCCGGGCGCCGAAGTCGTAGACCGGGTCCTGCTCCAGGGCCTTCAGCTCGTCGGACATCCGTCTGTTGTGCCGTTCCTCGAAGCGGGCCTGGCGCAGCGCCCGGAACGGGGCGGCATGGAAGGCGCCGCCGGTGCGCGGGACGGCGTCGAGGAGCAGCCCGCGCCGCGCGCCGGGGGAGAGGGGGCCGCGCAGCCGGTCCACGACGTGGTACTCGGCCCGCACCGGGCCGAGCACATGGTTGCTGCAGTGCAGATGGAGCGTGGTGCCCGCGGTCGAGAAGTGCAGGAACACGCTCGGCACGACGTCCCCGCCCCACAGCGGCACATGGACCGCCAGACAGTGGCGGACCGCCCCGGTGGGACGCTCCATGATCCGCTCGACCTCGTCGGCCGACAGCCGCGAGGCGGGAGCAAGGCTCGTGGTCCTGATGAACCGCTCGTCGTCGCCGATGCTCGTGCCGCTCGCGAAGACCCGGTCCTCGATGACGAGTGGCCCAAGGGCCTCCGCGCCGTCCACCGCGGCCCCATCGGCCGTGCCGCGGGTGGCGGCCGCCCGGAGTCGCGCGCGTACGTGGTCGACGAGCTCGGTGACGGTGAACGCCTCCGGCACGGCGGGACGCGCGGTCCGGCCCACGGGGTCGTCGGCGGGCAGCAGCGGCACGGCGAGCGACCACTGCGAGGCGGCCGGCGCATAGCCGAGGAAGGGCGTGTACCCGCTGTACACCGTGACGTTGCCTTCCTGGGCCTCCCGGAGCGCCGTCAGCCGCTCGGCCATCCACCGCCGCCGCGGCACGGTGGGGCGGGGCTGCCGCGGGAACGCCTCGCGCGTCATGGTCGTGCGCAGCAGCCGGTCGACGTCGAGATCATGGCGTACGACCGTGGCGTACGCGGCCGCCACGGCGCCGATGGACAGCAGCACGGCCGGTACTCCGCCCAGGTAGGAGCCCAGCAGCCAGCTCACGAAGCCGGGGGTGGGCAGGTACGAGAGGGCGGCACCGAAGAGGAAGGCGAAGAGCACGACGACGCCGGCCGCGATCGCGGTGCCCACCAGCACTCTGCCCTCGGGCTGGTGCCGGCCGCGGGTGGCCAGGCTCGGCCGGCCGTTCGCCTGACGGGTGGCCGACAGGAGCACGGTGACGAACACCAGCCACAGGGGCGCGAACACCGCCACGACGGTGTAGGCCGCGGTCAGCCGCTGATCGCGGCGGTGCCGCATCTCCTGGGCCGTCAGACAGTGGCGGGCCACGGTCACCAGGTCGACGCCGGGCGAGGCCGCCACGGCGCCCGCCTCGTCGGCCAGGACGTCCTCCACCACCCGGTCGGCGAATCCCTCGTCCACGTAGGCCGCGGCGCACAGATACCGGGTGACGTCACCCGGCGCGCTCCCGACCGGCATATGGACCGGCGCGGTCGTCATGCCGAGCCCTCCCTCTCTCCAGCGGCGGAGCGGCGCCGCCCCGGCGCCGACGGAGCGTTTGGTGCCTGTTCCCGGCAGACCGGCGGTCACCAGCGCGAGCAGCGCGCCGACCGCCAGGCCGAAGATGAGGGCGCTGCGCAGCAGGTCCTCGACCAGCGTGCCGGTCGGTGCCAGCGGCACGTCGTCGACGAAGGCCTTGTGCATGGCCCACCACGCCAGGTTGGCCAGCGCCGCAGCCAGCACCCCCGCGACGAGGCAGCGGGGCCAGTTCGACGTGCCGCGGGCCGACATCCGCCGCGCGAAGAGGGCGAGCGCCACGAGCAGCACCAGGACGGCGAGGTCGTTCACGACCAGCGAGGACGTGCTGCCGTACCGTTCGGCGGACACCTCCCAGCGGGGCAGGAACGCGGCCTCGACGAGCCAGCGCAGAGTCTTGCTGTCGGAGGCCTCTATGTAGAACTTCCGCTCGTAGAAATCCGAGAGTGGCCGCTGCACCCACGGGCTCCCCGCGAGAACCACGAGCAGAGCCAGGAGCGCGACACGGCCGCGCAAGGCCGACGGCGTACCTGAGGTGCGCAGACGAGACAAGAACACCCGGGACCCCCCATCCCCCGACCCCCCGATCAGTGGCCGCACTCTATGGCATCCCCGCTCTCACCGACCGTGAATCCCATCAACACCACCAGCTACTGCCGATACCCGCTCAGGAACCGCCCGATCCGCCCGATCGCCGCCTCCAGGTCCTCCGCGTGGGGCAGGGTCAGGATGCGGAAGTGGTCCGGCGTCGGCCAGTTGAAGCCGGTGCCCTGGACGACCTGGATCTTCTCCCTCAGCAGCAGGTCCAGGACGAACTTCTCGTCGTCGTGGATCTTGTGGACCTTGGGGTCGAGACGCGGGAACGCGTACAGCGAGCCCTTCGGCTTCACACACGACACACCCGGGATCTCGTTGAGCTTCTCCCAGGCCACCGTGCGCTGTTCGTGCAGACGCCCGCCCGGCATGGTCAGCTCGCGGATGGACTGTCGGCCGCCGAGCGCGGCCTGGATGGCGTACTGCGCGGGCGCGTTGGCGCACAGCCGCATGGAGGCCAGCATGGTCAGGCCCTCCAGGTAGTTCCTCGCGTGCTGCCTCGGCCCGGTGACCACCAGCCAGCCCGAGCGGAAGCCGGCCACGCGGTACGTCTTCGACAGACCGCAGAAGGTCAGCACGACCAGGTCGGGTGCGAGCGCGGCGGCCGAGTGGTGCACGGCGTCGTCGTACAGGATCTGGTCGTAGATCTCGTCGGCGAAGACCATGAGGCCGTGCCGGCGGGCGAGATCGAGGATGCCCTCGATGATCTCCCTCGGATAGACCGCGCCGGTGGGGTTGTTCGGGTTGATGATGACGACGGCCTTGGTGCGGTCCGTGATCTTCGACGCCATGTCGTCCAGGTCCGGGTACCAGTCGGCCTGTTCGTCGCAGAGGTAGTGGACCGCCTTGCCGCCGGCGAGGGTGGTGACCGCCGTCCACAGCGGGAAGTCCGGGGCGGGGATGAGGACTTCGTCGCCGTCCTCGAGGAGCGCCTGTACGGCCATGGAGACCAGCTCGGAGACGCCGTTGCCGAGGAAGACGTCGTCGACGCCGACCTCCAGGCCCAGGGTCTGGTAGCGCTGGGCGACCGCGCGGCGGGCGGAGAGGATGCCCCGGGAGTCGGTGTAGCCGTGCGCCTGGGGGAGCATCCGGATCATGTCCTGGAGGATCTCCTCCGGTGCCTCGAAGCCGAACAGCGCGGGGTTGCCGGTGTTGAGGCGCAGGACGCTGTGGCCCGCCTCCTCCAGCGCGTTGGCGTGCTCGATCACCGGGCCGCGGATCTCGTAACAGACCTCGCTGAGCTTGCTCGACTGCCGGAACTCCATGCGCTGCCGCCTCTCCGGATTCCTGTGTTGCTTGGTTTTACCAAGTAGGAGCTTGGAAAGTCCAACGACATGTCTAGACTGCGTCGCATGTCACCTCGCCGAAGCTACGACCAGTACTGTTCCGCGGCCCGTGCCCTCGACGTCGTGGGCGACCGCTGGACCCTGCTGATCGTCCGGGAACTGCTCTCAGGGCCGCGCCGCTACACGGACCTGCACGCCGACCTGCCGGGCGTCAGCACGGACGTACTCGCCTCACGGCTGAAGGACATGGAGCGCGACGGCCTGACCACCCGACGCAGGCTGCCCCCGCCCGGCGCGGCCTACGTGTACGAACTCACCGCACGGGGACGCGAGTTGCTGCCCGTGCTCCAGGCCCTCGGTACCTGGGGCGGACCCGAACTCGGCGAACGCCGGCCCACCGACGCCGTACGCGCGCACTGGTTCGCCCTGCCTCTGCTGCGCTCGCTGGAGGGCGAGGGGCTCGTCGAAGTACGCCTTGAGGAGGGGGACTTCCACCTGTACGTCGGCTCGCAGGACGGTCCGGCGTACGGCGACGGGCCCGCCCCCGGGGAGCCCGATGCCCGGCTCGTCCTGGACGCCGAGACCTGCGGGGCGCTCGGCCGGGGGGAGTTGAGCCTGGCGGACGTGGTGCGGGACGGGCGGGTCGAGGTGACCGGGGACGGTGCGATCGCCAAGGCGCTGCGGGAGGCGTGAACGAAGAAGGCCCGCCGGAGCGGGCCTTCTTGATGGAGTATCAGCTTCCGGTCGGCACCCGGGTCGGCCGTCCCGACCCGCGGGTCAGCGTGTACCCGCCGACACCCGCCAGCGCGGCCAGCGCACCGCCCACCGCGGTCCACACCCACCGGTCGGACCACCAGCCGGAGGACCACCCGTCCTCGGGCTCGATCGCGGACAGCACCGCGGACGAGGACTGCTCCGAACTGTCGTCCTCCGCCTCGGACTTCACCGCGATCCCCGGCACCAGCGGCTCGGCCAGCGAGCCGTCCACCGCGGCCGAGCCGCCGATGTCCTTGGACTCGACGCGCATCTCGGTGCTGACCGGCAGGCCCAGGTCGGCGGTGGTGAGGCCGACGACCGTGAGCCGGACGTAGTACGTGCCCGGCAGCGGGTCGTTGGCCCAGGTCTCCGACCAGGCGCGGACCGTGCGCAGGGTGCAGGCCAGCTCGACCGAGGAGCCGTCCGCCGCGGCGGTACGCGTCTGCGCGCCGTACTGGCAGGACTGGCGGCGCCGCAGCCCGTCGTACACGTCGATCTGCCAGGTCTGCGCGGCGTGGGACTCGGGCAGTTTCACCGTGGTCTTGACGGTGGGGCGCTGGCCGGCGTCCGCGGGGAACGACCAGTACAGGTAGTCGCCCGTGGAGCCGCTCGCCGTGGCCGTCTGCCCCTGCTCGACCTCCGTCGCCGCACGGAACGACGTGCCCGCCAGGGTGGGCGCGTCACCCTCCGTCGAGGCCGAATCCGTGGGTGAGGGCGTGGAGTCGGCCGCCGCCGGTGTGACCGCGAGGCCGAGCATCAGCGCCGCGGCGCCCAACACACGTGTGATCCGCATCAGTTGGTCCTCCAGACCGCGACCCGCCAGCGCGACAGCCAGCCCCACAGCAGACCGGCGACGAAGCCGGCCAGGATCAGCGCGCCGAGCAGCCACCAGCCGCGCCCGAGGCCGAAGGAGGCCACATCGCTCGCCTTCGACGGCCCGTCCACGACGTCGACCGTCAGCTCAAGCGGCAGACCCGGAGAGGTCTTCACCCCGGAGGCCGCCGAGAAGGAGTTGGTGACCTGGACGCACACGGTCTCGGCCGCCGCGTCCTCGTCGTCGCCGGAGTCGCTTTCCACCTTCGGGTACCTGAACCCCGTCGAGATCACATCGGTACGGCCGTTGCCCGCGGCCTCGCCGCGCACGATCTCCCGGCCGTGCACGGTCACCGCCCGCAGCAGCACCCCGTACGACGGGTTCACCGCCCGGTCGGCCGCCACGCTCACCGAAGTGCGCAGCTCCTGGCCCGGCTTGACGTCCACCCGGTACCAGCGCTGCTGGGTGAACTCCTCGCGGTCGGTGTACAGCCCGGACTTCAGGGTCGGTGCCGCGGCGCAGGTGTCGGCGCCCTGGGTGGCCACCGGCGTGACCACCGGGTCGGCCGCCCGGTCCACCAACTGATTGACCTTGTCGGTGAGTTCGTCGGTGTGCTCGACCGAGGTGTAGGTGCCGCCGGTCGCCTCGGCGATGCAGCTCAGCTGCTTGCTCATCTTGGTGTTCGGGACCAGACCGAGGGTGTCGATGGTCAGGTCGACGCCCTTGGCGGCGATCTCGCGGGCCACCTCGCACGGGTCCAGCGGGGCGCAGGTGTCCTCCCCGTCGGTGATCAGCACGATCCGCTTGGAGCCGTCGCCGGCGGTGAAGTCGTCGGCCGCCTTGAGCAGCGCGGGGCCGATCGGGGTCCAGCCGGTGGGGGAGAGGGTCGCCACCGCGGTCTTGGCCTCGGTGCGGTCCAGGGTGCTGACCGGGTAGAGCTGCGCGGTGTCCTTGCAGCCCGTCTTCCGGTCGTCGCCCGGATAGTCGGCGCCCAGGGTCCGGATGCCGAGCTGAACCTCCTCCGGGGTCGCGTCGAGGACCTCGTTGAAGGCCTGCTTCGCCGCCGCCATCCGGGTGCCGCCGTCGATGTCCGCGGTCCGCATGGAACCGCTCACATCGAGGACGAGGTCGACCTGGGGCGCGGCCTGGCCGGTGGGTTCACCGGCGACCGCCGCGGCCGGGAAGGCCACCCCGGCCGTCAGGGCGACGAGCAGGGCGCTGACTCCCGCCGCCAGCCGTTTTCTTGTGATCATCGCCGGATCCTATTGATCAGGTGCGCCGGGCTCCAAAACGAGCGGGTTGGGCAGCCGCGTCCACTGGTCGCCCGCAGTCCCCGGCGACAGCCGCATCAGCGTCAACGCCTTGGCGGGCAACGGCTCTTCGAGCAGCGCGGCCAGATCCGGGGTGCGCGGCAGATCCCGTACGGCCGTCTCCAGCGCCCCGCGCAACGCCGTCGCCGAACCCGCCGTACCCGCGAGCGCCCCGGCCACCAGGGAGCCGAACAGCTTGCGCCGCAGGGTGGTTTCGTCGTCCGTGACGACCCGTCCCGACAGGGCGGGGACGGGGATGCCGTGCCGGGCCAGCCGCGCGGGGCTGATCCGGATGTCGGCGAGGTCCCGGTACACCAGGCGCACCGGCGCGTCCGACTCGGACAGGACGACGAGGAAATTCTGCCCATGTGCCTCAAGGGCGACCCCGAGGTCCAGCAGACGCAGTCCGGCCGTGAGGGTCAGCCGGGCGAACTCGGCCAACCAAACGGGGTCGTCGGGCAGTTCGGTGGTGGCGAGCGCCGCCACGGGCAGTACCCGGTCGCCGTAGGCCTGGGGCGACTCCCGCAACACCGCCGCGAGATCGGGTGAGCCGGCCGTCGCGGCTGCCAGTGTCCGGGTGAAGTGCAGCAGGCCGTCCATGCGTTCCGACAGGGTCTGCGCGAACGCGGAGAGGGTCGCGGACACGCTGATCGAGTAGCCGGAGATGTCCCGCACCGAGGACGTCAGCCGGGCGCTCAGCGCGGTCTTGACGTGCTGCGGTCCCTCGGTGAGGGCGAGGGTGCGCAGGGACATCAGCGGGTGCGCGTCGAGGCCCTCGGTGACCGTCCGCTTCAGCACATGTTCCGCCTGCCACGGATGCACGGGCAGCAACAGCCGCTCCCCGTCCCGCAGTTCCGTCGGCCAGGTACCGGTCACCAGGCACTCGCCGACCGGTACCGGCACGAGCCCCAGCCGTACCAGTGGCCGGTGCTCGGGCCCGTAGGCCAGCTGCTCGGCCACCGAGAAGCCGGGCCGGGAACGGCAGTTGGGATGGTAGGGATGCCCGTCCACGACCCGCTGCTCCCACTCCCAGTCGTGCACCGGCCAGTTCTCCACGCGCGTTGCCTGACCTGCCCTCGACAACGCCAACGACGTGACGCTGTCGGCGAGTTCGGCGGCGAAGTCCGCGCCGTGCGGTACACCGAGGTGGGTCGTCAGACGTGCCGGATCGTCGTGGGCGACCTCGTCGAGCCGTACGACGGTGACATAGGCGGCCGTGGCGAACGGGTCCGGGTGCGGGCCGTGCAGCCGGCGGCCGTCCGAAAGGCGCAGGGTGAGCCCTTCCCGGCCCGCCTCCCGCCCGGTGACCCAGGGCAGCGGCTCGTACGCGAGCCCACGCCACAGCCGGGTCAGCACGGCCGCCCGAGCGCCGGGCAGTTCGGCCGTGTACCGCGCCGCGAGGTCGGGACGAACGACGCCCAGCTCCTCGGCGAACTGGGCCTCGGCGGCGGAGGGACGGTGCACGGGCGGACTCCTCGGGTACGAGTGGTGTCACGGTGGGGTGGTGACGGCAGACATACTGATCGTCATCGCCCCAGATGAACCGTAGAGAACGAGTGGATCGCGTGGATCTCCTGCCCCCGCCGACCGACACCGCCGTCGCACGCCGCGCCGACGCGTACGCGGCGGCACCGCTGCTCAACTGCCTGCTGCGCGAGGTGGCCGAGGCGCTCCCGGAAACCGGCGAACGCCGGGTGTACCGGCTCCCCGGCGGGCGACTGCTGAGCGTCCTGGGCGAACGGCGGCCCGCCGAGCCCGAGGTGTCCACGGCGGACGGCTGGCGACGCGTCGGCCACACCGAACTCGTGAAGCTCGTCGCCGAGGAACTGGCCCGGCACACCGGCCTCTCCAACCACGAACTGCCCGCCGAGATGATCGACAGCCGGGACGCGGTCGCCGCGCTGCTCACGGCACGCGCGCGTGCGGCGGCGCCCGGCGCCCGGTATCTGCGCTCCGAGCAGTGCCTCGTCACCGGCCACCCGTACCACCCCGCTCCCAAGGCCCGCGGCGGCGGCCCGGTCGCCGCCTGGTTGCCCTACGCCCCCGAGGCCCATGCCCGTTTCCCCCTGGTCCTGCTCGGACTGCGGGAGGACTGCCTCGTCGAGGAGGGCGACACCTCGGCTCTCGACGCACTCGGCGAGGCCCCGCCGGGCTATCGGCTGCTGCCCGCCCACCCTTGGCAGCTCGACCTGGTGGGCTGCGCGGAGGCTTTTGACGACGGCCGTCTGATCCGGCTCGGCACGACCGGCTTCGAGGCCTGGCCGACGGCCGCGATCCGCACGGTGTACGTCCCCGAACGCGACCTCTTCCTGAAGTTCAGCCTGGACGTCCGCATCACGAACGACATCCGCCGGCTCTGGCGCCACGATCTGCTCAAACTCCGCCGTACGGATGAAGCGGTCGCGAAGGCGTTCGCCGAGAGCCCCGGCTCCGCCGCCTGGCTCAGCGACCGCGGCTACCGCACCGCCGACTTCGCCTTCGAGGAGCTCGCCGTCCTGGTCCGCGACGGCCTGCGCGGCCGGGTGCTGCCCGGCGCGACCCCGCTGCTCGCCGCGGCTCTCGTGGAGGGCTTCGAGGGCAGCCCGCTCGACAGCACCGAGCGTCCGACGGCCTGGTGGGAGGGGTATCTGGGCGCGGTCGTCCCGCCCGTCCTCGCGGCCTTCGGTGACCACGGCGTCGTACTCGAAGCGCATCTGCAGAACACGCTGGTCGCCGTGGACGCCGACGGTACGCCCGTGCAGGCGCTGTTCCGGGACGCGGAGGGCGTGAAGCTGCTGCCGGACGTGCGGCGCGCGGCCGGGTGGGAGCGGCTGGTGTACTGCCTGGTCGTGAACCACCTGTGCGAGGTGGCCGCGGCTCTCGCCGAGCGGCACCCCGGCTTCGACCCCTGGCCCGCCGCCCGCCGGGAGCTGGCCCGCCACGACCTCCCCGAAGCCGCCGCACTGCTCACCGCGCCCACCCTCCCCGGAAAGACCAACCTCCTGCTGAGGTGGACGGGCGCGGACGGCGCGGACGCCCGGTACCTGCCGCTGCCGAACCCGCTGGCCGGTACGTGATCTGAAATGCCCTGGCCGGTGTGCTGCGCGACCACGCACCTACGACGTGAAGTTGTCCACTGAGCCCTGTGACCTGCGGCGATGCGGTCATTCGCGTCTCTGACCCGCGCGGATGAGCCCGCATGCCGCCTGACGGCTGTCCTGGGGAGGGGAGAACAAGAGGAGGGGGGAACAAGGGGAGGGGAGAACAAGCAGCCTGGCCGCCCGCACCGCTCGGTGAGCGGTGTCCCGATTCGGTCAATCTCCGTCAGACACTGTCCTCATGCGTCAGCCACCCGTTCCGGGCTCAGGGGGGCCATGGCCTCGGGTACGCCGAGGCGTTGGGTGAGCTCCCGGGTGACTTCCGTGGCGTGGTCGTTGAGATAGAAGTGGCCGCCCGGGAAGACACGCAGTTCGAATGCGGCCCTGGTGTGCTCGGCCCAGGTCTTCGCCTCCTCCGGGGTCACCTCCGGGTCGTCGTCGCCGATCAGGGCGAGGACCGGGCAGATCAGCGGGGGTCCCGGTGTGTAGCGGTAGGTCTCGGCGGCGCGGTAGTCGCTGCGCAGGGCCGGCAGGATGGAGTCCAGCAACTCGCGGTCGGACAGCAGTTGGGTGTGCGTGCCGCTGAGCCGTTCGAGGTTGGCGATGAGCAGGTCGTCCGGGAGCTCGTGCACCCGCTGCGCGCGGCTGCTGGAGGGTGCGCGTCGCCCGGAGGCGAACAGCCACAGGGGGACGGCGCCCTCGGCCTCCAGGCGCAGGGCGACCTCGAAGGCCACCGTCGCGCCCAGACTGTGGCCGAACAGCGCGAGCGGGCGGTCGGTGTGGGGGTGGAGCTCGGCCGTGATCAGGTCGGCCAGTCTGCGGACGTCGTCCACGGAGGGCTCGCCGCGGCGGTCCTGCCTGCCGGGGTACTGGATGGCCAGGACATCGATGTCCGGGGAGAGCGCGCGGGCCACGGGGAAGTAGAAGGACGCGGATCCGCCCGCGTGCGGGAAGCAGACCAGCTGCGTCGGCGCGTCCGGTGCCGGATGGAATCGGCGTACCCAGTCGCCGGTCTGAGCTGTGCCATCGCGCATGGCTGGCTTTCCTTTCCTCGTCCTGCCTCGACGTTCCTGGATTTCCTGCCGGGGCCTGTCCGGCGGATCGTGCAGCAGACGCGGGGGCCGGCACGCCCTCCCCCACTGCATGAAGGGCGCGTGGTGCCCTCAGCGGCGTTGTTGTCGGTCACCGACGCGGAGCGCTGACCCCCTCCTCCGTCTTGCAGCTCGACGCGCCGGCCCTCGCTCGGGTGCGTCGATGGACACCGTCGATTTCCTGCGACTTGATCCGCCGGACAGGCCCTGGCCGGCGTGTGCTCGCCCCGGGAGGGGGCGGACGCGCGCCGGTGCACCATTCAAGTCGGTCCGACCGGTGCGGCCAATCCCTGACAGCCCCTCAAGACCGGGATTTACGCGGCCCCGAAGCCGCCCCGACCACTATCCGCGACCACCTTTTCGTCGCGGCCGAGTAAGGGGCGGTTAGGGGGTGCTGCCAGTAGTGCGGACCGGCAGACTGTCCGTGCCGTACGCGGCGTCCCGGCCCAATGGGCCACTGAGTGGAGGGAATCCATGGAAGCACAGCCGGAATTCCATCCGGGCAATGCGGTCGTCTTCCCCGGAATGGGCCCGTCCGCATTCTTTGAGTCGGCGAAGTTCATGCTGATAAATCCCATCGCGCGGAAAATGGTCTCGGCCGCCGACGAGGTACTCGGCTATTCCCTGGTGGACCGCTACCGCGAATCCGAGGGAGACTACTCGGAATACGCGCAGGTCGCGTTCCTGGTGAACTGCGTGGCGCTGGCCGCCTGGGCCGAGGAGACGCTGGAGGTGCGCGCCGACGTCTGCGCGGGAGCGAGCTTCGGCGGGAAGGCGGCCGCGGTGCACACCGGCGCCCTCGACTTCGCCGACGCGGTATGGATGACCGCCGAGATGGCGCGGTGCGAGGAGGAGTACTTCGCCCGTGAGTACCGGGACGCGGTCACCCACTCCTTCACCCGCACCCCCGCCGACCGGCTCGCGGAGATCCGCGCCGAGCTGGTCGAGCGGGGGGTCTGGAACGAGATCTCCTGCTACATCGACGACGACTTCTTCATGCTGTCGTTGGACCGCGCCGAGGTCGAAGCACTCAACGAGCGGCTGCGCGCGGTCGGCGGTCTGCCGCTCTACAGCATGCACCCGCCGATGCACTGCTCCGCGTTCACGGAGTTGCGCGAGCGCATCGAGCGGGACGTCGTGGACAAGCTGAGCTTCCGCGCCCCCGCCGTGCCGCTGATCGCCGACCAGGACGGCCGGGTCGTGGACGCCGCGGAGGGGGTACGGACGATGCTCCTGGACGGCTACACGATGCCCGTCCGCTGGCCTGACGTGGTCTCCGGGCTGCGCCGGCAAGGCGCCGGCCGACTGTACGTGTGCGGCTCCGACCGCCTGTTCGGACGGGTGTCCGTCACCACGCGGACCTTCGGGACAGTGACCGGGGTGGACCCGCGGATGGCGATGGCGCCCCGGCGCCGCAGCACTGCTTGAGGCCCGGGACCTGAGGCCTCGGACGTCGAGGTCAGGCGGTCGTCGAGGTCAGGCGGTCGTCGTGGTCACGCGGACGCCTTGGTCAGCCGGGAGAGCGCCGACCAGATCGTCTCGGGGGTGGAGAAGTTCTCCAGGGTCAGCTCGTCGTTGACGAAGCGCACCCCGTACACGGACTCCAGAGACGCGAGCAGGTCCACGGTGCCCAGCGAGTCCAGTCCGAGGTCGCGCAGATCACTGCCGGGGAGCAGGTCCTCGATGGCGGGCAGGAACGGCAGGTGCTTGCGCAGGATCTCGGCGAACTGCTTGTCCCACATGGATGTCTCCGCTTCTCGACGGCTTCTACGACGGCTACTGCGGCTGCCTCTTCGGCTTCCGCCACGGCTGTTTCTCCGACCGCGTCTCCAGCCACGACCGAACCTCACCGCCCGGCGCCGGACAACCCCTGACTGCCCCTAGTGCCGGGGCCCCGCCCCTGAGTTCCCTTCCGCGCCACATCGCCGACAGGCGGTGCGGCCGAGCCCGGAGCGATCATGAACGAGACGAACCGCGGTTTCCTGCACGACCGCTTCCTGCGCGGACTGGCCATGGCACCGCGAGGCTGCGCCGTCGCCGTCGGCAACGAGTCGGCCGGCTACGAGCAGTTGCACGAACTCGCGCTGGACTGGGCGGGTGCGCTGCTCGCCCGCGCGCAGGAGCCGCCGCGTGCCGTGGGTGTGCTGGCCGGTCAGGGCATCACCGCGTACGCGGGCGTCCTGGCCGCCCTGTACACCGGAGCCGCAGTCGTTCCCCTGCACGCCGGGTTCCCGGCCGCCCGTACCCGCCGCATGCTGGAGCAGTCCGGGGCGTCGGCGCTGATCGCCGACGAGGCGGGCGAAGCGGCCCTGGCCGCGACCGGGCTGGAGCTTCCGGTGCTGGCGCCCGGCACGTCGTTGGTCGCGGGGAGCGGTGCCTTGACGGAGCCGCGTCCCGCGGAGCCCGAGGACACCGCCTGCATCCTCTTCACCTCCGGCTCCACGGGCCGTCCGAAGGGTGTCCCGATTCGCCACGGCAGCCTGCACCACTATTTCCGGCTGATGGACGAACGGTACGACTTCGGGCCGGACGACGTGTTCTCCCAGACGTTCGACCTGAACTTCGACTGTGCGATGTTCGACCTCTTCTGTGCCTGGGCGGCAGGAGCCCGGGCACAGGCGGTACCTCCGCAGGCTTACCTGGACCTGCCGCGGTTCGTCGCGGAGCACAGGATGACCGTCTGGTTCTCCACGCCCAGCGCCATTGGCCTGGTCCGCCGGACCGGTGGTCTGCGGGCCGGCGGGATGAGTTCGCTGCGCTGGAGTTTCTTCGCGGGGGAGGCGCTGCGCGCTGCGGACGCCGAGGACTGGCAGCGGGCCGCCGACCGTACCGCGCTGGAGAACATCTACGGTCCGACCGAGCTCACCATCACCGTCACCCGGCACCGCTGGTCACCGGATACGTCGCCCGGTCTGTGCGTCAACGGGCTGGCGCCGATCGGCGCGCTGCACGAGGGCCACGATCACCTGCTGCTGGACGCGGACGGTGATCCCGCGAAGCGCGAGGGGGAGTTGTGCATCAGCGGGTCCCAGCTGACCCGCGGCTATCTCGATCCCGAGGACGACCAGGGTCGGTTCCTGCGCCGCGCGGGACGCACCTGGTACCGGACCGGCGACCGGGTGCGGCTGCTGGGCAACGGTGAACTGGTGTACCTGGGCCGTCTGGACACCCAGGTCCAGCTGCGCGGCTGGCGGGTGGAACTGGCCGAGGTGGAGCACGCGTTGCGCCAGTGCGCGGGGGTGGAGGACGCGGTTGCGGTGACCGCCGAAGGGGACAAGGGCGCCGAGCTGGTCGTCTTCTACACCGGCGACCCGACTGCGCCGGCGGTGCTCGCCCGGCAGCTGCGGCAGATCCTGCCCAGCGGCATGCTGCCCCGGCACTGCCGTCACCTGCCCGAGTTCCCGCTGAACTCCAACCGCAAGACGGACCGGGGCCTGCTGGCGAAGGAGGCGGCAGAACTCGTGGCGCCCGTGGGAAACGAGGAGCGCCGGGCCTGACGCGTCGTCAGGAGGTCTGGGCCGTGGTCGATGCCGGGCGGCGCTGTGGGTCCGCCCAGGCGACGATGGCCTGCAGGGCGATGGCGAGGTCGCGGCCGGTGGGGGCGCGGTCGGGGTCGACCAGCCACTGGGCCATGACGCCGGTGGCGAGGGCCTGGTAGAAGGAGCCGGCGGCGCGCGCCACGCCCGCGTCGTCGCTGCCGTCGCTGGTGAGCTCCATGAAGACCTCGGCCATCCCGGCCCGGCCCTGCTCGATGCCCTCGCTCAGGGCCTCGCGCACGGCTTCCACATGGTCCATCTGGGCGAAGATCTCCATGCTGGCCAGCCAGAGCTGACGGTGCGTCGTGAACTGCTCGATGACGCGGGTCCAGATGGCCTCGAAGCGCTGGAGGGGATCGACGTTCTCGGTGTCGGCCTCGGCGTCGGCGTTCATGGCGCGCTGCAGCTCCTCGGCGGAGTCCTGCAGCGCGGCGATGAGCGCCTCGTTGAGAAGCGCTTCCTTCGAGCCGTAGTGATAGCCGATCGAGGCCAGGTTGGTCCCCGACGCAGCGACGATGTCCCGCGCGGTCGTGCGCGCGTAGCCCTTCTCGATCAGGCAGCGCTTGGCCCCGACCAGCAGGTCTTCTCGATGTCCCATGGCGCCAGCGTACTGCAGAAGTAGACATACGTCTTACACAAGGGCTGTTTTATACGCATGACTTGTACGGACGTATAGGACCAGCGTATAGTCACGGTCATGACTGAATCCGAATCGCCCCCTCTGGCAGGGCGCAAGGAGTGGATCGCGCTGGCGGCGCTGAGCGTCGCCCCCGTTGTGGTGTCCATGGATCTGACGGTGCTCTACTTCGCGGTGCCGTCCATCGCGGGCGCTCTGCATCCGACGGGCACCGAACAGCTCTGGATGATCGACATCTACGGCTTCATGCTGGCCGGCCTGCTGATCAGCATGGGCACGATCGGCGACATGATCGGCCGTCGCCGGCTGCTGCTGATCGGGTCCGCTCTCTTCGGCGTGGCCTCCGCGGCCGCCGCGTGGGCCGACAGCCCCGCGATGCTGATCACGGCACGCGCGGCCCAGGGCGTGGCCGCAGCCACCCTGATGCCATCGGCGATCGCCCTGGTCCGGGCACTGTTCCCGGACGAGCGGCAGCGGCGCAGCGCGATCGCCATCTTCTCCACCGGCATGGCCCTGGGCACCGGCCTGGGACCGGTGATCAGCGGCGCGCTGCTGAGCAACTTCTGGTGGGGCTCGATCTTCCTGATCAACCTCCCGATCATCGCGGTGCTGCTCGTGGCCGTGCCCCTTCTGGTGCCTGAGTTCAAGGTGCCGGCGGACCGGCGGACCCGCCTCGACCCGCTCAGCGCGCTGCTGTCGCTGGTCGCCGTGCTCAGCCTGATCTGGGGCGTCAAGGAATGGGCGGTCAACGGCTACGGCGTGGCTCCGGTCGCCGCCATCGTCGCCGGCGTCGTCGCGGGGGGCCTGCTGCTGGTGCGCCAGCGCTCGCTCGCCACGCCCGTGATCGACCTCGGTCTGTTCCGCTACCGGGGATTCGGTCCGGCACTGGTGCTCAGCCTGACCGCGTTCTTCTGCGTCATCGGATACGGCCTGTTCAGCACCCAGTACCTCCTCGACGTACTGGACCTGTCCCCGATGATCGCCGGCCTGTGGATGCTGGTCACCCCGGTGCTCACCGGAGCCCTCGCCCCCACCGCGGCCCAACTGGTCAACAAGGTCCGGCCGGCCTATGTGATCGCCGGCGCGCTGCTCCTCGCGGGAACCGGCTTCGTCCTGATGACCCTGGTCGGCACCGAGAAGCAGCTCTGGCTGGTGATCCCGGCCATCGCTCTGATCGGCGCCGGTACCTCCACCACGCTGGTCCTGGTGACCGACGTCGTGGTCACCGTCGCCCCGCCCGAGCGCACCGGCGCAGTCTCCGCCCTGCAGCGCACCTTCCAGGAACTCGGCGGCGCCAGCGGCATCGCGCTCTTCGGCAGCATCGGCACCGCCCTGTACGCGAGCCGGCTCGACACCGAACTGCCGTCGGCCTCGTCGCTGCCCGGCGATGTGCACGACACCTTCGGCGCCACCCTCGCGCAGGCGGCCACGTACTCCGGGGAGCGCGGCCGGGCGCTGGCGGACGCAGCCCGCGAGGCGTTCACCACGGCCATGAACCAGGTCGCGCTGCTCGGCGTCGCCCTGACCGTCCTCGCGGCGCTCTTCGCGGTGCTGAAGCTGCGTCACCTGTCCTACGCCCAGCCGCAGGAGGCACCCGCTGACACCGAGGACGGCCGGCCCGAGTCGGTAGCCCGCCTGGGCTGACCGCAGTACGCCGCATGCGAACGCGGAGCGAGCGCGGTATGACACGGGGCGCAGACGCGGTACGAGACGTGGACGGCGCTCTCCGCCGGATCCGGCCGAACAGACCGGATCCGGCGGAGAGCGCCGTCGACGTACCGGCTGCGTACCCGTCAGTGCAGCAGTTCCCGCAGGGCGCCGCGGTCGGTCTTGCCGTTGCGCGTCACCGGGAACTCCTCCAGCACCCGCAGCTCGCGCGGCACCATGTACGGGGGCAGGGTCTCCTTGCAGAACGCGCTCAGCCGCGCCTCCTGCAGCGGCGGGACGTCCGGCTCCATCACCAGGCACACGCCGAGCACCGCGTCCGCGTCCCCCTTGGGCACCACCAGGGCGACCGCCGCGGCCACGCCCGGATACTCGGTGATCCTGCGCTCCACCTCGCCCAGCTCCACCCGGTTGCCCCGGATCTTCACCTGGGAGTCGATCCGGCCGCAGAAGTACAGCTCGCCGTCCTCGCCGCGGAAGGCGAGGTCACCTGAGCGGTAGACCCGCTGGCCGGAGGCGGGGTCGAGGGGGTCGGGCACCAGGGCAGCCGCGGTGCCCTCCGGGTCGTCCCAGTAGCCGGTGAACAGCGACGGACCCCGCATGTGGATCTCGCCGGTGCGGCCCGGCTCGTCCACCACGCGGCCGTCCTCGTCGACCAGCATCATCTCGGCACCGTCATAGGCCCGCCCGATGGACAGCCGCTCGACGTCGGGCGGCAGCGGGCTGGGAACGTCGGTGAGGGAGAAGGCCATCGCCTCGGTGGGGCCGAAGCAGTTGACCACGCGGACCTCGGGCAGCAACTGCTGGAGGCGGAACAACTCGGGCAGCGGAAACGGCTCACCCGAGAACAGCACGCCCCGCACCCGGTGCAGACCCGCCACCAGCTCCGGTTCGTGCCGCAGAGCCGGCCGCCACATCGACGGCACGCCGTTGACCTGGGTGGCCCCGGTCTCCGCCAGGTACCTCAGCAGCCGGCGCGGCCAGGTCACCATCGCCCGCTCCACCGGGATCAGCGTGGCCCCGCTGCCCAGCGCCAGCCCGATGTCCAGCAGCGCGAAGTCGAACTGCAGCGGCGAGGTGGAGGCGACCCGGTCGCCGGGGCCCACGATGTTCTTGCGGAGCATGCCGCGGTAGAAGGCGAGCACCCCGCGGTGACTCATCACCACCCCCTTGGGGCGGCCGGTCGTCCCCGACGTGAAGATCATGTACGCGGCGTCGGTGGTGGCGGCGGCCCGGCGACGCCGGGTACGGGGCGCGGGGGCATGCTCGACGGCCAGCCCGGCCGGGGAGAAGAGGGCCCGGCCGACCTGCTCGGGCAGGACATCGTCGCGCCGGCCGTCGAGGGCCTGCAGATGCAGCGCGGGGCGGGCCGTGTCCACGATGGCCTGCAGTCGCCGGTCCGGTGTCTCCGGACTCACCGGGATGAACGTCAGCCCGGCCATGGAGCAGGCCAGCAGGGCGGCCACCGCACAGGCCGACGTGTCCGACTCCAGCAGCACCCGGTCCCCGACGTCCAGGCCCAGACCCGTCAGGACCTCGGCGTACTCCCGTACCCGCGCCTGGAGTTCGCCGTACGAGACCGTGCGTGGTTGCCCGTCCGGCGTCGATTCCACCACCGCCGGCCGACCGGGGTCGGTGCGCGCCGTGGCGAGCATGAACTCATGGAGAAAATCCAGTGGCACGTCGGCTACCGTGCGGGTTTCCAGTAAAGCCGTCACGATTTGACCCCTGTCTGCCGGTGATGCTTGACGTGATGAAAGTCAATCGACCAGTATCACGAGCCGGCGGGCCGGACAATAATTGTCCTTCAATTCCCTGGTGGAAACAGTGGGTATTCCCGGAGGGGGCGTTTCCGTTATTCGTTTCGAGGGCCTTCCATGGGTATTACCTAGGGGTGGTTAGGGGTTCAGGGCCCGACTTCTTCTCCGTACGGTGCGCATTACCAATGCCTTCGGGTGAAAACTGCCCACAATCAGCGCAGAACGCGGAGTGTGTCGATGCCCATGCCTGGACGGGACGGTTCCGACGGTGTGCACCAGCCGAGCGAGCGCCAAGCCCTGACCCGAGAGCTGGAGGGACTGCCGGCCGCCGAGCAGACCCGGATCCTGCTGAACCTGGTCGTCGAGCAGGCCCGCCACGTACTGCGCCGGGTCCGGCCGGATGAGGAACCCGCACCGGACCCCGTACTCCCGTTCAAGGAGCTCGGGCTCGACTCCCTCGCGCTGGTCGAGGTGCATGCCCGGCTCAACGCGGCCACCGGGCTCGCGCTGCCGGTGACGGTCGCCTTCGACCATCCGACCCCCGAGCTGCTGGCCGGACGGCTGCGCGCGGAGCTGCTCGGCGAGCAGGACGGCGTCGCCGAGCTTCCGTCGGGTGCGTCCCGTGAGTCCCGCGACGGGGACGACGAGCCGATCGCGGTCGTCGGCATCGGCTGCCAGCTGCCCGGAGGCATCGACAGCCCCGAGGCGCTGTGGCAGGCCGTCACCGAGGGCCGCACGGTCGTCGGCCCCTTCCCCGCCGACCGTGGCTGGGACCTCGACCGGCTCTTCGACTCCGACCCCGATGACTCCGGCCACAGCATCGCCCGCACCGGCGGATTCCTGGACCGCGCCGCCGAGTTCGACGCCGACTTCTTCGGCATCAGCCCCCGCGAGGCGCTGGCCATGGAGCCCCAGCAGCGCCTACTGCTGGAGACCTCCTGGGAAGCCCTCGAACGGGCCGGCATCGCCCCCACCGCGCTGCGCGGCAGCCGCACCGGCGTGTTCGTCGGCGCCGGCGCGCACGAGTACGGCCGCCGCTCCCACGAACCGGCCGACGGCCTCGACGGCTACCTGCTGACCGGCACCTCCCTGAGCATCGCCTCCGGCCGTATCGCCTATGTTCTCGGCCTGGAGGGGCCCGCGCTCACCGTCGACACCGCCTGCTCCGGTTCGCTGGTCGCGCTGCACCTCGCCGTCCAGTCGCTGCACCGGGGGGAGTGCCGCCTGGCGCTGGCCGGTGGTGCCACGCTGATGGGCAGCCCGGCCGTGTTCACCGAGTTCAGCAGGCAGCGCGGACTGGCGCCGGACGGCCTGATCAAGGCGTTCGCCGCGGGCGCCGACGGCACCGCCTTCGGCGAGGGCGTCGCCGTCCTCGTTCTCGAGCGCCTGTCCGACGCCCAGCGCGCCGGCCACCGCGTCCTCGGCGTCATCCGCGGCACCGGCCTGAACCAGGATGGCGCCAGCAACGGCCTCACCGCGCCCAGCGGAGCCGCCCAGCGTCGGCTGATCCGCGAGACCCTGGCCACCGCGGGCCTGACCGCGGCCGACGTCGACGCCGTCGAGGCGCACGGCACCGGTACGACACTCGGCGACCCCGTGGAGGCACAGGCCCTCCTCGCCACGTACGGCCAGGAACGGCCGGAGGACCGCCCGCTGCGGCTCGGCTCGGTGAAGTCCAACGTCGGCCACACCCAGGCCGCCGGGGGAGCCGTCGGCATCATCAAGATGCTCATGGCGATGCGGCACGAGGTGCTGCCCCGGACGCTGCACGTCGACGCGCCCTCACCCAACGTGGACTGGTCCGCCGGCCACATCGAGCTGCTGACGGAGGAACAGCCCTGGCCACGCGGCGAACGCCCACGCCGGGCCGGGGTCTCTGCGTTCGGCGTCAGCGGGACGAACGCCCATGTGATCGTGGAGGAGCCGCCTGCGTCCGCTGAGGCACCGGGTGTCGTGGACGAGGTGCCCGTCGTAGGGGACGCGCCCGGCGCCGAGCAGCCGGCCGTGGCCGTTCCGGACGCCTCCCGGCTCACCCCGGTCGTCGTCACCGCCAAGAACGAAGCTGCGCTGCGGGCCCAGGCCCGGCGGCTGCTGGAGTTCACCGAGGAGCGGCCCGACGTCACCGCGACCGATCTCGGTCACGCGCTCACCACCACCCGCGCCCTGCTCGGCCGGCGTGCGGTCGTCGTCGCCGGGGACCGCGCAACGCTGCTGGACGGACTACGTGCGGTTGCGGACGGCGGCACCGGCCCCGCCGTCCTGCACGGCACCGCCTCCGGCGGCCGGCTCGCCCACCTCTTCACCGGCCAGGGCAGCCAGCGCCTCGGCATGGGAGCACAGCTTCACGCCGCCCACCCGGTCTTCCGCCGGGCCCTGGAGGACGCGATCGGCCACCTCGACGTCCAGCTCGAACGGTCCCTGTGGGACGTGCTGTTCGCCGAACCCGACTCCGCCGAGGCGCGGCTGCTCGACCAGACCGTGTACGCGCAGTCCGCCCTGTTCGCCGTGGAGACCGCGCTGTTCCGGCTGCTGGAGTCCTGGGGCCTGCGCCCCGACTTCCTGTGCGGCCACTCGATCGGCGAGCTGACCGCCGCCCACGCCGCCGGCGTGCTGTCCCTGGAGGACGCGGCCACGCTCGTCGCCGCCCGCGGCCGGCTGATGCAGGAACTCCCGCCCGGCGGCGCCATGCTGGCGGTCCAGGCGACCGAGGAGGAGACACGGCCGCTGCTCACCGGCGAGGTGGGCATCGCCGCCGTCAACGGCCCGCGCTCCGTCGTCGTCTCCGGCACCGAGGACGCCGTGGAGGCCCTACGCCGCCACTTCGCACAACTGGGTCGCAGGACCACCCGGCTGCGGGTGAGCCACGCCTTCCACTCGCCGCTGATGGAACCCATGCTCGATGAGTTCCAGCGGATCGCGCAGATCCTGACCTACCACCGGCCGCGCATCCCCGTCGTGTCCAACCTCACCGGCCGCCCGGCCCGCCCCGAGGAACTGTGCGACCCCGAGTACTGGGTGCGCCACGTCCGCGAGGCGGTCCGCTTCCACGACGGCGTGCGCTGGCTCGCCGACAACGGCGTCACCACGTTCCTCGAACTCGGCCCGGACCCGGTCCTCACCGCCCTCGCCCAGGACGCCCTGGACGAGCACCCGACCACACCCGCCTTCGTCGCCGCCCTGCGCCGCGACCGCGACGAGGAACGCCAGGCCCTGTCCGCGCTGGCCCTCGCGCACGCCCGCGGCGCCCACGTCGACTGGGCGGCCCACTTCGCCGACCGCACCCCGCGACCGGTCGACCTGCCCACCTACGCCTTCCAGCGCCGCCGCTTCTGGCTCACTCCGCCGCTGCCGCAGAACCAGGCCGGCGACCTGGGCCAGACCGCGGCCGACCACCCGCTGCTCGGCGCCGTGGTCCCGCTGGCCGGCTCCGACTCCCTGGTCCTCACCGGCACCCTCTCCCTGCACGGCCACCCCTGGCTGGCCGACCACGTCATCGCCGGCACGACCGTGCTGCCCGGCACCGCCTTCGTGGAGCTCGCCGTCGCCGCCGGCGACCGTACCGGCGCCCCGCGCGTGGCCGAACTGACCCTGGAGACACCGCTCGTGCTGCCCGCCGAGGGCGGGGTTGCCCTGCAACTCGCGGTCGGTGAGGCGGACTCCACCGGCAGCCGGACGATCGCCTGCTACTCACGTCCGCAGGACGCGCCCGCCGACACCCCCTGGGAACGTCACGCCAGCGGCCTGCTGGCGCCCGGCACCGCCGTACCGTCCGAGCCCGGCGCACTCGGCCTGACCGAGTGGCCGCCCCCGGGCGCGGAGCCGGTCGGGACGACGGACCTGTACGACACCCTCGCCCGGCACGGATACGGCTACGGCCCCGCCTTCCAGGGCGTACGCCACGTGTGGCGGCGCGACGGCGAGGTGTTCGCCGAGGTGGCCCTGGAGCAGGAGGCGGCGGCCGACGCCCAACGCTTCGGCCTGCACCCCGCCCTGCTCGACGCCGCCCTGCACGCTGCCGAACTCGCCTCGGACGAGCCGCTGCCCGAGGACACCCGGGTGCCGTTCAGCTGGAGCGGAATGGAACTGCACTCGGCCGGGGCGGACTCGCTGCGCGTCCGCGTGACCACAACCGGCCCGGACGAACTCTCCGTCGCCATCGCGGATGGCACGGGTGCGCCGGTGGCGCTGGTGGAGTCGCTGGTGTCGCGCCCGGTGTCGGTGGGGCGGTTGGAAGCGGCGCGGAGGGCGTCGTCGAGTGGTGCCGGGGTGTATGCGCTGCGGTGGGAGCCGTTGGCGTCGGGTGCGGGTGCGGGTGCGGGTGCGGGTGCGGTGGAGCTGGTGGCCTGGGAGGAGCGGGCTTCGGGTGGCGGGATGCCCCCGGTGGTGCTGTGGGATGCGGGTTCGGTGCGAGTTCCGGAGACGGCTGGTGTTCCGGAGCGAGTGCGGGCGCTGACCGGTGGGGTACTCGGCGCGGTGCAGGAGTGGCTGGGTGATGTCGCGGCCGGGGAGAGCGCGCTGGTGGTGCTCACCCGTGGGGCGTCGTCGGGTGCGGATCCGGCGATGGGTGCGGTGCCGGGGCTGGTGCGCGCGGTGCAGGCGGAGCATCCCGGGCGGGTCCTGCTGGTCGATGCCGACGGCGCGGCTTCAGCGGGCGGAATCGCCGAGGCGGTGGGGTTGGCGCTGGCCGCGGACGAGCCGGAGGTCGGACTGCGGGAGGGTGCCGTATGCGTGCCACGGCTGGCCGCTGAGAGCGGTACCGAGGAGTTGTCGTTCGCCCCCGCCGGCACGGTACTGGTGACGGGCGGTACCGGTGCGCTGGGCGGGTATGTGACACGGCATCTGGTGGAGCGGTACGGCGTACGGCGTCTGCTGCTGACCAGTCGTCGGGGGCCGCAGGCGCCGGGTGCGGCGGAGTTGTGCGCGGAGCTGGAGGCGCTGGGCGCCGAGGTGTCGGTCGTGGCGGCGGATGTGAGTGATGCGGAGGCGGTGGCGGGGCTGCTGGCGACGGTGCAGGACGAGCATCCCCTCACCGCCGTCGTCCACACGGCCGGCGTCATCGAGGACGGCCTGGTCGACCGCATGACCCCCGAACAACTGGACCGGGTCCTCGCGGCGAAGGCCGACGCGGCCTGGCATCTGCACGAGCAGACCGCCGGCCTCGGACTCGACGCCTTCATCCTCTACTCGTCGGCATCCGGGTTCCTCGACGGAGCGGGCCAGGGCAACTATGCCGCCGCGAACACTTTCCTCGACGCCCTCGCCGTCCACCGCCGTGACCTCGGCCTGCCCGCGC
Organism: Streptomyces sp. NPDC019531; assembly: GCF_044903305.1. NCBI lineage: Bacteria > Bacillati > Actinomycetota > Actinomycetes > Kitasatosporales > Streptomycetaceae > Streptomyces > Streptomyces sp. NPDC019531. The sequence goes on along the minus strand of NZ_JBJDQL010000070.1, from coordinate 2,400 downwards.
TCTCCCTCGCCTGGGGCCTGTGGACCGGCGGCTCCGGCATGGGCGGCGACCTCGACGAGGCGGCGCTGCGACGCGCCCGGCGCATCGGCTTGGTGGGGCTGACGCCCCAGGACAACCTCGGCCTCCTCGACCGCGCCCTCGCGTGCGCGGCGCCCGCCGTGGCGCCCCTGCGCATCGACACCCAGGCGCTGCGCACCGGCGACGACGAGATCCCGGCCGTCCTGCGCGGCCTGGTGCGCCGACCGGTCCGCCGTCGCGCCGTCGCGGGCGGATCCGCGTTCGCCGGTGCCGGGGGCGCCGGTTCGGGGACCGCGTCCGTCGCCCAACGTCTCGCCGGACTGGACGAGGCCGCGCGTACGGAAGCGCTCCTGGACCTCGTCCGCACCCAGGCCGCCGACATCCTCGGCCACAGCGGACCGGAGGAAGTCGATCCAGGCCGGGCGTTCAACGACCTCGGCTTCGACTCCCTCGCCGCGGTCGAACTGCGCAACCGGCTCAGCTCCGCCGCGGGCCTGCGCCTGACCGCCACGCTCACCTTCGACTACCCCACCCCGACGGACCTCGCCCGGCACCTCGCGTCGGCGGCGCAGGAACAACGCCCGCTGCCGGCCCGGCCCGCCGCCGCGCCGGGCATCGCCGACGCCGACGACCCGGTCGTGATCGTCGGCATGGCTTGCCGCTACCCCGGCGACGTGACGTCTCCCGAGGACCTGTGGCGGCTGGTGGCAGACGGCCGGGACGTCGTCTCCGCGTTCCCCGCCGACCGTGGCTGGCCCCGTGACCTTTACGACCCCGAGCCCGGAAAGCCCGGCAAGAGCTCCACGAAGGAGGGCGGCTTCCTCTACGACGCGGCCGGGTTCGACCCGGAGTTCTTCGGGATCAGCCCCCGCGAGGCACAGGCCATGGACCCCCAGCAGCGCCTGCTGCTAGAAGTGTCCTGGGAGACGCTGGAACGCGCCGGCATCGACCCGACCACCCTCAGGGGCAGCGACACCGGCATGTTCGCCGGGGTGATGTACCACGACTGGGGCCTGCGCTCCGGACCGCTCCCGGAGGACATCGCCGCCTACCACGGCAACGGCAGCCTGGCGAGCTTGGTCTCCGGCCGCGTCGCCTACGTCCTCGGTCTGGAGGGTCCGGCCGTCACCGTCGATACGGCGTGCTCGTCGTCGCTGGTCGCCCTGCACTGGGCTATGCAGGCGCTGCGGTCGGGCGAGTGCTCCCTCGCGCTCGCGGGCGGGGTGACCGTCATGTCCACCCCCGACACCTTCATCGACATGAACCGCCAGCGCGGCCTCGCCTCCGACGGCCGCTGCAAGTCCTTCGGCGCCGGTGCCGACGGTACGGGGTGGTCTGAGGGTGTCGGGCTGCTGCTCCTGGAGCGGTTGTCGGATGCGCGGCGGAACGGTCATCGGGTGTTGGCGGTGGTGCGGGGCAGTGCGGTGAATCAGGACGGGGCGAGTAATGGTTTGACGGCGCCTAATGGTCCGTCGCAGCAGCGGGTGATCCGGGCTGCGTTGGCGAACGCGGGGTTGTCGGCGGCGGATGTGGATGCGGTGGAGGGGCACGGGACCGGTACGACGTTGGGGGATCCGATCGAGGCGCAGGCGTTGCTGGCGACGTATGGGCAGGAGCGTCCCTCGGGTGAACGGCCTTTGTGGCTGGGGTCGTTGAAGTCGAACATGGGGCACACCCAGGCGGCCGCCGGTGTCGGCGGCGTCATCAAGATGGTGACTGCCCTGCAGCACGGCCTGCTGCCGCGCTCCCTCCATAGCGAGCAGCCGTCGCCGCAGGTGGACTGGGAGTCGGGCGCGGTGCGTCTCCTCGACCACGCCGTGGAGTGGCCGGGGAACGGGGCGCCACGCAGGGCGGGGGTCTCCTCGTTCGGGATCAGTGGGACGAATGCCCACGTGATCGTGGAGGAGGCGCCGGTCGAGGAACCGGTGGATGTCGTCGAGTCCGGTCCGGGGGGTGTGCTGCCGGTGGTGGTGAGTGCGAAGTCGGCGGCTGCGCTGCCTGATCAGGCGCTTCGGTTGCGGGAGTTCGTGGCGGGCGGGGAGTCGGTGCGGTTGGTGGATGCCGCGTACTCGCTTGCGGTGTCGCGGGCCGCGCTGGAGCACCGGGCGGTGGTGCTGGCCTCGGACACCGAGGAGTTGGTGGCAGGGCTGGAGGCGCTGGCTGCGGGGCAGACCGGTCCGCAGGTGCTGCGGGGCCGGGTGAGCTCGGGCGGTCGGCTGGCGTTCACGTTCTCGGGGCAGGGGGCTCAGCGGGCGGGGATGGGTGCGCAACTGGCGGGCCGGTTCCGGGAGTTCCGCAAGGCGCTCAAGGAGGTGTGTGCTCTGTTGGAGGAGCCGGTCGGCCGGCTGCTGCTGGGTGGTGACGCGGCTGCTTCTGACGGTT
>NZ_JBJDQL010000069.1:0-28893 GCF_044903305.1 Streptomyces sp. NPDC019531 | reverse complement strand
GAAATCCCCGCAACTACCTGGCCTTTCTCGGCCTCGCCGCCGCCCTGTGCTGCTACAAGCGACTCGTCCGCCTCACCACGTAGGACACGGTCTTAACCGACGCAGCCTGCGGTGGTTTGGAGCCTCCCCTGGCAGGCGACCCCGGAGGGCCTACCTCCATCTCTCGCACAGCACCGCTTCCGGAAGCTCCTACATCGACGCCTCCTTCAACGTTCGTGAGACACGACCAGCGAAAACGACGCCCTCAGATTCGGAACGACAACAGCCACCAACCGTCCGCGAGCGCATACTCCCGGTTCCGTCGAAGCCCTCACCCTGCGACGCAAGAGGTGAGACCCGTTGCGATGGCTGAGTAGCACCGCCGGTCGGGGCGAGTCCCATTCCTGCGTAGATGAAGAACAGGAGCGTCTGCATCGATCCGGCATACAGAGACATTTCCGCGACGGAGTGCGCGAGGAAATCAAGAGTGACCAACAAGGCGGCTTGGCGTCTGGAAACCAGGTGCCGGAGCAGCCCGCCAAAGAACATGACCAGCATCAGCACACCAGGAGCGCCCGCAAAGGTGAGCACGCCAATGAAAAGATTGTAGGGGTAGACCGGGTCGACGGCTTCCGAGGTGAGCGGCTGGAAGTGGCTCATGGACGCAACCTGCCCCCACCCGCTACCGAGCAAGGGGTGCTCCAAGCCGTTGTGGATGCCGTTGACGATGCTCTGCGTCCGGAGGTAGGTGCTGTATTCATTGAGACCGAACTCCTGAGTGACCCAGTCGACGGCCATCAGTCCCAGCGCAGCGAGCAGCAGCAAGATGACAATGACTTTGTACAGGGACAGCTTCTTCTGAGCCCAGATGACAAGCACGACGATGGTGGCGAACCATACGCTGCGGGTCTGCGTCAGGTAGATCCCGTACAGCAGCACCGCGCCGATGATCCACCGGCCCGCGAACCGCAGTTCTGCAGTCAAGAGGGGGCACAGCGCAGCCACCAGGAGCGCCCCCAGCTGCCCGGGGTCACCGACATCCAGCCCGATGAGCCGCGTCTGCCCCTGCCACACTCCGCCGACGACGTTGACCAAGGCATAACACAGGACGATGCCGTAGAGGAGACGCCGGTCCGCCCCACGCCGCGCCAGGATCAGGAACACCGCACCGTAGACGGTGATCCGGAGCAGTGGCGTGACTGAGGCGCCTGCGTGAGTTGTGGCCAGGAACGACCAGGCCAGGAACACCACAAGGAACAGGCCCACCAAGCCGGTGGGCGCAGCCTTCCCGGTGGGCCGCTGCGCAAGACTCCACAGCAGATAGGTGAGCAACAGCACATCGCTGATCAACAGCAGCCCTGCCACCGGGGCCTGAAGGCCGGCCATGCCGAGCCCATGCCCCAGCACGACTGCGCCGGCCAGCATGACCGCAGACGTACGAGAGCTGGGTAGTGGCGGTAGTACAGCGCGAGGGGTGAGTGCACGACGCGACCCGCGGGTACGTGTGGTCGGCTGTGCTCCATGAGCTGGCGTTCTCTGACTCGTCACCGGACCGAGTCTGGACGTGCGGCAGATGCTGACGCGTCCGGCACGCGGGGCAGGTACCACCGTCGGGTCACCGACCCGGACCTGGCGGATACGCCATCGGAGTGTACGAGTTGTCCCAGGCGGCTCGTCAGGTGCCCTTCTCATACTTCTGCGGTGCAAGGCTGAGCTCACCGACGGTCGAGTGTTTCTTCACATCCTTCGCCGGCAAACGGAGGACATCGAGTTCCTTGACGCCGAGAACGGCGGCAGCTTCGCGGCCTTCAGCCATCGCGGCCCCTGAAGTGTGTGCCGTCGTAGCGCACTCGGAGGCGCTCATCACAAGAAAGCGCACCTGCGCTCCCGCCAGGACAGCCGGGGTGTTGTACCCCCGCCCGCGAGCTCGATGTCGTCGAGGTGGGCCCCCACGTCGAACAGAGGGTTGCTGCAGGACATCACTTCTCCTCGGGGAACAGCGGTTGCCACAGCGACCGCGACCGCGACCGCGACAACCGGGCTGCGGCGGTGGAGCCTTGGAGGGTGAGACAGTGCAGTGTGAAGACGAGCGCTTCGAACTATGGCGCCGTATCGAGTGCCGCCGCCCGTTCTGTCAGCTCTGGCTGGAGGCCTCGTCGGGCAGGAATCGGACAGCAGCGGCGGCGAGCGCCGCCATCCAGTCGAGGTCGGCGTCCGGGGCGACGTAGCGTGCGCGCAGCCCGCCCATCATGTCGGCGCAGCCACCCACGTCGAAGGAGACGCAGGGCAGACCCAGCGCCAACGCTTCGATCAGGACACGCGGCAAGCCCACCTTGACGTGAGGGGACCAGCACGCGGTGTGCCTGCCGCATGACCCAGGCGATAATCTCGTTCGGCACCCGTCCGGCCAGCAGCAGAGGCTCGCGGCAAGCCGCGGTCGCAGTGGACCGTCGCCGGGACCGGGAGCTCCGCGTCCTCGAATTCCTCGCGAATCTTCGTCAGGACGTACGGCAGACGATCCGCGCCGCAGATCGGGTCGAGACTGTGCACATAGAGAAGCCGGTGCGGGGATGCGAGCCAGCGTCGGACGGGTCCCTGCGATGCCCATGCTGGCTCGACGGACGCCTGAGTGCGCCATGCTGGAATGTCATTCCCGGAGCACCCCGCTGCCCGCAGACCGGGCGATGACCGCGCCCTTGAAGAAGGCGATGGCCGGCGAATTCGGGGCGGCCGGTGGCAGGCACCATCATCCCGGTCTCCATCCTTGGCATAGGGCGTCGACGCATCGTGTGGGCATCGCACCGCCCCGATGGCGAGCGCCACACGGCCGATCACACGCAGGAGCCACCGGCGCATTGTGGTGCTGTGTCCCGGCGACTCTCACTTCCCCCGCTGCAAGGACCGACGGCCGTTCCGCTTGAGGCCTGTGGGCAGCGGACCTGCCGGGGTGGCCTGTACGACGACTCCGAGCCTGCGGATACACCGCGCCGCCTGCACATACATCGCTCGCGGCAGTACGGTCTTCGCCACCAAGATCAGCCGGACGACCACCGAGGCCAGCCAGATGGAGGGCGGTCGGTGGAGGCCGAGTCGATAGCGAAGTCTGCCGGACCCGGAGGGCGTGTGATCGCTCACCTTCGTGAGCCACTCCCTCACTGCCCGCGGACCGCCCGGGCTGCTCAGTGCATCACGGGTGACGAAGTGCCGACGCTGCTCGCGCAGACGCTTTTCCACCACTGTCTGCCGATGGGCCTGGCTCGGGATCTTCCGTACGTCGAAGTCCACGTAGATGCTGGTGATCCGGCTGATGGCACCGCTGTCGAGCAGGTCCTCGAGAACGTCGCACTCGCTGCCTTCGCAGTTGAGCTTCAGGTAGATCTCATCACCGGTGGATGTGTTCGCCAGCACCCAATCCGTGGCACGCACGAGGGAGATCGTCTCCTGCTCGGTGTCACCCCCCAGATTCACCTTGTCGGCGTAAACGCTGGCCCCTTGGAGGCCCGCCCCGAACAGGGTCGCCGACCCTGTCGTGCGGGAAAGGCCCGCCGGAACCACCCGGACTCGCTCGTCGCGGAATCCTCGCAGCACGCGCTGGCAGGAGTGTGAGGGTTCAAAAGAGCAAATCTTCTCGAATCCCCATCTTGGATCGAGAGCAACGTCCAGGGATTCACCGTAGTGCGCCCCGACGTCGAGAAAGATACGCATCGCGTTCACCTCTCTGTTCTTCTTGGACCAGCCACGTCTGGAACAACCTGCCGCGAATTTCACTCGGCTGGATGGAGACCGCAACGTTCATTCGCTCCCCAGGGATAACAAGCGGTGCGGGTTTTCTCCCGTCGACACGGCCCACGAAGTGAGGTTCCCCGCATCTCGGCGGAACTCAGATCCATGGATGCATGTCCGGTCAACGAACCAGCACCCCGGCGTCACCGTGCCTGGGAGAGGAACTACTCGCCCCTCTCAAGCAACGGCAATAGGGGTACGAGACAAAGAGTCGACCGCGTGGCACACGCTGACTGATCCGGCACACGGAGATCACCGTCGGTGTACGCCGTTGGGGTGCGTTGGCTCTCCGGGACGGCTCGTCGGTGCTGGCGCGCGTCCCTGGGCGTGCGACGCTGAGGCCGAGGCCGCGGTCTCCAGGGCGTGCCTTTTGGATCAGCCCGACTCCGAGACGCGGCGCCTGACTCTGCCGGTGAGCGGCGTTTTGGTGCGTGCAGTTTCAAGGCGGAGGTGGGAGTCGACGCGATGGGGGCCCTCCCCGTCGGGCGAAGTCGAAAGTGGGCGAGTCGGCGACCGACGACATCCGGGATGATCCGAAAACACACTCTCGGGCCTGACACCCTGGGCCACTAGCCGGCTCCGGGGTGATGCCGCATTGCCTCCGGCTGCCGTCCGCTTCCCGGGCCCACGCCAGGCGTTACCCGAAAGGAAGACGTGATGTTCTGCAGCAACCCGATGTTCGAGCGCAGCCTGTTTGTGGGGGCCCATCTCGACGACATCGAGCTGGCGGCGGGCGGCACCGCCGCGAAGCTGGTCAACGCGGGAGCGCAGGTGCGTTTCTTGGTGATGAGCACCTCGGAGTACACGAGCTACAACGGCAGTCACTTCCGCGACGCGGGTGTGGCGGTGGCCGAAGGCAGGGAGGCCGCGGCGACGCTCGGGGTGAAGGAGATCGACATCCTCAAGTTTCCGGCGAAGGACGTGGAGAACCACTCGACCGTCGTGGAGTCGATCAACGAGGTCGTCGACGACTTCCGCCCGACCATGGTCTTCACGCACTGGCCGTTCGACACCCACCGGTCCCACGCGAACACCGCACTGGCCACCATCGCGGCCAGCAGGTACTACAACTCCGTGGTGATGTACGAGCCCATCGCGCCCTCCGGTCGCAGCTACGTCGGTTTCCGCCCGCAGCTGTACATCAGCATCGACGACACCATCGAACAGAAACTGCAGGCCCTGCGGCAGCACAAGTCGGAATACGAGAAATACGGCGAGCAGTGGATCGAAGGCGTCGAGGCCCGATCGCGCTACCGCGGCTACGAGATGCGCGCCCGTCACGGCGAGGCGTTCGAGGTGTCGCGTCTGGAAGGCACGCTGGCATGAGGGGCCTGAAAAACGGGGTCGGGCCCCGCCGGTGATGACCACGACGCGTATCTGCGAGGTAATCAAGACTCTTGACGTCGGTGGCGCCGAGGTACTGCTCGTCGAGCGCCTCCGCCGGGAGCGGCGGGCCGGGCTGGAGTACACCGTGGTCTTCATGCAGGCGGCGACCGACGAGTTGTACGATGCGCTCCGGTCGGCCGGGGTCAGGGTCGTCGACCTGCGCGGCTGCCCGCGGTGGCTCCGCTATGCCAGGCTCATCGGTGTGGTCAGGCGCCTGGCACCCGATGTGATCAATGTGCACTCGCCGTCTCCCGCGACGGCGTTGCGTCCCTTCGTCCGCCTCATGCGGCCCCGGCCCCTGCTGATCTCGACGGTCCACCAGGAGTACTACGGCTCGCTGGCCATGCTGCTGAACCGTCCCACCCGGTGTCTCGATGACCTGGTGGTGGCGGTCTCTCCACAGGTCGCCAGATCACGAAGTGTGAAAGGTTCCCGCCGCGTCCGCACGCGTGTCCACGGCATCGACGTCGGCAAGCAGCGCCACTGGGCCGAGCATGCGGACCAGGTACGGCAGGAGTTCGAGATTCCCCTGGACGCATTCGTCCTCACGTGCGTGGCCAATCTGAGACCGATCAAGAACCATCAACTGCTGATCGACGCGGCATCACGGGTACTCGCCCACCGTCCTGACGCGCTCTTCGTACTCGCCGGGGACGGTCCGCTGCGAGGTCAGGTCCTGGCCGAGATCGACCGGCGGGGGCTGCGCGACCGGGTCCGCTTCCTGGGCAGGGTGCCGCAGGCCAATCGCCTTGTGGCGGCCTCGGACGTGCTGGTCCTGGCCTCACACAGCGAGGGACTGCCGGTCGTGGTCATGGAGGCGCTCGCGGCCGGCGTACCGGTGGTGTCCACCGCGGTCGGCGGTATCCCCGAACTGATCGACGACAACCACAACGGGATCCTCACCAGACCGGGCTCGCCGGACGCCCTCGCGGAAGGCGTCCTTCGGGCCATGCAGCCCGAGGTCCATCGGGTCCTCGCCGCCGGGGCCCGCGCCGACGCCGCCAAGGTGGACGTGTCGGAAACCGCCGACTGGTTCGACGAGCTCTACGCCACCATGACGGCCGAGGCACGCCACGGCTGACCAACTCGCCCGGGACGCGGGATACGCCGTCCGCGTGGACCGGTCTCGGTGGACGGCCCGTCGGCGCGAGCCACCCCGTCACACCGTGCCAGCCTGGCGGGCGAATCACCACTACCGGGAGGAATCGGATGCACGGTGCCGTGGAGACGATCCCGAGCGGTCCGCACTGCTTCGAGCTGTGCCGCCTGGCGGACCTGCCGGACGACTCGCTCGGCGCGCTCGTCGAACTGGAACAACTCGTCCACCGGGAGAGCGCCCACTACGACGACCACCCCTGGGATCTCGAGAACTTCACCCGTCACCTGCCCGGCAAACGGGAACTGAGCCTGGTCGCCATGGAGTCGGGCAAGCCGGTCGGCTTCCTGGTCGCCTCCAGCCGCCCGGACGGTGTTCACGTCAACCGCGTGGCCGTCGATCCGCGCCATCGCGGCACGGGTGTCGCCTCCTGGCTCCTCGCCCGCTTGCTCGCCCGGTCGTCCGGGGTGGTCACGATCAACTGCGACCCCGGCAACCGGCCGGCCATCGCCCTGTACACCCGGGCGGGCTTCCGCGTCAGGGGGACCACACCGGCCGGAAAACTGCTGCTCTCGACCGACCCGCTGATTCCCGTCGAGAAGCTGTGCGTGTGGTACGTCTTCAACACAGCTGGCATGCGCAGCGGCCACGCCGCTCACGTCCCGGGCCTCATCGACGCCCTGTCACATACATGCCGAGCGACCGGCGTACGATACGGCGACCCTGCCGACCTGCCGCCCCTGCGACTGAGCCTCGACTGGGTGCGTGCCTTCCTCCGCCTCGTGGCACGGGCGCGGCGGGATAAAGTCGATGTCGTTTTCGTCCGCATCCACTGGAAATTGGCGGCGCTGTTGTGGCTGGCCGGGCGGATGGGGGGCGGATGGCGCGTCGCGCTGTGGTCGTCGGGCGGCGTCGGCGTCCTTGCGGGAACCCGCCTCGGCCTTCGCGCGCGCGCCGGACGGCTCGTCCACCGCCAAGTACTGCGCCGGATGGTCGACGCGGTCGTCACCGGTCCGCCACGCCTGATTGACCAGTACGCCGGGCGTTACGGTCTCGACCGGGACCGGATGCTGCTCGCCTGCAACGACGTGAACGGCGAAGCGCTGCGCACCACCCTCGCCGACGAGCCCGAGACGGCCTGGGAGCCGGTCGTCCAGCGGTGGCTCAAGTCCCCCCACCGGTTCCTCTACGTGCACAGCCTCGACGCCATCCGCGGCGCGGACCGGCTGCCGCGGCTGCTGGCGGAGATCCGCAAGGACCTGCCCGACGCCGAACTCCTCGTCCTGGGAGATGGTCCGCTGGTCACACAGCTCGCTCTCGAAGCTGTACTGATGGCGGGCCGCGTGCCGAACGAAGTCGTCGTCCGAGTGATGGCACAAGCGGGCTGTCTTCTCGTGCCATCACGCCAGGAGGGCTTTCCGCGGGTCCTTGTCGAGGCGATGGCGGTCGGCGTCCCCTGTGTGTCGTTCGACGTCGGCGGCTGCGCGGACGTCATGGGCGAGCTGCGGGAGCGGTACGTGGCTCCCGACGGCGACCTAAGACGGATGGCCGAGCTGGCCGTCACGGCCGCACGAGCTCCGCTCCCCGAAGCAGCACGAACCGAACTCGTCCATCGCGCCGCGGTTTTCGACACCGAACCCGTGGCCTCGGCCCTCGCCGTGACGCTCCGTTCGCTGCGGGCCCAGGGCGCCGGTCCGGCCACCTGGCTGTCGCGATCGCTGTGGCGGCCGGCGTTCCCCGGGAGGAATACCTGATGTTCAGCGGCAATCCCCAGTGCGGGCGCGGCCCGGATGTGCTCACATGAGGGTGACGATTCACCAGCCGGAACACCTGCCGTGGCTGGGGCTCCTGGCCAAGGTCGCGGCCTCGGACCTGTGGATCGTGCTCGACTCGGTGCCGTACCGGAAGAACTATTTTCAGAACCGCAACCGAGTGCTCCTGAACGGGGAGCAGACGTGGCTCACCGTCCCGGTCGACGCGCCATTCGGCACACTGATCCGCGATGTCAGGGTCGCGGACACACCGCACTGGCTGCGGCGCTACCGCGGGCGTCTCGTCCAGGCAGTGGCCGGCACCCCCGGTGCCGGCCGGCTCGAGGAGTTGCTGGCGTTGATCGACGCGGCAGCACCCGGCACCCTGCTGGCCAACCTCAACCTGGACATCATGGACTGGCTGTTCCCTCAGTTCGAGGTCAAGGGCACACGGGTTCGCGCGAGTGAACTCGCGGCCACCGGGAGCAAGAGCGAACTCATCCTCGACCTGTGCAGCGCGGTGGGCGCCGACGAGTACATCGCGGGGCCTTCCGGACGCGACTACCTGAACCTGGCCGCCTTCGCCGAACACGGAATCCGGGTCCGCTTCTTCGACTTCGAGCATCCCACGTACGCCCAGGGCGGCGACTCCTTCGTCCCCTGCCTCTCCGCGGTCGACGCCTGGTCGCGGCTCGCCCAGGCCGAGCTCCCGCCGCTGCTGTCCCGCTACCAGCTCAGCGCCCTGTGATGACCACGCCGCCCTCCTCTGCCGTCCGCGCACCCGTGCCCTACGTCACCGTCGTGACGTTCTCCGGGCACCAGCAGCCCGAGGTAAGGGATTCTCCCAACCTCCGCACGTGGGGTGCGCTTGCCGATCGGCTCGGTCATGCCTGCTGTGTCTGGTCGGGTCCGCGTCTGGTTTTCCGTCGGGGACCCCTGCGGGTGGTACAGCGGCCGCGCCGCCCCGGTCCGCACTCCCTGCTCTGGGCAGCTGGTTCAGTGCGGATCGGAGTGGGTCTCGCACGCGCGGCCGCTCGCAGGGGCGAGACGGTCCTCCTCAACGGCGGCGAGCCATGGGGCTGGCTGTCCGCCTCGATCGTTTCGCTGATCGTGCGTCGTCCGTGGCTGATGGAGATTCACGGCGACTATCTGCATCTGCCGGTGGCCTCCCTCGGCCGGTGGCGCCGCGCGGTACTGCGGCGGGCCGTGGTCTTCTTCGCCCGCAGGGCCGACGGCCGCAGAGTCGTCGCCGGGTCGATGCTCGATGCCCTGGACCGGCGCGGCATCCCCTCGGTCCTGGTACCGCCGAGGCTACTCCCGGTGTGGGAACAAAGGATTGAGCGAGACCGGCCGCCGCTGTCCGACACCCGCGCCCCCCGGTTGCTGACGGTGGGCCGACTCGTGGCGTCGAAGGGCTACGACCTACTGCTGGAGGCGCTCGCCGAACTGGTCCGCGCGCATCCGGCGCTGCGGTTGCGCGTGGTGGGCGACGGACCGCTGCGGGGCCAGCTCGCCGAGCAAGCGGTACGGCTGGGGCTGTCGGGTCATGTCGAGTTCCTTGGAGCGCGTGACGTCGACGAGATCCGCGCCGAGCTCGCCCGCGCCGATCTTTTCGTCATCTCCTCCCGAGACGAGGGGCTGCCGAGAACCCTGCTCGAAGCCGCTAGCGCCGAGGTACCGCTCGTAGCCACATCAGTGGGCGGTATCCCGGCGGCCTGCGCGGACTGGGACGGCGTCCGCCTGGTGCGGCCCGACTCCGCCGCGATCGCGTCCGGTGTCCGACAGACCCTTCAGTCTCCTCCCAGCACGGAACAACTGGCCTCGGTGCGGAGCCGGGTTCTCGCGGAGTACGGCTTCGACATGAACATCGACGCGCTGGCCGTCCTGTTCCGGAGCGCCTGCGCGCAGTGACCGCACGGGTCCTGGATGCGCACGGCGAAGGCGGGTGACCACGGCACGATGGTCACCCGCCAACAGATCCTGATCAGCCGGCGGCAGCCCTGGCACGCTGCCTCGACTGCGCGCCGAGGCGTTGGGCCGCCAGTGCGTAGACAGGGCGCGGAAGGGCGGCCCTCGCCGCCGTTCTCGCCCAGACATAGAGGGGACGGTGCAAACCCAGCCGGTAGCGCAGCGTGCCGGAGCCGGCGTGGGCCGGTGTCACCGCCGAGAGCCACTCCCGTACGGCCGCGCTGCCGCCGGGAGCGGTGAGCGACTCAGGGGTGACGAATCGTTGGCCCTGTTGCCGCAAACGCTCCTCCACGATCTCCTGCCGGTGAGCCTGACTCGGGATCTTCCGCACGTCGAAGTCCACATAGATGCTGTGGAACCGGTGGATCACACCGCTGTCCAGCAGGTCCTCCAGCACATCGCACTCACTGCCTTCGCAGTTGAGCTTCAGATAGATCTCGTCGTCTTCCGACGTATTGGCCAGCAGCCAGTCCGTGGCCCTCACCAGGTCGACGGTCTCCGCCTCCACGTGTGCGTCGAACTGCCGCTTGTCGGCGTACACGCTCCCGCCCAGCAGGCCCGTCCCGTAAAGGGTCGTCCGTCCCGTCCTGTTGGACAGTCCCACGGGCAAGACACGCACTCTGGTATCGCGGAAGCCACGCAGGATGCGACGGCAGGGTCTGGCCGGTTCGAAGCAGAAGACCTTGTCGAACCCCCACCGGGGATCCAGGGCGACATCGAGCGTCTCGCCGTAATGACCGCCAACATCGAGGAAGATACGCATGCTTGCCGCCTTCTGGCTCGTACGCCGTCATGGGTCGGAATTCGGATGGAACACGTTCGGGCGACTGGTTCCACGGTCGCCCGGCGGAGAGCGATTGCGGTGGCTCCACCAACTGGTTGCGAGCCGGGTCGTGGACCGCCATGTCGTAGCCGTGGTCATCGAGCCACCGCTGCACCTCCCGGACCGAGGAACCGAAGCGGTTGAGGAACTTCTCGACGAGTTCCGGAATCCACACCGCCGGTTCACCCCGGGCGATCAGTTCTGAAGCGCCACTGAGTGCGAGGTGCTCCGTGCCCTCGGCATCAAGCTTTCCCCTGGCGTAGGCCCGCTCGGGGAGGACGTCGTCGAGCCGGCCGAGCCTGACCTGCAGGCGATCTCCCGAAGTGTCGGCATTCGGCTGGACGCACGAGCCGGATCCCTTGACGAGGAAGCGCACCTGGCACCGCCGTCGATGAAGCCATCTCCCGGGCGGAGACAGCGCTTCATGAACGTCATCTCCTCATAGTCCGGAAGCCCGCCGAGGTAGATGAAGCGACCCGGCTGCGTACTGTCCCGGTAGGCGCGCAACGACATGCCGTCGTACACGGACAGATCAAGCGGTCGCCGGACCACGCGCTTCCATGCCTGCCACCCCGCCATGGAAGCGAGGAACCGCCCTCGACGCCCCCGGTTGGCCGGGTACTCCCAGGCCATCTGCACCATGCCATGAATTGTCGTCGGCAATCCTCTGCTCCTGTTCAGCGCGAATCAGGTAGGGGAATACCGCTGCCGCGGCCCACCCGGTACCAGTTCTCGACACGCTCTGCGACCAGCGCCCAGTCCAGCGCGGAGGCTGCCCGTACTCCGAGCGCGCTCATCTTGTTCCGGCCCGGTTCGTCGTCCAGCACGCTGCCCAGCACCCGTACCGCGTCGGCCGTCGACCCTGACCGGAAGATCCGGTAGGCCTCGCGGTCGGTGACCACGGGTTCGAGCGAGGCCTCCGACGACACCACCACCGGGGTACCCAGAGCGAGTGCCTCCAGCGCGGCCGTCGGTACGCCCTCTCCCTTGCCGGTGAGCCGACGCGAGGCGAGTACGAAGACCTCGGCGCGGCGCACGAGCCGGTAGACGTCCGACCGCGAGAGCGGACCGGACAGTTCCGCCCCCGGTCCGGCCGCCGCCAAGCGGGCCAGCCGGTCCCGCTCCGGCCCGTCGCCGGCGATGACCAGGCGCAGCGTCGGCCGGCTGCGGGCCAGTTCATGGAACGCCTCGATGAGGAGACCGTGGTTCTTCACCGGATCCAGGGCGCCGACACTGACGATCAGTCCCGGCTCACGAGGCGGGGGGCCGGTCGGCGACGGCATCGCGGACAACTCCAGGCCACTCGACATGGTGAGAACGCGCCGCTCGTCAGCCCCTCGTGCGACGAGATCCGCCGCCGTGGCCGATCCGAGGGCGATGAAGGCCGTCACATGTTTGAAGGCGTGCCGGGCCAGGCGGCGGTGACGTTGTGTCAGGGCCCCGTGGACGGTCAGGAACAGTGGGATGCCGAGACGTCGGCACGCGATGCCGAGCAGGCAGGCCTCAAGATGGTCGCCGTGCAGATGCACCAGGTCCACGCCGGGCGAAACCGGACCGGCGCACAGACGCCGGACGGCGGCTGCGACCTCCGCCGCGAACGCCAGCCGGTCGGACACGGGTGCCAGCGCCCGGGACAGCGCGGTGGCACGCAGCGGCAGCCGCGTGGCCCCCTGCGGGACCACTGAGCCCCGGCGGAACGCCATGGTCACCTGATGCCCGCGCGCGACTTGCTCACGCGTCAGGCACTCGACGTGGCGTTCCATTCCACCCGGCATGGGAGGAACCCGGTAACTCACCCGGACAATGCGCATGGCAGTATCGCTCCACCCCATGGCCGACTCGAATACCTAGGTCGACGAAGCATCGCCTCCCATTCCGCTCCCCCGGCTCCCGCCCCGCCGATACTCACTGAATAGGACCAGTGGAAGCGCGGGCGCCGGACTGGCCGGGCTGGCCGAGAGGGCTGGGATCCTGCCGTAGATTCGAGGGCTCGCCGGCTGTCTGACGGGCCAGCTGCCGCCCCACGGAGAGCCCTCGCCTGTGTGCTGCGGACGGCACCCCGCCGGGAAGGGACGGAACTCTCAGCAACAGCGCCACCGTGGCAAGACCGACCCCGGCGGCGGCCATGAGCAGGCCACCCGACGGCAGGACGCCCTGTGCCAGGAGCGCCCCGGACAGAGCGCCCAGGGCCGCGAACATACCGATGGCCACGACAGTCTGGCGGACCGTCAGCCCCATCCGGCGCAGCCGGTGCGACGCATGATCCAGTCCCCCTTGCAGCAGCGGCCTCGCTTCCCGGTAACGGGACAGCATGACCAGCGCGGTGTCCAAGGTGACCACCAGCGTCGTGACCAGCAGCCCGGCGGGCACCGCGAGGCCCGCCGCGTCCTTGTGGAGCACGACTGACGCGGACGCCAGGGTGAAACCGATGAAGAGGGACCCGGAGTCGCCGAGGAAGATCCGTGCCGGGTGCCAGTTGTGGAAGAGGAAACCCAGACAGGCGCCGGAGAGAGCCACGAGGACCACTCCCAGCCCGGCCTGTCCGCTCGACCACGCGTGCCAGCACAGGAATCCGCCAATGACCACACACACCGACGAAGCCGCTCCGTCCATGTTGTCCAGCAAGTTGAACGCGTTGGTGGTGAAGACGATCCACATGACAGCGAGGACGGCGTCGAACGCGCCGCCGAAGACCGTCGGGTGGCCGCCGACGAGCACGACGACCGAAGCCGCCGTCGTCTCCACACCCAGTCGCAGCGCCGGGCCCAGCGGGCGCAGGTCGTCGATGAGCCCCAACACCGCCATGATCGCCGCACCCCCGAGCAGTACCGCGAGGCCCGGGTTACCGAAACCCCCGGCGAACGCAGTGACGGCTCCCGCGGTGAGCGTGACGACGGCGACCGCGATCCCACCGAGGTACGGGGTGGGCCGAGCGTGGCCCTTGCGACCGTCGGGCCGGTCAGTGACGCCGTGACGCAGGGCGAAACGCCGCAGTGGTTCCGTCAGCAGTGCACCGAGCGACACGGCCACGCAACCGACCGCCACCGTCGTCGGCAAGGGGCTCATGATTGACATGGGCCCGCCAGTGCGGTTCCGCCGATGCTCGCGGTGGCCGCGGGAAGACGCTCCGCCCTGCCGCCCGGCAAGCTCGTCGACGCCAAGCAGCTCACCTCGCCGCGTGCGTCCGCGATGGCGTCGGTGAGCACGTCGGTGAGGTCGCGCTTGGGCTGCCACCCTGTCAACGCGCGAAGCTTCGTGGTGTCCGGCACTCTGCGTTGCATGTCTTCAAAGCCCGCGCCGTATGCCTCGTCGTAGGGCACGTATTCCACCGAGGAGACGCTTCCCGCCTGAGCGATGACCCGCTCGCCGAGCTCGCGGACGCTGATCTCTTCGGAAGACCCGATATTGAATGTCTCGCCGTCCACCCCTGACTGCTCCAGCAGGAGCAGCAACGCCTCGACGGCGTCCGCGACATGGAGAAAACAGCGCCTTTGCTGACCGGCCGCATGGACGGTGAGAGGCTCTCCGCGCACCGCCTGTCGGGCAAAGCGCGGAATCACCATCCCATATGCCGGGCTCTGGCGAGGTCCGACGGTGTTGAAGAACCGGACGATCGTCGCCTTCAGGCCCCGCTCGCGGTGATACAGACCTGTGAGGATTTCGTCGACCGCCTTGGCCGTGCTGTACGACCATCGGACCACTGAAGGGCTTCCCAGGATTCGGTCGGAGGTTTCGCTGAGCGGTCCCGAGGAGTTCTTTCCGTAGATCTCCGAGGTGCTGGCCACCAGAACCCTGAGCCCGTACCGCTGGGCCGATTCGAGGACCGTCTCGGTACCCCGAATGTTCGTGATGAACGATTTCAGCGGTTGCTCGACGATGAGTTTCACACCGACGGCGGCGGCCAGATGGACCACGGTGTCGCACTCGCGCGCCAACTCGTCGACCAGGAGTGCGTCCAGCACGGAGCCGTGGACAAAACGAAAGCGTGGATGCTCCTGCGCGCGGGCGAGGTTGGCCATTCGCCCGGTGGCGAGGTTGTCGAGGACCACCACTTCCTTTCCTTCGGCCAACAGCGCGTCCACGAGGTGCGAGCCGATGAAACCGGCTCCACCGGTGACCATGTACTTCGAACAAGGATCCATGCGGGCCACTCCGGTTCGGTGGGTGAGTGTCGGACAACTCCCACAGGGCTCGATCGCCGCGCCGAGCCCAACATTCACCTATGGGAGAAATACAGGAAAATGAAACATCGGCACGCCTTGAAGTTGCTCCGACGCGGCTGTCTGATACTCGATTGGAGTGACACCAGGGAGACATGACGCGGCAAATGGGCCTACTGCACATCGCATGTGCCTCAATTGATCCGAGAACTCCAACTTCCCGGGAGGCCACGGTAATGATGGCGCACGACCCGCACGAGCAAGAGAAACTGATTGTCGTCGGTCAGGGATATGTGGGACTCCCTCTCGCGGTGCGGGCGGTGGAGGCCGGCTTCTTCGTGGTGGGCGTGGACACCGACGAACTGCGCGTGAAGCGCTTGGCCTCAGGCGATTCCTATATCGAAGGCGTCGACGGCGCACGCCTGGCCGCCGCGCTGGACAGCGGCCGCTACGAGCCCACCACCGACTACGACCGGATCGCCGGCTTCGACGTGTGTGTGATCACCGTGCCCACGCCACTGCGGGACGGCGTGCCCGATCTGAGCTTCGTGGAGGGCGCGGGCCGGAGCATCGCTCCTCACATCACGGCCGGCGCCACCGTCATCCTGGAGTCCACCACGTACCCGGGGACCACCGAGAGCCTGCTGCGTCCGCTGCTGGAGGAGGGCAGTGCGATGAAGGCGAGCGTGGACTTCCACCTCGGGTACAGCCCCGAGCGCATCGACCCCGGCAACGCCGAATGGCACCTCGAGAACACACCGAAGGTGACCTCGGGCATCGATCCCGCCTCACTCCGCAGCGTCGAGCGGTTCTACTCACGCATCGTGGAGCGCACCGTGCCGGTCAGTTCCTGCCGCACCGGCGAACTGACGAAGCTGCTGGAGAACACCTTCCGGCACGTCAACATCGCGATGGTCAACGAGATGGCGATGATCTCGCGACAGCTGGGGGCGGACATCTGGGAAGCCGTCGAGGCCGCGGCCACCAAACCCTTCGGCTTCATGCCGTTCACTCCGGGCCCCGGCGTGGGCGGGCACTGCCTGCCGGTCGACCCCTCGTATCTGTCCTGGCAGGTCAAGCGACTGCTGCGGCAGGACGTCCGCTTCATCTCCCTGGCGAACGAGATGAACGATCAGATGCCCGGCTATGTCACCTCGCGGATCACCCGGGGCCTGAACGAACGCGCCAAGTCCGTCAAGGGGTCCCGGGTCCTGCAACTGGGCCTGGCCTACAAGAAGAACACCGGGGACATCCGCGAGTCGCCGGCCGTCATGCTCGCCCAGGCGCTGTGCAAGCTGGGCGCCCATGTCGTCGCGGTGGAACCGCACACCGACTCCCACTTGCTGCCCCCGGACATCATGTGTGTGGAGTTCACCGAGGAGGAGATCCGGGCGGCGGACGTGGTCGTCGTGGCCACCGACCACGACGTCTTCGACTACTCCCTGGTCGAAAAGACGGCGTCATACGTCCTCGACACCCGAAACCGATGCCGGGGCGAGCGGGTCGAGGTCCTGTAAGGCCGCTCTTCCCGCCCAGCACAGGCCCGCCCTCCGGCAGCTTCCCGGAGGGCGGGCCTGATTTCGTCCTCTTTATCGCTTGATGAGTGTCAGTGTCGTCAAGTGGCCAGAGTTTCCTCATATCAGGTGAAGCCCGTTCAAGACGGTCATGTGGCTTGCGAGAAGATCCTCCTAGCCTCTTATCCCGCTTCGACAGTTCCGTACGAACTTTCGACTGCCCTTTCTGCGCTCGATCACCGTCGGGGGTTCGCATGATCCACGGGAGGGCCGGTCGAGCCGGTTCTCTTCGCACCGCTCGCGTCGGCCGCCCGCACACCGCGGGGATGGGCACGATCCTGTGCGGGGGCGCAGCACTGGCCGTCGCCGCCGGGACGAATGTGACGGCAGCCGTGCTCGTGCCGGCGGGCATGGGAGTGCCGGCTGCGCATGGCGTGGCCGCTCTGTCTCTCCTGGCACGCGCCCGGACCGCCCCGCGGAAGGTCCGACTTCGACTCGTGCTGTTCGCGCTTTCGGTCGCGGCAGGCGGCCTTCACCACCTGCTGGCAAGTCGGATCGACTCACCTGGCGCGCATTCCGCGGGACTCGTCCAGTCCATGATCCGTCCGTTGGCGGGCGCCGGGATCGCCGCATGCCTGGCGGGCGCCCTCGTCGCGCTGGTGATGGCTGCCGCGGACAACGGCACGACCCTGACCTGGCTACGACGGCTGCTGGACAGCTGGCTCATCGCAGGCTCCCTGCTCACATCGGGGTGGGTGCTGCTGTTGCACCGTGCCGACCAGGGCGCTGACGTGTCGACCTCACTGCTCGCTCTCGCACGCGTCGTGACGGGCATTCTGGTGCTGGGGCTCCTGGTCGCCTTGCGCTTCTGCATGAAGCACACCGAGCGCACTGCGAACACGGTTGCCATCCTGGCCCTCATCCTTCTGTCCGCGGGGGACATACTGCGCATCCTCCTGCCCGCGCCGGGCAACTGGTGCGGGATTCCCCTCGCGGCAGCCTGCTCGATGACCGGACTGTCCCTCGCCTCCGTCGCACCGTGGCTGCCCGGGGGCGTCGGCGGCGTGGGATTCGACCAGCGGTCGATGCCCGTCAGCGGGGTGGTTGCGGCGTTTGTGCCCCTGGTCGTCTGCGCATTGGCCATCTCGGCTCACGCCGTCACCGGCGGCCCCGTCGACATCGTGATGACCGCCTTGGCGGGCTCGGTGCTTCTCGCGCTCGGCGCCCGGCAGGGCGTCACCCACGCCGACCATCTGCGGATCGCGCAGGAGGCCGTAGCCGGTGAAGCCCACTACCGCACGTTGGTCGACGGCACACTTGACGTGATCACCACCATCAGTCAGGACGGGGTGGTGCTCTACGTCAGCCCGGCGGTCCACCCGGTCTTCGGCTACCGGCCCGAGGAAGTGGTGGGTGCTCGTCTGCCCCTGTTCTGCCACCCGGAGGACGTGGCGCCGCTGATGCAAGCCGTCCAGAGGTTGCAACAGGACGCCGCGTCCGGCACTTGCGGTCCGGGCCATCGCGTGTCCTGCCGCCTGCGAAGCGCCGACGGGCGCTGGCGCCACGTCGAATCGACGATCAGCCACCATCCTGAGGGCATGATCTTCATCAGTCGCGACGTGAGCGATCGGGTCGCACAGCAGGCGCAGCTTGAGCACCTGGCCTTCCACGACGCGTTGACCGGCCTTCCCAACCGCGCCCTGTTCTCGGACAGAGTCGCCCACGCCCTGCGGAAGCGGATCACAGGCGCGGCTCCCCCTGTGGTGCTCTTCGTGGACCTGGACGGCTTCAAGGCGGTCAACGACTCGGCCGGACATGCGACAGGTGACGCCCTCCTGACTCACGCAGCTCGTCGGCTCCAGGCGTCCGTACGGGCGGGAGACACCATCGCCCGCCTCGGCGGCGACGAGTTCGCGGCCCTCCTGGAATGGGAGATGGGTACGTCCCCTTCGAGCGCCAGGGAAGTCGCCGCGAGGATCCTGTCCGCTCTGACGAAGCCGTACCGGATCGGCAGCGCGGATACGGTGGTCTCGGCCTCGATCGGCATGGCGGTGGCCACCCCACAGGTCACTCCGGAGGAACTCCTGCATCAGGCGGATCTGGCCATGTACGCGGCCAAAGCCGCAGGTAAAGGCCGCATCCACATGCACCATTCGCAGCCACCGCCCGTCGCGACTCCCGCCTCGAACCGCTGACGGGGCAAACCGACTTCGGCGTGGAAGCCAACGTCGGCGGTGGGAGCCGCCGTCGTCACGGGCCGGTTCCTCCATCACGCGATGCAGGGCGAGCTCCAAGAGGGCCGGCGGATCGAGGGTGCCGCTCCCGCCGGGCGGGCTGAGCCACCGCAGGCTGCCCCATCGGCGGTGGGAGCCGGGGGCGGCGTTCCAACCTCCCGAAGCGCCCAGCAGCCAGGAGTTGGATGGGAGTCTGCCGCGCAGCCGGTCGTGCCGGCGAGCCCTCGGATTCTCAGCCCCGGCGGCCGGCCAGGCCAGCGCCTTCGTCCACCGGGACCCTCGCGAACCTCCGGGTGGCGCGAACATGGGCGTGGGGCCGACAACTCACCGGATGGACATGCGCAACCGCGCCCCTGGCCTGCTGGATTGTCACCCTGTCCAGAAGTCCCACCACCGCGTCAGGACGAGCATCCCGACAACACCGACGTGCAGCAGCGGCAGCCCGTGGGTGAAGTCGTCGAAGAACGTCCTCAACCACCCGGGCGCGGGCAAGAATTCGTTCCGCACGTTGAACGAAGTCAGGTACCAGAAGACGAAGATGGTGGCGATCCACGCCAGACAGCACCACAGGCACAGGGCGTTGATCCGGTACAGCGACTCGAACTGCAGCCACGACACGAATCCGATCCCGAACAGCGTGCCGGCCTCGAAGGTCAGCCAGTACCACCGGGGGAATCGCGCCCCCGCCAGCACACTCATGCCGACGCAGACCACGATGCCGTAGGAGACCAGGCCCAGCATGGGATTGGGGAACCCGAAGGCCGAGGCCTGGTCGCTCGTCATGACGTTGCCGCAGGAGACCACCGGGTTCAGGCTGCAGCCCGGCGTGAAGTCCGGGTCCTCGAGCAGCTTGAACTTGTCGATCGTGATGACCCAGGAAGCGAGCAGTCCGGCCGCACCCGTGACCACCAGCAACAGGGCGAACGCCCGGCCGCCGCCTGCGGTCCTAGCCATCAGCCGCGCAGGCTGCGAGCCGGGAGCAGGACGTGCGCCGCGGCCTTGAGTGTCTCCTCGGCGCCCGCGAAGGCGGCCAGCGTCTCGGGGGTGACGGGCTTGCCGGGCTTGGCCGCGGGCCAGGGCCGTGTGGTGAACACGAGGTAGGCGTGTCCACGTCGGCCGACGGCGGCGAGCCACTCCGGCGGCGGCAGGCACTGGGCGTTGAGGTGAGGCATGGTGACAACGGCCCGACCGGCCTCGACGAGCAGGCTGATGGGCAGGCTGGGACGGCCGGCAGCGTCCACGAGTTCCTCACCGATGGACAGTCCCGTGCTGAGCAGCAGCCGCTCGACGGCGGCTGATGAAGCCTCCGGGCCGCTTGCGCCGTTCCCCAGGGAGTAGGCGAGGAGGTAGGGCATGTCGCCGTCGGGGGCTCCACCGCTCCAGGCCATCACGACGAGCGTACCCAGATCGGCGGCGCGGAAAGGGCGCGTTTCGCATGAGGTTGAGGTCACCGCGGAACCTTATCTACGCGCCGATACGCACCCGGCCGCGTTCTCACCCGTACAGCCGATTTTCCGACGGGTCTCCACACGAACGAGGGATTACGGGCGATGAACAGGAAGGGCGCCATTCCGTCAGGGCCGTAATCGGCCCGTTCGGCGGCACATCAGCCCTTGAGGGGAAGTCCGCCGAGGGGCCCGCCGGGGCCGGCACCCGAATTGAGGGAGGTCGTTCGCGCCTCACCTTTAAAGACATCATCATGTTGCTTTCTTCGGCAGCTCATACGACCGAGAGAATTCCTGCAGGTACGGTCGAGGGCGCCCAGCGACTCGAACTGCGCGAAGCGGCCGCCCTCCCCTGGGGAAGGGCGGCCGCTGGAACGACCCTGCAGTCAGCTGTTGTCGCAGCCGTTGCCGGACGCCGTGTTCAGGAGCCCGATGACGCTGGCCGTGTCACCACAAGCGTTGACCGGGACATGGAGCGGAGCCTGGGCGGCGTTGCCCGACAGGACGCCCGGAGAACTGGCGGCGGCAGCCTGGGCACCACTGTCAGCGGCGGCGACACCGGCAGTTGCCGCCACGGCCGCGGCGGCAACTGAGGTCAGGGCCAAGCCCTTCGCAAAACGCAACATGGAGAAGATACTCCTTGGAGTTGACACAACACCCGGGCGGGATGCCCCGGCGCTGTGTCAACGCATGGCGCATCCGAGAGTTTTGCCGCCAATGGGGTGATTCTCGTACCCGGCTCGCGCCTCGCACGAGGACACCACGGGACCGGCTGCACGCCGCCCCTGAACGGTCCCGGAGCCGGAGCCCTGGGGCGGGTGCGGGGTGTCGGACGCGGCGAGCTGCCTACGACACGCGGGCTCGGCCGCGTCCATACAGGATGCCTCCGCCGAGGAGCAGTGCGGCACCAGCGGCCGATGCCGCCAGGACGTTC
This sequence comes from Streptomyces sp. NPDC019531, assembly GCF_044903305.1. NCBI lineage: Bacteria > Bacillati > Actinomycetota > Actinomycetes > Kitasatosporales > Streptomycetaceae > Streptomyces > Streptomyces sp. NPDC019531. Next base: position 7,820 of record NZ_JBJDQL010000069.1, on the reverse strand, counting down.
TCGCTTCCGGTTTCGGCCAGGGTGGGCGCATGACCGGAGAGCGGGGTGGCGGAGTTCGTCAGCGGTGCGTCGAACGGGTCCGTGGGCAGGGATTCGGACCGCGGGGTGCTCGGCGACTGCACCGAAGGTTCGGTGCGCGGCGCGGGCACCGACTTGGCCGGCGTGACCGTGACCGGCGTAACAGGCGTGACAGGCATGGCCGTGACCGGCACGTCAGGCGTGACCGTGACCGGCGTGACCGGCGTGACAGGCGTGTCTGCCTCGTCGCCGGACGAGGTCGCGGGGGCGTCCGGCTCCGCCTGCTGCAGGGGCTCGTCCGAGATACTGGAAGCCGCTTCGCCGTCGCCGTCGCCGCAGGAGTTGCCGGACGTCGGGTTGAGGGCACCGACCACGCTTGCGGCGTTCCCGCACACGTTCAGCGGACTGCTCACCGGCACCTGGACGTTGTTGCCCGAGAGGACACCGGGCGAGTCCGAGGAGTCCGTGTAGGCAGCAGCCTGCGGCGGGACGGCGCCCGAGCCGACGTTGGCACACGAGTTGCCGAACGCGGGGTTGAGGACGCCGATCACGTCGACGGAGTTCCCGCACACGTTCACCGGGCTGTCCAGCGGCACCTGGACGTTGTTGCCCGAGAGCACACCGGCCGAGCTGTCGGTTGCCGCGTCCGCGTCCGCGTCGGCGAAGGCGGCGGTGGTGTACAGGGACAGGATGCTCGTCGCGGCGGCGGCGGCCACGATCGTTCCCCTGCTCAGGGTCTGTCGCACTTTTTCGTTGTCTTCCTGCTTGGAGAAGTGGAAAGCCGGCCTTGGCGCCACACGGGCTTCCCAAGGCCGGCCATGGCAGCCAGGCCGGCTGACGTGACGGCGTCAGTCGGTGGCGCAGCCAGTGCCGAACGCCGGGTTCAACAGCGCGAGGGCGTCGGCCGTGTTGCCGCATGCATTGACGGGGACATGCAGAGGAAGCTGGACCATGTTGCCGGAGAGGACGCCCGGGGAGCTCGCGACGGAACCGACGGCATCCGTGTCAGCGAAAGCCGGGGCGGCCATCCCCAGGGCCATGACCGCGCCCGCGACGACGGCAGCGCTCTTCTTCATGAACTTTCCCTTCCCATAACTGCGGTCATGACCCTGTGTCGGCCGAAACCGAGCGAGCACAACATGAACGGCTCGCGCCATGACCTGCAGGCTGTAAACGAATGTTAGACGCCAGAAGAAACTGCGGAACGCGCCCATCGCAGGAATTCACCCGAATGCCTTGCCCCGAACAAGCATCAGCACGCATTTGAGCAGATAAGACGGCTTCAACGGTGCGGAATCCGGGCCATCGAGAGATGGTTTACGGAAAGGCTCGGGCGCCCACGCGGGGAAGGAACGGGGCGGCCCGAGCGGCCACCGAGGGTGAGATCAACCGTTGGCCGAAAGCCTGGCACAGAGTCCCCTTCACCGACGGCAAGTAGACCTCGGGTCCACCGGGTGCGCCGGGATTGGCTTCGGGACTTCACTCAGTTGGGGCCATCGGAGTGAAGGGGAGCAACCATGCACTGCGGCGGCAGTTGAACCAGGGTGCTCCGGTGGACGGAGTTTCTCCAGAAGGGACCAGCAAGTGATCAAGAAGGTTATGGCTGCCGCCGCAGTCGCCGTTTCCGTCGTCGGTGCATCGGCTGCCGCAGCACCGTCCGCGCTGGCAACCGGCAACGACGGTGACACGACGTCCACCAGCGGCGTTGGCGCCGTCCAGCAGTACGGCAACTCGGCCACGTACGGCGGCATGAGCCCCCAGATGGCGCTTGTCCAGGGATCTCTCAACAAGCCCTGCCTCGGCCTTCCAGCCGAGGCGAGCGCCGGTTCGATCGTGGGCGTCGTACCGGTCACGCTCCAGGACATCCCGGTCCTGTCGGCCCCGCAGGCCCAGGAGTGCGCCGAGAACTCCACCATGGTCAAGGGCGACGAACCGCTCTCGCACCTCCTGGACGAATTCCCCGTCCTGTCCGCCAACGGCACCAACAACAACTGAGTCACGACTCTGCCGCGGCGGGTCACCGGAAATCCGGTGATCCGCCTTTTCGTATCTTGCCGGGCGTCGAGGCACAGGCGGGGAAGCTCAGAACAGGCCCTAGTACTCCAGATGCTTCGCCTGGTCGATCGTCTCGGCGAGCTGTCGTACGTCGTTGTCCTCCGTCTTCTTCGCCAACTCCTCGGAGCGTTCCGCGAGTTCGGTGAAGCCGCAGGCGCCAGGGAGGGAGTCCCAGCGGTCGTCGCCGGAGCGCAGGGCATCGGCGAAGTAGGCGGCGACGGCCGTGACCTGGAAGCGGGGGCTCGTGCTCCACAGGGAGTTGTCGAGCGAGTCCGTCTCCAGCCGGCCGGACTCCTCGTGCGGGGTGCGGGTGTCGGGGTCCTGCCAGCGGACGGTGGCGGTGGCGAGGTGGCCCTCGGCACCGGGCTTCGTGCGGACCGCGTAGAGGGCGGTCACCGTGTGGCCGGGGCCGACCTCGCCGCCGTCGACGCGGTCGTCGCGGAAGTCGTCGTCGGCGACGCGGCGGTTGTCGTAGCCGACGAGGCGGAAGCGGTCGACGGTCTCCGGGTCGAAGGCGACCTGGGCCTTGGCGTCGCGGGCGGTGAGGTCGATGTTCTGCGGGAGTTGCTCGCAGAAGACCTGCTCGGCGTCGTCCTCGCCGGAGACGTAGACGGTGTGGCCGTCGCCCTTGTCGGCGAGGCGTTCCATCAGGGCGTCGCCGTAGTCGCTGCCGACGCCGACGCCGAAGAGGGTGATGCCGTGTTCGCGGCGGGCGCCGTCGATGCGGTCGAGGATGGAGTCGGGGTCGGTGTCGCCGTCGTTGGCGAGGGCGTCGGAGACGAGGACGACACGGTTCGTCGCGCCCTCGCGCAGGCCCTCGACGGCGGTTGCGTAGCCGGTCTCGACGCCGGCGGCGAGGTTGGTGGAGTAGGTGGGTGCCAGGTTGTCGATGGCGTGGCGGATCTCGCCTCGGTTGCCGCCCAGGCGGGTCATCGGCAGCACCTTCTCGGCCTGGTCGCTGAAGGTGACGATCGCGACCGAGTCGTCGTCGCGCAGGCGTTCGGTCATCGTGTCGAGGGAGTGCTGGGCCAGGTCGAGGCGGCCCGGTTCGCTCATGGAGCCGGAGATGTCGATGACGAAGGTGAGGGCGGCAGGCGGGCGCTGCCCGGTCTGCTCGGCGGCGCGGGTGGCAAGGCCGACGCGGACAAGGGACCAGTCCTCCTCGTCGGTGCGGGCGGCGTCGACGGTGACCGAGAAGCCGTTGCCGTCCGGGCGTTCGTAGTCCTGGCGGAAGCTGTTGACGAACTCCTCGGGGCGGATCGACGACGGGTCGGGGCGCTGTCCGTCGGCGAGGGTGCGGCGCGCGTAGCCGTAGGAAGCGGTGTCGACGTCGAGGGCGAAAGTGGAGAGGTGGTCGGGGGAAGGGGCGAGGTCCCGGGACTCGTCGTCCTCGCCCGGGGAGGTGCCGTCGCTGTAGGCGGGGGCCGGGAATCCGGTCGCCCCACCCGAGCCCGACCGGCCCTTGCTGCTGCTGTTGTCCCCCGTGGCGCCCTGACCGCACCCCGTGAGCAGCAGCCCGCCCAAAGCGGTGAGGACGAGCAGGTGTCGTATTGGGTGTCGCTCCATTGTCCGTGCCCCCTAAGCCAGTTGACGCTGACATCTGTGACTGTGACGGGCCAGGGGGCCGGAACGTGCGCTACGGAGCGTTGCGGATGAGTCTCGAAGAGGGCACGGGCGACGGCCGTTGAGACCGGTAGGTGATCCTCCGTTGACCTAGGACACCACGTCCTTGCGGGCGAAACCGCGGAAGGCCAGCGCGAACAGCACGAGGGCGTACGTTATGGAAACCGCGGTGCCCTGGATCATGCCGGACCACGCCGGATTCGGCTGTACGGCATCCGCCCAGGCGAACTGCCAGTGCGCGGGCAGGAAGTCGCGCCAGTCGCCGAGGGCGGTCACGGCGTCGAGGACGTTGCCGACGATGGTCAGGCCGACGGCGCCGCCGACCGCGCCGAGCGGGGCGTCGGTCTTGGTCGACAGCCAGAACGCCAGGCCCGCGGTGACCAGTTGGGACACGAAGATGAACGCCACGACGATCACGAGCCGCTGCGCCGCCGTGCCCGGGTCGAGCGAGCCGCCGGTGGGCAGTTCCAGGGGGCCCCAGCCGTAGGCCGCCGTGCCGACGGCCAGGGCGACGAGCGGCAGCAGGATCATCGCGGCCAGGCTGAGGCCGAGGCCGACGACGAGCTTGGACCACAGGAGCCGGGCCCGGGGCACGGGTGCCGCGAGCAGGTAGCGCAGGGAGGACCAGCCGGCCTCCGAGGCGACCGTGTCCCCGCAGAACAGGGCGACGGGGATGACCAGCAGGAAGCCCGCCGACACGAACAGGTTGACCGCGGCGAAGTTGGCGCCGGACGCCGTCGCCGTGTCCATCAGGGACACCGTGTTGTTGCGGCCGCCCGGCTCGCCGCCGATGGTGAAGGCGATGAGCAGGACGAACGGCAGGGCCGCGAGGATGCCGCCCATGATGAGCGTGCGGCGGCGCTTGAGCTGGCGGACCAGTTCGACGCGCAGCGGCAGGGTGCGGCCCGCCTTGTAACCGGAGGCGACCTCGGTTCGCTCTACGAGCGTGCTCATGCGGAACCTCCGATCAGGGTGAGGAAGGCGTCCTCCAGGCGGCGGTGCGGGCCCACCGACCGGACGGGCACTTCGAGCCGGACGAGTTCGGCGACCAGGCGCTGGGCGCTGCCGTCGGCTTCCAGGCGGATCAGCAGGCCGTCGTCGGTGCTGATCGCCGAGGCGATGCCGGGCAGTGCCGCCACCTTGTCCACCAGCGGATCCGCGATCTCGTCCGCCAGGCCGACCAGCAGCGTGTCGCCGGAGCCGATGATCTCGGCGACCGGGCCGGCCTGGACGAGGCGGCCGCGGTCCATCACCACGAGGTGGGTGCAGGACTGCTCGACCTCCGCCAGCAGGTGGCTGGAGACGATGACCGTGCGGCCGGCCGCCGCGTAGCGGATCATCACCTCGCGCATCTCGCGGATCTGGGGCGGGTCGAGGCCGTTGGTCGGTTCGTCGAGGATGAGCAGGTCCGGGAGGCCGAGCATGGCCTGAGCGATGGCGAGGCGCTGGCGCATGCCCTGGGAGTACGTGCGGACCGCGCGGGCCAGTGCGTCGCCGAGGCCCGCGATCTCAAGAGCCTCGTCCAGGTGGGCGTCCTCGGCCGGGCGGCCGGTCGCCTGCCAGTACAGCTCCAGGTTCTCGCGGCCCGAGAGGTGCGGGAGGAAGCCCGCGCCCTCGACGAACGCGCCGACCCTGGACAGCACCGGGGCGCCGGGACGGATCGCGTGTCCGAAGACGCGGATCTCGCCGCCGTCCGGCTTGATCAGGCCCATCAGCATGCGCAGTGTCGTGGTCTTGCCTGCGCCGTTCGGGCCGAGGAGGCCGAGGACCTGGCCCTTGTCGACCCGGAAGGAGAGGTCGCGGACCGCGTACCTGTCCGCCGACTTGGCGTACCGCTTGCTCAAGTCCGTGATCTGGAGCGGGACTTCGGCCAGCTCCGGGTCCGGGGCGGGCGTGGCCGTGCGGCGGCGGCCCGTCAGGAGCAGGGCCAGGGCGACGACAGCGCCCGCGAGGGGCAGCCACCACACCCAGGCGGGCAGGGGGGCGGCCGCCGTCTTGACGCCGGGGGCCGTCGGCACCTTCAGGTCGCCCTTCAGGGACACGGTGTACGTCGCGGGGGTCGCCGGGGAGGCGTAGCCGAGGTCCGTGGAGGCGAGGACCAGGCGGAGGCGGTGGCCCTTCTGGATCTCGTGGTCGACGGCAGGGAGCGTGATCGTCACGTCCTTGCCCGCCTTGGCGCCCTCGACCCGAAGGGGGGACACCAGCTGGGACGGCAGCACCTGCTGGGTGCCGCCCGGGCCGACGTCGTACACCTTGGCGAAGAGGACGGCGTCGTCGCCCGTGGACTTCACGTGGACGGTGGCCGTCGGGGCGCCGGTGATGCGGAGGTCGTCGGTGACCGGCGCGGACTCGAAGCGCGCGTACTGGCCCGGGAAGTCCAGGGCGACCCCGGCGCCGAGCGAGGCGAGCTGGGAGAGGCCGGAGCCGCCGAGGCCGGGGAGGGCTGAGACGGCTGGCGGGCTGGCGCCGGCCGGGTTGGCGAAGCGCTGTGTGTTGCCGGTCAGGGCGATGGACTTCTGCCCACTTTCCAGACCGGGGTATGTGTCGTCGCTCGCGCCCCGCAGCTGGGCCGCGCCGTCGGTGGAGTCGACGCCGCCGGTGCGGGTGACGCGGAAGGCGGGGCCGGTGTCGGTGGCCTTGTCGTCCTTCAGATAGCGGTCGAACCAGGACCGCACCCGTGACTGGACGCGGCTCGTCTCCAGGTCTCCGCCGTCATGGCCGCCCGCGATCCAGTCGACGTCGACGGGGGCGCCGCCCGCTCGGATCGCCTTCGCTGCGGCGTCGGCCTGGCCGAGCGGGAAAAGGGAGTCGGTCTGGCCCTGGATCAGGAGGGTCGGCACCTTGATCTTGTCGCCGACCGCGGAGGGCGAGCGCTCTTCGAGGAGCTTCTCGGCCTGGGCGTCCGGGGTGCCGGACTCGGCGACCCGCTCGTACATCTCGCAGATCTGCGTCTCGAACTTGTCGCAACCGCCTGCCTGGTTGACGAAGATGCCGGCCCAGAGCTTCTTGAAGACGCCGTTCGGGAAGAGGGCCTCCGAGAGGTCCCAGTAGGTGATCGCCGGGGCGATGGCGTCCACGCGGTCGTCGTAGCCGGCGGCGAGGAGGGAGATCGCGCCGCCGTACGAGGCGCCGGCCATGCCGACGCGTGGGTCGCCGGTCTTGTCGAGCTGGACCGTGGGCTGTTCGGCCAGCCAGTCGATCAGCTTGGAGACGTCGGCGACCTCGGCCCCGGGATCGTTCAGGCCGACCTTGCCGGTCGACTTGCCGAAGCCCCGGGCCGACCAGGTCAGCACCGCGTAGCCGTCGCGGGCGAGGTCCTCTGCCTGCTGGCGTACGTCGTCCTTGCTGCCGCCGAAGCCGTGTCCCAGCAGCACGGCGGGGTGCCTGCCGGCGGCGGAGGGCGTGAAGTACGAGGTGTCGATGTGCACCCCGTTGACGGCCATGATCCTGTTGGTGCTGTGCACCGGGGGTGGGTCGTCGTCGGCGACGGCCGTCCATGTCCCGGCTCCGGCGAGCACTGCGACGGCGGCCGCGGCGGCACCGAGCCGTCGTAGCCGCCGTAGTTCTCGCAGCCGGGGCAGTCGAAGATCCATGCGTCAACGGTACGGGGCGAAACTGTCGGGGAGTTATCGACTGGGGGCCGAACCTTGGCCCTCCCGTGGGAGTACGCCCTCGCTTTCGTGTACCGCGTTCGTGGTACGGCGGGTGAGAGCTCGGTCCGTTCAGTCGTTCGCCGACCGCGGGTCCGTTGTGGCTTGTCGCGCAGTTCCCCGCGCCCCTCAGGGCGTCTCATCCTCCGGGATTGACACGATCCAGCGCGTCTCCCCGCGCGGGCGGAGGTACAGGGCCCAGTACAGGGTCGCCACCGCCGTGATACCGCCCGTCCACAGCAGATGGGGCGTCTCCTGCCGAGGCGAACAGGACGCGGGAGTTCTGGATGACCATGACGATGCCCGCGTCGATGATCGCGAGACACGGCGGTGCCCCGACCTCCCCTCACCGGGGAAGGCGGGGCACCGTACGACCCGCTCAGTGGTTGCGGGGGAAGCCCAGGTCCACGCCGGTCGGGGCGTCGGCGGGGTCGGGCCAGCGGGTGGTGACGACCTTGCCGCGGGTGTAGAAGT
>NZ_JBJDQL010000068.1:0-30695 GCF_044903305.1 Streptomyces sp. NPDC019531 | reverse complement strand
AAGAGGGTGTAAGCGGCCGGAGCCAGGCTCATCGCCGTACCCGGATGGCCGTTACCGACCTTCTGTACGGCGTCGGCGGCCAGGACGCGAGCGGTGTCCACCGCCCGCTGGTCCAACTCGGTCCACTCGAGGTCTGTGGTGGTCGGCTTGGTGCTCACCCTGGGTCAGGGCTCCTCTCCACATGTCACGCATGTCGAATGCCGGTGCACGGGACGCCCGGCCGTTGTCGAGCCTACCCCCGCAAGTACGTGCGTTTTTTCGAGTCATTCCAGACTGCCGGGAGTGTCGGTGATCCGCCTCCCCACTGGCCCGGATCGCATTCGGCAACTGAATACGCAGCCGCTCGTCCGCGTGCTCAACAGAGTGACGCTGAGCTCTTCCGCGAGCGTCCTCGGACACGACCCGACCCCCGCGAATGCCGGGGTATGGGCAACGTCTACAGTGGCGTGGTACGCGCGGGCCTTTACCGGGACTTCACACGGCCGAGGCTTGCTGGGATGTCTCTGTAGGGGTGTGCGTGACGGCCGTCGAATCCCGTCCTGGGGGCACCTCCCAGGCCGTTAAGGCTCTGGGGGAGGGTGTGCTCGGTGCGAGCCAGAGCCCGGTTCACCGGCCGTTCGGGGCCCGTGTCAAGGCGTTCGTGGCGCTGACCAAGCCTCGGATCATCGAGTTGCTGCTCATCACCACCGTGCCGGTGATGTTCCTGGCGCAGCAAGGTGTGCCGGACCTGAAGCTGGTGCTGCTCACCTGTGTCGGCGGTTACCTCTCGGCGGGCGGCGCCAACGCGCTGAACATGTACCTCGACCGTGACATCGACGCGCTCATGGACCGCACCTCGCAGCGTCCACTGGTGACCGGCATGGTGTCGCCGCGCGAGTGCCTGGCCTTCGGCATCACGCTGGCGGTCGTCTCGACGCTGCTGTTCGGTCTCGCCGTCAACTGGCTGTCCGCCTGGCTGTCGCTCGGAGCGCTGCTCTTCTACGTCGTCGTCTACACGATGATCCTCAAGCGGCGTACCTCGCAGAACATCGTGTGGGGCGGCATCGCCGGCTGCCTGCCGGTGCTGATCGGCTGGTCGTCGGTCACGAACTCCATGTCGTGGGCGCCGATCGTCCTCTTCCTCGTCATGTTCTTCTGGACGCCGCCGCACTACTGGCCGCTGTCCATGAAGGTGCGCGAGGACTACGCGCGCGTGGGCGTGCCGATGCTGCCGGTCGTCGCGTCCAACAAGGTGGTCGCCAAGCAGATCGTCATCTACAGCTGGGTGATGGTCGCGGTCTCGCTGCTGCTGACCCCGCTCGGCTACACCGGCTGGTTCTACACGGCGGTCGCGCTGCTCGCCGGCGGCTTCTGGCTGTGGGAGGCGCATGGGCTGCAGAACCGTGCCAGGGCCGAGGTGACGGGGGCGAAGCTCAAGGAGATGCGGCTGTTCCACTGGTCGATCACCTATGTGTCGATCCTGTTCCTCGCGGTCGCGGTGGATCCCTTCCTGAGGTAAGGGTCACGTCGCAGCCGTCTCTACTGGTCGGTAGCATCCTGGTCATGGCAGACACGCAGCAGGTTGACGCGAAGGCCGAGCGCAAGGTCGCCCGGCTCGCCAAGCAGATCAGCGCCTTCTCCAGGGAGCACGGCGGCGCCGAGGGTCAGTTGGCCTACATCGGTGAGCGCGGTGCCCGGATCGTCCTCGTGGGCGAGGACGGCGGCTGGGGCGACCTGGTGGCCCCCTCGTACGAGATCGCCGAGAAGGCCGTCGAGAAGTCCGGCATCACGGTCCACGAGGACTTCGACGGCGAGTTCGCGGCCAAGGTGAAGACGGGGCCGTACGAGTGGAGCCGAATGGCGGGCATCCAGCTCGGCGGACCGAGTAACGGCTGATCAACCACGCCCCAAAGGGGCGCGGGGAACGGCGCGATCAGCCATGACGGACCCGCAGTCGCGCGAAGGCCTGTGCCGTCCCACCGCGGGCGAAACGGCTCAACTCGCGGAGCGTTTCGCACGGGTGTGTGACAGCAACACCTGACGCCCGGTTCACCCGTTAGGACCCGTGAGTAGCGACACGGTCCACGTACGGGGAGCCCGGATGATCGAAACGCCGTCCCTCGTGGACCAGTACTGCCACGGCGTACTGCGCACGGAGCTGGGCCTCGGCACCTTCGAGGCACAGCTGGCCCGAACCGAGGGCCCGCCCGCCGCGGGGACCACGCTGTTCGACACCCAGACGGGTTTCGCCGTACGACGCTGGTGCCCGCCCTTACTCGGCCTGGAACCGCACTGTCCGCCCTCCCGCTATCTGGCCCGGCGCCGTGAACTGGGCGTACTGGAAGCGGGCCGCAGGCTGCTGCGCGGCAGCGGCATCACGACCTATCTGGTCGACACGGGGCTGCCAGGCGACCTCACCGGGCCCACCGAGCTGGCCTCCGCCGCGGCCGCCGAGGCCCGCGAGATCGTACGACTGGAACTCCTCGCCGAACAGGTCGCCGACACCTCCGGCACCGTCGAGTCCTTCCTCGCCAACCTCGCCGAATCGGTGCACGGGGCCGCCGGCGACGCCGTCGCCTTCACCTCGGTGGCGGGCGTACGGCACGGTCTCGCGCTCGCGCCCGAGCCACCGGGGCCGGGAGAGGTGCGGGGCGCTGCCGGGCGGTGGCTGGCGGGCCGCCGGGTGGGCGGCGAGCTGTCCGATCCCGTTCTCCTACGACACGTGCTGTGGATCGCGGTGGCCTCCGGGCTGCCCCTCCAACTGCACGCCGGGCTCGGCGAACCGGGCCTGCGTATCGACCGCACCGACCCCGTGCTGCTCACCGACTTCGTCCGTGCCACCGCCGGCCTCGGCACCGACCTCGTCCTGCTGCACAGCTACCCCTATCACCGGCATGCCGCCCACCTCGCCGGGGTCTTCCCACATGTCTACGCCGACTCCGGCGCCGCCCTCGTCCGCACCGGCGCTCGGGCGGCCACCGTCCTCGCGGAGATCCTGGAATTGGCTCCCTTCGGCAAGATCGTTTTCTCCAGCGGCGCCCACAGCGTGCCCGAACTGCATGTGGTGGGCGCTCGTCTGTTCCGCGAGGCGTTGGCCCGGGTGCTGGGCGGCTGGGTCGTGGAGGGGGCCTGGTCACTGACGGACGCGCAGCGGGTGGCGGGGCTGATCGCGGCGGGGAACGCGCGGAGGGTCTACGGGCTGGAGTGAGCTGTACAGGAAGGCTTCATGCAGACCGATGCATTACTGCACCGCTTTCTCGCCGGGCTGGCCCCGCGCTGCACTGCACGTATCTGACCCCTTCGGCCGACCTTGGCCGGCGCCATCTCACCTGGGCGCATGCGGAACTGTGTGCAGCTCACGCCGGGTCACCGGGCTGACCGGCCGCGTGGAGGTCGTGGCGGACATCCGTGGGCGCCGCTACGGCGTGCCTGTGTCCACCGTCGTCCTCGGGGTCGAGGACAGGGCGGCGCTGACCCGGAGCTACCTGGGCCCGGCGATCGACGAGCTCGTGGCGGCGTACGGCTGAGCGGGCACCTCGGGCAGCTCGCCCTCGGGCCGCTCCCGCAGGGCCAGCAGGACCCGGAGCACCGCGATCCACACCAGGGCCGAGCCCAGCATGTGGAGGCCGACCAGGAACTCGGGAAGGTCGGTGAAGTACTGGACGTAGCCGATGACGCCCTGGGAGAGGAGGACCAGGAAGAGGTCGCGGGTGCGGTGCAGGGGGCCCTTGGGGGCGTCGACCGCCTTGAGGATGAACCACAGGGCGAAGGTCAGCGACACCACGATCCAGGCCAGGACCGCGTGCACCTTGCTCACGGTCTCCCAGTCCAGCGGCATCCGCTCGACCTCGCTGGAGTCGCCGGCGTGCGGTCCGGCGCCGGTCACCACGGTGCCGACGAGGATCAGCAGGGCGGCGGCCGCGACCATGAACCACACCAGCTGCTGGACCGGCTTGCCGACCAGCGGGCGGGGTGCCGTGTCGCCCTCGCGGGTGCGCTGCCACATCACCGTGGCGACCGTGATCAGGGCCGTCGTGGCCACGAAGTGCGCCGCGACGGTGTACGGGTTGAGACCCACGAGGACGACGATGCCGCCGAGGATCGCGTTGCTCATCACGATCCAGAACTGCGCCCAGCCCAGCCGAGTCAGCTGGCGTCGGTACGGCTTCTCGGAACGCGCGGCGATGATCGCCCACCCGACGGCCGCACACAGCACGTACGTCAGCATCCGGTTGCCGAACTCGATGGCACCGTGGAAGCCCATCGCGCTGGTCGCGGTCAGCGAGTCGTCCGTGCACTTGGGCCAGGTCGGACACCCGAGCCCGGACCCGGTGAGCCGCACGGCCCCACCGGTGACCACGATGACCACCGCCATCACAACGGCGGAGAGCGCTGCTCGCCGGACCGTGCGGGGGGTGGGGGTCCAGCGCGCGGCGATGAAGGCGAGGGGGTTGCGCACGGCGGCTCGGGCGTCGGCGGGGGTCAGCTTTGGCACGGGTCCATCGTAGGGGGCCGCTTGTGCACGCGTTCACGAGGGCCCCCGATCCCACGCCTACTCCCAGCGGAAGAACCGCCCCGCCGCAGCCAGCCCCACAACCGCCCACACCGCCAGAATCCCCAGATCCGCCCACGGCACCCCACCTCCGTGCTGCAGCACATCCCGCAGTCCGTCCGACAGCGCCGAGATCGGCAGCAGGCCGAGGACGTCCTGGGCGCCCTGGGGGAACTTGTCCAGGGGGACGATGACCCCGCCGCCGATCAGCAACAGCAGGAACACCAGGTTCGCGGCCGCGAGGGTCGCCTCTGCCTTCAACGTGCCGGCCATCAGCAGGCCAAGGCCCGAGAAGGCCGCCGTGCCCAGGACGAGCAGGAGCAGGACGGACAGGGGGTTTCCGTGCGGTGACCAGCCCAGGGCGAAGGCGATCGCTGTCAGCAACAGCACTTGCAGGATCTCCGTGACCAGGACCGACGCCGTCTTCGCCGCCATCAGGGCCCAGCGGGGGAGCGGGGAGGAGGCAAGGCGCTTCAGGACTCCGTAGCGGCGTTCGAAGCCGGTGGCGATGGCCTGGCCCGTGAAGGCCGTGGACATGACGGCGAGGGCCAGGATGCCGGGGGTCAGGAAGTCCACCGGCTCGCCCGCGCCCGTGTCGACGATGTCCACCGAGCTGAAGAGGGCCAGGAGCAGGGTCGGGATCACCACCGTCAGCAGCAGTTGTTCGCCGTTGCGCAGGAGCATCTTCGTCTCCAGCGCCGCCTGGGTCGTGATCATGCGTCCCAGAGGGGCCGCCCCCGGCTTCGGCGCATAGGTACCCACAGTCACGAGCGCAGCTCCTTGCCGGTCAGCTCCAGGAATACGTCTTCGAGGGTGTGCCGTTCCACCGAGATCCGCTCCGGCATCACCCCGTGCTGTGCGCACCACGACGTCACCGTCGCCAGGAGCTGGGGGTCGACCTTGCCGCCGACCCGGTAGGAGCCGGGGGTCAGCTCCGCCGCCGTGCAGTCGGCGGGAAGGGCCTTCAGCAGGGACCCCACGTCCAGGCCCGGTCGGCCCGTGAAACGCAGGGTGTTCTCGGCGCCGCCGCGGCACAGTTCCTCCGGAGTGCCCTGGGCGATGACCCGGCCGCCGTCGATGATCGCCACGTCGTCGGCGAGCTGCTCGGCCTCGTCCATGTGGTGCGTGGTGAGGATGACCGAGACACCGTCCGTCCGCAGGTCTCGGACCAGGTCCCAGGTGGCGTGCCGGGCCTGTGGGTCGAGGCCGGCGGTCGGCTCGTCCAGGAACACCAGTTCCGGGCGGCCGACCACGGCCATCGCAAGTGCCAGGCGCTGCTGCTGGCCGCCGGAGAGGCGGCGGTACGTCGTCCTGCCGCAGCCGCCCAGGCCGAGGCGTTCGATCAGCGCGTCCACGTCCAGGGGGTGCGCGTGCAACCGGGCCACGTGCCTGAGCATCTCGTCGGCCCGGGCACCCGAGTACACGCCCCCGGACTGGAGCATCACACCGATCCTCGGGTGCAGCTCACGCGCCTGCCGCACCGGGTCGAGGCCCAGGACCCGTACCGTGCCGGAGTCCGGCTTCCGGTAGCCCTCGCAGGTCTCGACCGTCGTCGTCTTGCCCGCGCCGTTGGGCCCGAGTACGGCGGTCACGCCCGCCCGGGCCACCAGGTCGAGGCCGTCCACGGCGGTCTTCGTGCCGTACCGCTTCACCAGGGCGTGGACCTGGACCACGGGCTCACTTCGCATGGGCCCGAGTCTAGGTTCGCCGCCCGGGTCGCAGTCGGGCGGGTGCAGGATCTCCACCTGGACCTCCACCCGGATCTCCGCCCAGGGGGTCCCCCAGCTCGTCCTCCCGTGAGCGGTGCAGCGTCAGCCACCGCTCCGCGTACCGCACGGCGTCCGCCACCGGGAACAGCCGCACGTCGGCCGCGCCCACCTTTCCCCGTACGACGACGGCCCGGTCCCGCTCGAAGTCGTATCCCAGCTCGTCGAAGCGGTCGGAGGTGATCGACACCTCCGTGACCACCTCCCAGCCGTCCGGTCCAGGGCGGCCGACCCTCACCAGCGGGGTCGGGATGCGGTACTCGGCGAGATGGAAGCTCGTGCACGTGTCGTAGCCCGCGCCGAGGAGCAGCACGCGCGCGTGGAGGGCCTCCAGACGGGCCAGCGGGCTGTGCTCGCCGAGCCGGCAGTCGGGCGCGTGTCCGTCCAGGACGTCACGCGCGCGGGGGCCTGTCGCCGCGAAGGAGGTCTGCGGGTGCGCGCTGCGCAGGGCGCCGGGCCAGGTGCGTACGGTCTCCGGTATCACGCCGACCCCGCGGGAGGGTGTGACGAGGGGGTCGTAGGCGGGCATGGTCGTTCGGATCGTCGGCCACCAGTCCTCGGGCACCGGCGGGTCGCTCCACACCGCCGGGTCCGAGAGGTCGCCGGTCTGGGTGGGGACCACGAGGGTGCCGTCCGGGCCGAGGGCGTCCAGGAGTCCCCGGACCACCGCGACGGGGCCTCCGCAGACCCAGCCGAGGGCGCTGAGGGAGGAGTGCACGAGGAGGGTCTCGCCGCTCTTGACACCCAGCTCGCGCAGCTGCCCGGCGAGGGTGTCGCGGGTGACAAGTGGGCCGGTGGGAGGTGGTTTCGGCATGGTTCGGGAGTGTCCCTGACAGGGACGCCGAATGCCACCGCTTTGATCGATCGGTGATCGTTTGCGCAGGTCAGGTTAGGTGGACCTAAGTGATGCAGGGCACCGTCCGGCGGGTGGGACGCGGCTTGCCCGGTCCTGAGGAATTACGCAACAATGGCGTTGTGAAAAACGTCGGCGAGGCTCGGGCAACCCCCACGGGGGCCCCTCAGGAGGAGCTCGCGACCGGTGAGCGGTCCACCCGCAACCGCGTCGCGCGATCCATCCTGGACCACGGCCCCTCGACCGTCACCGAGTTGGCCGGGCGGCTGGGGCTGACGCCGGCGGCCGTACGACGTCATCTGGACGCGCTCGTGGCCGACGACGTCGTGGAAGCCCGGGAGCAGCGGGTGTACGGCGCGCGGACGCGCGGCCGTCCCGCCAAGGTCTTCGCGCTCACCGACTGCGGCCGGGACGCCTTCGACCAGTCCTACGACAAGCTCGCCGCGGACGCCCTGCGCTGGATCCAGGAGCGGTTCGGCGGGGACGAGGCGGTCGTCGCCTTCGCACGCGCGAGGATCGCCGAACAGGCCGCCGCGTACCGCAAGGCCGTGGAGGCCGCCGCCCCCGAGGAGCGCACCGAAGCCCTGGCCAAGGCCCTGAGCGCGGACGGGTACGCTGCTACGGCGCGGAGCGCACCGGTCGGCGAGCAGCTCTGCCAGCACCACTGCCCGGTGGCCCATGTCGCGGAGAAGTTCCCGCAGCTGTGCGACGCCGAGACGGAGATCTTCTCGCAGCTGCTCGGGACGCACGTCCAGCGACTTGCAACCATCGCCCACGGTGACGGCGTCTGTACGACATTCATCCCAAAGATTTCCAAGAACACCCATAACGCATCTGCAAGCACCGCCGGGAGGAACCCCGCATGACACTCCCCATCGAGGAGACTGCCCACCCCGAGCTCGAGGGTCTGGGCAACTACGAATACGGCTGGGCCGACTCCGACGTGGCTGGTGCCTCTGCCAAGCGCGGCATCAATGAGGACGTCGTCCGGGACATCTCCGCGAAGAAGTCCGAGCCGGAGTGGATGACCAAGCTTCGCCTCAAGGGTCTGCGCCTGTTCGGCAAGAAGCCCATGCCGAACTGGGGCTCCGACCTCTCCGGCATCGACTTCGACAACATCAAGTACTTCGTGCGTTCCACGGAGAAGCAGGCGGAGTCCTGGGAGGACCTGCCCGAGGACATCAAGAACACGTACGACAAGCTCGGCATCCCCGAGGCGGAGAAGCAGCGCCTCGTCGCCGGTGTCGCGGCCCAGTACGAGTCCGAGGTCGTCTACCACCAGATCCGCGAGGACCTGGAGGAGCAGGGCGTCATCTTCCTGGACACCGACACCGCGCTGAAGGAGCACCCGGAGCTCTTCAAGGAGTACTTCGGCACCGTCATCCCGGTCGGCGACAACAAGTTCGCGTCGCTGAACACCGCGGTGTGGTCCGGCGGTTCCTTCATCTACGTGCCGAAGGGCGTGCACGTCGAGATCCCGCTCCAGGCCTACTTCCGGATCAACACCGAGAACATGGGCCAGTTCGAGCGGACCCTGATCATCGTCGACGAGGGTGCCTACGTGCACTACGTCGAGGGTTGTACGGCCCCGATCTACAAGTCGGACTCGCTGCACAGCGCCGTGGTCGAGATCATCGTCAAGAAGAACGCCCGCTGCCGCTACACGACCATCCAGAACTGGTCGAACAACGTCTACAACCTGGTCACCAAGCGCGCCGTGGCGTACGAGGGCGCGACCATGGAGTGGATCGACGGCAACATCGGCTCCAAGGTCACCATGAAGTACCCGGCCGTCTACCTGATGGGCGAGCACGCCAAGGGCGAGACCCTTTCCATCGCCTTCGCGGGCGAGGGCCAGCACCAGGACGCCGGCTCCAAGATGGTCCACATGGCGCCGAACACCTCCTCCAACATCGTCTCCAAGTCGGTGGCCCGCGGTGGCGGCCGTACCTCGTACCGCGGTCTGGTCGAGATCGGCGAGGGCGCCCACGGCTCCAAGTCCAACGTGCTGTGCGACGCGCTGCTCGTCGACACCATCTCCCGCTCCGACACGTACCCCTACGTGGACGTCCGCGAGGACGACGTGTCCATGGGCCACGAGGCGACCGTCTCCAAGGTCTCCGAGGACCAGCTCTTCTACCTGATGAGCCGCGGTCTGAGCGAGTTCGAGGCGATGGCCATGATCGTGCGCGGCTTCGTCGAGCCCATCGCGAAGGAGCTGCCGATGGAGTACGCCCTTGAACTCAACCGGCTGATCGAGCTCCAGATGGAGGGTGCGGTCGGTTAGTCACCGGCCCCCACCCCGTCGTAAGTCCCATAAGAGTCAGGAAGAGAGCACACCGACAGCCATGGCTGAGGCTCAGAACTCCCCCACCCTCGAATCCGCTCGGGCGGGGGGACCCCCACCGCTGGGATCCACCACCGCCGGCTCGATCGCGGTGGCCGCCGAGTCGACCGTCGCCACGCGCATGAGCGCGCCCCCCTCCTTCGACGTCGCGGACTTCCCGGTCCCGCACGGCCGCGAGGAGGAGTGGCGGTTCACCCCGCTGGAGCGCCTGCGCGGGCTGCACGACGGCACCGCGGTCGCCTCCGGCGACGGTGTGAAGGTGGACGTACAGGCCCCCGAGGGCGTCACCGTCGAGACCGTCGGCCGTGACGACGCCCGGATCGGCAGGGCGGGCACCCCCGTGGACCGTGTCGCCGCCCAGGCGTACTCCGCGTTCGAGGTGGCCGGTGTGATCACCGTCCCCAAGGAGACGGTCCTCACCGAGCCGATCCGGATCGCCGTGCACGGCGAGGGCGGTACCGCCTTCGGCCACCAGGTGATCGAGCTGGGCGCCTTCGCCGAGGCCGTCGTCGTCATCGACCACACCGGTGACGCCGTCGTCGCGGCCAACGTCGACTATGTCCTCGGTGACGGCGCCAAGCTGACCGTCGTCTCCGTTCAGGACTGGGACGACAAGGCCGTGCACGTGGGCCAGCACAATGCGCTGATCGGCCGGGACGCCACCTTCAAGTCGTTCGTGGTCACCTTCGGCGGCGACCTCGTACGCCTCCACCCGCGCGTCGCCTACGCCGGCACCGGCGGCGAGGCCGAGCTCTTCGGCCTCTACTTCACGGACGCCGGCCAGCACCAGGAGCACCGCCTTCTGGTCGACCACAACACCCCGCACTGCAAGTCGAACGTCGCCTACAAGGGCGCGCTCCAGGGCGACGACGCGCACGCCGTGTGGATCGGTGACGTGCTCATCGAGGCCAAGGCCGAGGGCACGGACACATACGAGATGAACCGCAACCTCGTCCTCACGGACGGCGCCCGGGTCGACTCAGTGCCGAACCTGGAGATCGAGACCGGCGAGATCGTCGGCGCGGGCCACGCGAGTGCGACCGGCCGCTTCGACGACGAGCAGCTCTTCTACCTGATGGCCCGCGGCATCCCGGCCGACGAGGCCCGCCGCCTGGTGGTCCGCGGCTTCTTCGCGGAGCTGGTCCAGCAGATCGGTGTCGACGACATCGAAGAGCGGCTCCTTGTGAAGATCGACGAGGAGCTGGAGGCCACTGTCTGATGGCCTTCGTACGAGCCTGTGGGCTGAGCGAGCTGGAGGAGGACACCCCGAAGCGGGTGGAACTCGACGGCACGCCGGTCTCGGTCGTGCAGACCGAGGGGGAGGTGTTCGCGATCCACGACATCTGCTCGCACGCGAACGTCTCGCTCTCCGAGGGCGAGGTGGAGGACTGCCAGATCGAGTGCTGGCTGCACGGCTCCAGCTTCGACCTCCGCACCGGCAAGCCGTCCGGCCTTCCCGCGACGCGCCCCGTCCCCGTATACCCCGTAAAGATCGAAGGGGACGACGTGCTCGTCTCCCTCACCCAGGAGTCCTGAGGCACCCATGGCAACGCTTGAAATCCGAGACCTGCACGTCACCGTCGAGGCCGACAACGCCACGAAGGAGATCCTCAAGGGTGTCGACCTGACCGTGAAGCAGGGCGAGACGCACGCCATCATGGGCCCCAACGGCTCCGGCAAGTCGACCCTCGCCTACTCCCTCGCGGGTCACCCGAAGTACACCATCACCGGCGGCACCGTCACCCTCGACGGCGAGGACGTCCTGGAGATGTCCGTCGACGAGCGCGCCCGCGCGGGCCTGTTCCTGGCCATGCAGTACCCCGTCGAGGTTCCCGGCGTGTCCGTGTCGAACTTCCTCCGTACCTCCGCCACCGCCATCCGCGGCGAGGCCCCCAAGCTGCGCACCTGGGTGAAGGAGGTCAAGGAGACCATGGAGCGCCTCAACATGGACCCCGCCTTCGCCGAGCGCAACGTCAACGAGGGCTTCTCCGGCGGTGAGAAGAAGCGCCACGAGATCCTCCAGCTGGAGCTGCTCAAGCCGAAGATCGCGATCCTCGACGAGACGGACTCCGGTCTGGACGTCGACGCGCTCCGGGTGGTCTCCGAGGGCGTCAACCGCGTCCGTGAGACCGGCGAGGTCGGCACCCTGCTGATCACGCACTACACGCGCATCCTGCGCTACATCAAGCCCGACTACGTCCACGTCTTCGCAGGCGGCAAGATCGTCGAGTCCGGCGGTGCCGAGCTCGCCGACAAGCTGGAGAACGAGGGCTACGAGGCTTACACGAAGGGTGGCGCATCCGAGTGACACAGCTGCCGGGCCTCCTCGACACAGAGGCGATCCGCAAGGACTTCCCCATCCTGGACCGCCTGGTCCACGACGACCGGAAGCTCGTCTACCTGGACAACGCGGCGACCTCGCAGAAGCCGCGCCAGGTGCTGGACGCCCTGAGCGAGTACTACGAGCGCTACAACGCCAACGTCCACCGCGGTGTGCATGTGCTCGCCGAGGAGGCCACGGCGCTGTACGAGGGCGCGCGCGACAAGGTCGCCGAGTTCATCAACGCGCCCTCGCGGGACGAGGTGATCTTCACCAAGAACGCCTCCGAGTCGCTCAACCTCGTCGCCAACATGCTGGGCTGGGCCGACGAGCCCTACCGTGTGGACTCCGAGACCGAGATCGTCATCACGGAGATGGAGCACCACTCCAACATCGTGCCGTGGCAGCTGCTCGCGCAGCGCACGGGTGCGAAGCTGAAGTGGTTCGGCCTGACCGACGACGGCCGTCTCGACCTCTCCAACATCGACGAGATCATCACCGAGAAGACGAAGATCGTCTCCTTCGTGCTGGTGTCCAACATCCTCGGTACGGTCAACCCGGTCGAGGCGATAGTGCGCCGGGCGCAGGAGGTCGGCGCGCTCGTCTGCATCGACGCCTCGCAGGCCGCGCCGCACATGCCGGTCGACGTCCAGGCCCTCCAGGCCGACTTCGTGGCCTTCACCGGGCACAAGATGTGCGGCCCGACGGGCATCGGCGTGCTGTGGGGCCGGCAGGAACTCCTGGAGGACCTGCCCCCGTTCCTCGGCGGCGGCGAGATGATCGAGACCGTGTCGATGCACTCGTCGACCTACGCTCCCGCCCCGCACAAGTTCGAGGCGGGCACCCCGCCGATCGCGCAGGCGGTCGGTCTGGGCGCGGCGATCGACTACCTGTCGTCGATCGGCATGGACAAGGTCCTCGCCCATGAGCACGCGCTGACCGAGTACGCGGTCCAGCGTCTGCAGGCGGTCCCGGATCTCCGGATCATCGGCCCGACCACGGCCGAGGACCGGGGCGCGGCGATCTCCTTCACGCTCGGCGACATCCACCCGCACGACGTGGGCCAGGTCCTCGACGAACAGGGCATCGCGGTCCGGGTCGGCCACCACTGCGCGCGGCCGGTCTGCCTCCGGTACGGAATTCCCGCGACCACGCGAGCGTCGTTCTATCTGTACTCCACGCCGGCCGAGATCGACGCGTTGGTCGACGGTCTGGAGCACGTACGGAACTTCTTCGGCTGAGAGGCTGTCGTGAAGCTGGATTCGATGTACCAGGAAGTCATCCTGGACCACTACAAGCACCCGCACGGGCGTGGTCTGAGGGACGGCGACGCCGAGGTGCACCACGTGAACCCCACGTGCGGTGACGAGATCACCCTTCGTGTGAAGTACGACGGCACGAGGATCGAGGACGTCTCGTACGAGGGCCAGGGCTGCTCGATCAGCCAGGCTTCGGCCTCCGTGCTGAACGACCTTTTGGTCGGCAAGGACCTGTCGGAGGCGCAGAAGATCCAGGAGACCTTCCTGGAGCTGATGCAGTCCAAGGGCAGGATCGAGCCCGACGACGCGATGGAGGAGGTGCTGGAGGACGCGGTCGCGTTCGCCGGTGTCTCCAAGTACCCGGCCCGGGTCAAGTGCGCCCTCCTCAGCTGGATGGCGTGGAAGGACGCGACGGCCCAGGCGCTGGGCGCCGAAGCCGAAAGGAAGACGGCATGAGCGAGACCGTTGAGATGAAGCCGGCCTCGGAGGAAGAGCTCCGCGAGGCCCTGTACGACGTCGTCGACCCCGAGCTGGGCATCGATGTCGTCAACCTGGGGCTGATCTACGGCATCCACGTCGACGACGCGAACATCGCGACGATCGACATGACCCTGACCTCGGCCGCCTGTCCCCTCACGGACGTCATCGAGGACCAGGCCAAGTCCGCCACGGACGGCCTCGTCAGCGAACTCCGCATCAACTGGGTGTGGATGCCGCCGTGGGGCCCGGACAAGATCACGGACGACGGCCGGGAGCAGCTCCGGGCGTTGGGCTTCAACGTCTGACGGAGCCGGATCGTCGAGCCGAGGGGGCCGTGGCCGTGTGCCGCGGCCCCTTCCGCATGCTCAGGCCAGCCCGCCCACCAGCTTGAACGACGAGTCCTGGAGGTACTGGGAGCTGTACTCGAAGCGTTCCAGGCGGACCACGAAGTTCTTGTGGCGGAGGAAGTAGCCCGGGTAGTTGACCGACTCCAGCATTTTCGCGCCGGAGTAGGAGGAGTCGCGTGGGCAGAACGTGGCGTCCTGCTTGAAGAGGGACGAGCCGTCGTTGCGGTTGGCCCTCAGGACGAAGTTGCGGTGGCGGAGGTACGTGCCGTCGTGGGTGGTGAAGGAGTAACAGGAGCTGTTCGCCAGGCCCTTGACCAACTTGAAGGTGGAGTCCTCGCGGGATTCCGAGCCGCGGACCGGGTCCAGGCCCACATAGCCGTCGTCCACGTGCCAGTAGCGGCCCGGGTAGTTGACCGAGTTGACCGAGCGGTAGGTCGCCGAGGGCTTCGGCTTCGACGAACTGCCCTTGGACGCCGTCGACTTGGGCGGCTGCGGGCCGGCCGTGACCGTGGCCGTCGGCTCGGAGCCCTGCTGCCGGGGGCCTTTGGCGCTGGGGGACACCGACGACAGGCCGCTCTCGCCGCGCGGGGCAGTGGTCGTCGCGGGCTGGGTGGAGAAGGAGATCAGTCCTGAGCCGTCGTCCTGCTTGGGGGATGACGAGGTGTCAAGTTCGTTGTCCGTCACGGCTATCGCGGCCGCGCAGGCGACCACGGTGGTCACCGCCAGCGCCCCGGCCAGATAGAGCCGCCTGGTTCCGGGCGTGCGGGAGGTGTCCAGGGTCCAGCCGTTCTCCCAGGGGCGGTCCTGAGGCGGCCGGGACTTGTCTTCGGGCATGCGCTGTTCCTCCGGCGGCGCGGCGCGTGCGGCAGCCGCGGCTGTGGTGGCGCGGTATGTGAATGGTGAAACACTGTGGTTCCGGGGGGAACACTAGTGGTTACAGGGGGTTGTGAGCAGCCTTTTGAAGCGGCCCGATTCCACATTCCTTTCTCAGGGCGCTCCCAGCCCCGCCTCATCGGGCGACGGCAGCGTGGGAGCGTGGTTACCTCTGCACCCGCTTCTCCTGTACGGCCCGTTTTCGTCCTCGGCTGCCCCCGCTCCGGGACCACGCTGCTTCAGCTCATGCTGCACGCGCACCCGAGAATCGCCCTGCCCCCGGAGACCAGGTTCGTGCTGCCCGCCTACGAGGACCGGCTCCGCTTCGGCGACCTCAGGGACGCCGGCAACCGGGCCGGCCTCGCCGCCTGGATCACCGGCCGCAAGGAGACCCGGTTCCATGAGCTGGGCCTGGACGCGGACACCGTAGCCAGGCGCATCGAGGTCGGCCCGCCCACGCTCGGCTCGGCACTGGGGATCACGCTGAGGTCGTACGCCGAACACCACGGCAAGGTCCGCTGGGGCGACAAACGGCCGGCGTACGCGCTGCACGTCGAGGAGATCCTGCGGCTCTTCCCGGACGCGCAGTTCGTGCACCTCGTCCGTGACGGGCGGGACTGTGTCGCCTCGCTGCTGGGGATGCCCTGGTGGCACCGCGGCTTCCACGAGGCCGTCGCCACCTGGGCGCAGGTCATGGACGTCACCCGGCGGTACGCCGGCCGGCTCGGCCCGGACAGCTGGCACGAGCTGCGCTTCGAGGACCTGGTGACCGACCCCGAGCCCCGACTCCGGGAGCTCTGCGCCTACTTGGGTGAGGAGTACGCCCCGGAGATGGCCGAGCCGAGTCGTCAGGCCAAGGGTGCCGTTCCGGCCCGCAAGACCTGGCACCGGCGTACCCACGGCGCCCTGGACACCTCCCGCGCGGGGAGCTGGCAGCGGCGCCTGACGCCCGATCAGATACGGCTGTGCGACGTGGTGTTGGGGGAACGGCTCGTCGGCAACGGGTACGCGCTCAGCGGGGCCGTGAAGCCCGACCCCGCCGAAGTGCTCCGTTACCGCAAGGTCGCCGCCCTGCGACGCGCCGCCCACGCCAAGCGGCGCGCTCTGGACCGACTGGCGCGGGTCCGTGAGCCGGGGCCGGTGGCGGCTGCCCGGTCGCTCACCACGTCCGAGTTCAGAGCCTGACGGATGCCGTACGTCGGCGCCGGTCCCACGGACTGTTGTGTACGCTCGTACACATGGGATACCTGCTGCTCGCCGGAGCCATCGCCGCCGAGGTCGGTGCGACCACGGCCATGAAGTACACCGAGGGCTTCAGCCGGCTCGTGCCCTCGCTGCTGACCGGGCTCGGCTACGTCCTCTCCTTCGCGCTGCTCGCCCAGACCCTGAAGACGGTGTCGGTCGGCACCGCCTACGCGATCTGGGCCGGGGTCGGCACCGCGGCCATCGCCGCCATCGGGATGTTCTTCCTCGGCGAGGGCATGACGGTCACCAAGGCCGCCGGGATCGCGCTGATCATCCTCGGGGTCGTGGTGCTGAACCTGGGCGGGGCGCACTGATGGCCCGGCGGCACGACCCCGAGCGCCGGCAGCGGATCATCGACGCGGCCATCCGGGTCGTAGGGCAGAAGGGCCTCGCGGGACTCAGCCACCGCAGCGCCGCCGCCGAGGCCGATGTGCCGCTCGGTTCGACGACGTACCACTTCAAGAGCCTCGACGAGCTGATGGTCGCCGCGCTGCGCCAGGCCGGCGAGGGCTTCGCCAAGGCGGTCGCCGCGCACGGCGCCCTGGACGACCCCGGCGGCGACCTGGCCACCGACCTGGCCCGGGTCCTCGGCGAGTGGCTCGGCGGCGACCGCACCGGAGTCGAGCTGGAGTACGAGCTCTACCTCGCCGCCCTGCGCCGCCCCGCCCTGCGCCCCGTCGCCGCCGAATGGGCCGACGACCTCGCCGAACGCCTCGCCCGCCGCACCGACCCGGTCACGGCACGGGCGCTCGTCGCGCTGGCGGACGGGATCTGTCTGCAGGTGCTGCTGACGGGGGTGCCGTACGACGAGTCCTACGCGCGGGAGGTACTGGCGCGGGTGATCCCCGCCGGTCTCGGGTGATCCTCACCGGTCTCGAGTGAGCCGCACCTGCCTCGGGTGATGTCCTGATCTCCTGGTGAAGTCCGTGAACCATCCGCGTGCGGAGAACCCCGCGGAGGCCGATGGCCGGTCGGCGCGCGAGACGTACCGGGACCTGGCCGCGCTGCCCGCCGACGCCACCGGAATGCTGAAAACGCTGCGGGGGCAAGAATGCGAACGCGGCTGCCCCCGCCCCACGAACCAGACGGTGCGCCTCATGAGGGAGTGCGGGTCGCCCACCACCCGAGACGCCCCGCGCGCGGGTTCGCATCCCACGCCCCCCGCCGGTTAGGTTGCCCTCATGACCGACACGACTGCCCCGCGCACCACCGGCGCCATCGCCGCAGGCCTCGCCACCGTCGCCGCCGACGGCACCGTTCTCGACACCTGGTTCCCCGCCCCCGAGCTGTCCGCCGAACCCGGACCGGCCGGCACCGAGCGGCTGTCCGCCGACAGGGCCGTGGAACTGCTCGGCGAAGGCGCCGCGAAGGCGATCGGCCCGGACGCCCGGCGTGGCGTCGAGGTCATCGCGGTCCGCACGGTCATCGCCTCCCTGGAGGAGAAGCCGCTCGACACGCACGACGCCTACCTGCGGCTGCACCTGCTCTCGCACTGCCTGGTCCAGCCGCACGGCCAGAGCCTGGACGGCATCTTCGGCCTCCTCCCCAACGTCGCGTGGACCTCGCTTGGCCCGGTCGCCGTCGACGACGTCGAGAAGGTACGCCTCAACGCCCGCGCCGAGGGCCTGCACCTCGCCGTGACGAGCATCGACAAGTTCCCCCGCATGACGGACTACGTGGCCCCCAAGGGCGTCCGCATCGCCGACGCCGACCGGGTCCGCCTGGGTGCGCACCTCGCCGCGGGCACCACCGTGATGCACGAGGGCTTCGTGAACTTCAACGCGGGCACCCTCGGCACCTCGATGGTCGAGGGCCGTATCTCCGCCGGTGTCGTGGTCGGCGACGGCTCGGACATCGGCGGCGGCGCCTCCACCATGGGCACCCTCTCCGGCGGCGGCAACGTCCGCATCACCATCGGCGAACGCTGCCTGATCGGTGCCGAGGCGGGCGTCGGCATCGCGCTCGGCGACGAGTGCGTGGTCGAGGCCGGTCTTTACGTCACCGCGGGCACCCGGGTCACCATGCCCGACGGCCAGATCGTCAAGGCCCGCGAGCTGAACGGCGCCTCGAACATCCTCTTCCGCCGCAACTCGGTCACCGGCACCGTCGAGGCCCGCCCGAACAACGCGGTCTGGGGCGGCCTCAACGACGTCCTGCACAGCCACAACTGAGCCGCTCCCGGCACGCACGAAGAGCACTTATGGGTTACTCGGCGTGACCGCAAGGTCGTTTCGGCGGATGAGACCAACACCGCCTCCCACAACGGCCCCCAGCGACGGGTACTCCTGGAACTGACCCGCCTCAGCAAGAGTCGCCGTAGAGGACTGAGATCCTCTACGGCGACTTTTTTCGTGGCGGTGGCATAGCGGCGGCCCACCGCACGCGTCACAAGGGTCGGAGGGGCGGCGCACCGGCGCCGCCGGGGAAGAGAAGGTGACGATGAATGCCGAAGGGCTGGAGAGTTTCCGGGACTTCGTGGACAGCAGGTCGTCCGCCCTGCTGAGGACCGCTGTGCTGCTGTGCGGGGGAGACCAGCACGCCGGTGAGGACCTGCTTCAGAACGCCCTGGTCAAGGCTGCCGGACGCTGGCAGAAGATCGACGAACCCGAGGCTTACGTACGGCAGGTCCTCTACCGCCAGCAGGTCAGCCGCTGGCGGCTGAAGTGGCCCAGGCGCGAGGTCAGTGTCGCCGAGCCGCCCGAACCGTCGGGCACCGGCGAGCCCCGCGCCGACACGGCCGCCGCGGCCGAACTGCGCCTCGTGATGCGCCAGGCCCTGTCCCGGCTCACCGCCCGTCAGCGCACCGTGCTGGTGCTGCGCTACTTCGAGGACCTGCCCGAAGCCGACGTCGCCCGGCTGCTGAACTGCTCGGTGGGCACCGTACGGTCCACCACCCACCGCTCGCTGGCCCGGCTGCGTTCGCTGGCGCCCGAACTGTCCGCTCTCGGGCCGGCCGACGCCGAGCGGCTCGAATCCCGTGACTACTCGCCCGTGGAGGTGCGTCCGTGAACGTCGACGACATCGTGCGCGACGCCCTGCGCGAGCAGGCCGCCGAACAGCCGCCGGTGGCAGTGGGGTTCGCCGACCGGGTGCTGGCCGTCCGGCGGCGGCGTCGGACGGCCAGGACGGCGGTCGTCGCCGTGGTCGCCGTGGTCGCGGTCGCCGTCGGGGTGGGCGTACCGCTGCTGGACTCCGGCAAGGAGGACGTAAGGCCCTCCGGCGGGATCGTGACCCCGAAGAAGGTCGAGTCCCACCCCGACCAGTCGCCGCCGCGCGACAGGATCTCCGTCGGGGGCACGACCATGGCCGGGTACTTCATCCCGGAGACGGTGAAGAAGAGCGCGGACACCGCCGTCTACGAGCGCACCTACCACCTGCTGAACCCGAAGACCGGCAAGTACGCCAAGGCCGCGGACTGGTCCTTGGTCGCCGTCGCCCCCGGCGGGAAGACCGCCGCCGTCCTCGAACGGGACCTGCCCGCCTCGCGGATCGGCCTGCTCGACCTGACCACCGGCAAGGTCGAGCGCTGGATCCAGGTCGACCACACTGTCGGCGGCCTCAGCTTCTCCCGCGACGGCCGCAAGCTGGTCGCGACGACGTACAGCGAGAACCCCGACCGGCAGATCAAGGTGGAGGGCAACGTCGAATGGGGCCAGCCGTGGACGTCGAGCCGCACCGGCTTCTTTGTCCTCGACGTGGCCTCCGGGGACGGCGCCTGGACCGAGATCAAGATCGAGAGTGATCCCGGCAACCCCCTGAGCACCTTCATGAACAGCCGCCAGGACTTCGCCCTCGCGGACGACGGCCGGCATGTCTGGGAGGGCAGCCCCATGGAGCCCGGCTACGTGTTCTACGACCTCACGGGCAAGAAGGTGCCCGTGCCGGCGGGTGACAAGTACCTGTCGTGGTCCGTCGACGCGGGCAAGTCGCCCGACGGCAGGCTCGTCGCCGGGGACTTCGCGGGCAAGAAGTGGAAGACGTCCTCGTACGTCGTCGACGCCCAGACCGGTGCCAGGACCGAGGTGCGCGGGCAGCAGCTGCTCGCCTGGGTGGGCAACGAGCGGCTCATCGCCTGGGACATCGGCAAGAACGACAAGAACGAGTTCCATCAGCGGCTCGTGCTGATCACCATCGGCAGCGACAAGGAAGTCCCCCTCAGCGGCTTCCGGGAGGGCAACGACGGGGACGCCGGACGCTGGGAGCCGCTCTTCGCCCAGCCCTGATCAGAGCGGTCATGCCTTGATCAGACGGCCACCAGCCGTTCGTACTCCGCCAGCAGCCCGTCGGCCGTCTCCCGGTCGGCGGGCCGCAGCGGGGAGCGGACCGGGCCCGCGGGCAGACCGAGCGCGTTGAGGAGGGACTTGGCAGTGACCGTGCCGGGCAGACCCGCCGACATCATCGCCTCGATCAGGCCCGTGGCCCGTTGTTGGAGGCGGGCGGCCACGGGGGTGTCGCCCGCCTCGAACGCGTCCAGTACGGCCCTCATACGGGACGGGACCACGTTGGCGACCGTACTGACGTAGCCCGTCCCGCCCACCGCGTACAGCGCGAGATTGTGCTCGTCGCAGCCCGCGTAGTACGCCAACTCCGTGCGGGAGAGCACCTTCTGGGCGCCGAGGAAGTCGTAGGAACAGTCCTTCACCGCGACGATCCGGGGGTGCTCGGCGAGCCGGATCGCGGTCTCCGGCTCGATGCGGGTGCCGGTGCGGCCCGGGATGTCGTACAGCATGACGGGCAGCCCCGACGCGTCCGCGATCTCCCAGAAGTGCGCCTCCAACGCGTCCTGCGGCGGCCTGCTGTAGTACGGGCTGACCACCAACACCCCGTCCGCGCCCGCCTTTTCGGCCGCCAGGGCCAGTTCGACGGTGTGCCGGGTGTCGAAGGTGCCCACCCCCGCCACGACCGATGCTCGCTCGCCCACCGCCTCCCGCACCGCCATCACGAGGGCCGCCTTCTCCGCGTCCGTCGTGGTCGGCGACTCACCCGTCGTACCGGAGAGGACGAGACCGTCACAGCCCTCCGTCACCAGGTGGTCGGCGAGCACCTGCGCGCCGTCGAGATCGAGGGCGCCGGCCCCGTCGAAGGGCGTGATCATGGCGCAGAGGGCGCGGCCGAAGGTCGGGGCGGTTGTCGTCATACGCGTAGTCTCGGCCGGACGACCGTGAAGCTCCACTTAATTCTCCTACGATGTATCGATAAGGGATGCTGCGAAAAGGCCCTATGTCCAAACCGGGCCCGCATGAGCCACCATGGCCAGGACGGTGCACGACCCCTGGTCCTGGAGGCGTCATGAAGCTCGGCAAGGCACTCGCCACCGGAGTCGCGGAAGAGCGGCCGGAGATCCACGAGGAGGAGCTCGAACTCCCCGAGGAGATCAAGGAACTGAAGGCCCCCGAAGAGGTCCCGGCGGCCCGATGAGACTGCGGCTTCCGGAGGAACGCCCGACGGAGCCGCCGACCGGATACAAGATCGCCCACCCGGTGCTGTCCCAGGACGGCACCCGGGCCGGGTTCACCGGTGTGTCGCTCGGCGGCGCGCTGCCGTACGGCGTCCTGGCCGACGCGTCCTGCGTCTACGGCCTGCGGCACCGGGCTCCGAACCGCCGCTGCGACTGCGGCTTCCACTGCGTGCACGACCGTACGACGGCCGAGGCACTGCTGTGCACCGCCGAGCACCGCACGGCCGTCCTCCTCGACGTCCTGGTCCTCGGCCGCTACCTCCGCTTCGAACGCGGCTTCCGCTACGCCCGTCAGCGGGTCCGTACGGCCACCGTCGGACCCTGCGCCTGCGGCACGGTCGCGGCGGCCCTCGCCGACGCCGGCTGGGGCAGGCCCGGCTGGCGGGCCCTGGCCCCCTCGTGCGCGGGCTGCCTGCGCGGGCGTACGGCCGTCTCGCTCGCCGGGTTCGCACGGTTGGCCGGGGACGGGCTGCGGGTGGTGGCCGGGGCCGGGCGCGCCGATGTGCCCCTTGATCTGCCCGAGGGGGTGGGCGTACCCGAACTCGCCGCCGAGGCCGCCCTGTTGCAGGCCCGGCTCGACTGGTTCCAGAGCCAGCTGGCCCGGCTCGGGGAGCCCGGCCCGGACGGCGGCCCGCAGGGGTAGTGCAGGCCGGGCCGGGTACCCGGGTGTTCCGACCGAGAGGAGGCGGAGCACCGTGACCGGAACCACGGCCCCCAGGCCGGCGCACGACGAACACCACTCGGTGGGCGAACTCGTCGGACAGGCCACCGAGCAGCTCTCCCGGCTGGTCCGGCAGGAAGTCGCCCTCGCGAAGGAGGAGCTGACCGCGAAAGGAAGGCGTGCCGGGCGGGGCGGCGGGCTGCTCGGCGCCGCGGGCGCCTTCGCCTACGCCGGGCTGCTCGCCCTGGCCGGAACGGCCGCTGCCGCCCTCTCGCTGGTGCTGTCGGTCTGGGCATCGGCGCTGATCGTGACGGCTGTGCTGTTCGTGATCGCGGGGCTGCTCGCCGTGACCGGCCGGGCCCAGCTGCGCCGGGCCGCACCCCCCACGCCCGAGGAGGCGCTCGGCAGCGTCAAGGCCGACGTCGAGGAGATCAGGGAAAGGGCGCACCGATGACCGACAGGACAGGCAGTGAGCCCCCCGCGACGGGGGTCAAGGGGCCCGAGGAGCTGCGGCGGGAGATCGAGCGAACCCGCAGCGAACTCGGCGACACGGTGGAGGAGTTGGCAGGAAAGATGGATGTGAAGGGCCGCGCGCGGGCCAGGGCGGCGGATCTCAGGGACAAGGCGGGCGCGATGACCGTGCAGCTGCGCAGCACTGCCGCGCAGGCCGGTCACACCGTGCACGACCGGGCCACCCAGGCCGGTCACACCGTGCACGACCGGGCCACCCAGGCCGGTCACACCGTGCACGACCGGGCCACCCAGGCCGGTCACAAGGTCCATGACACGGCGACGAGGACGGGCCACCGGGTCCACGACCGGACGCTGCAAGCGGGACATACCACCCAGGACAAGGTGACACAGACCCAGAGCGCGCTGGAGCGGAAGACGGAGCGCAATGTGCCCATGCCCGCCCGGCCCCTGGTCATGGCGGCGGTACGGCATCCGCGGCCGGTGCTGATCATCGGCGCGGCGGTGGCGGCGGTCGTCGTGGTGTCGTGGCGGTATCCGAAGAAGTAGCAGACCGCTCTACGGCGTGGGCGGCACCCGGTGCACGGGTGCCGCCCACCGCCTTGCGCACGGCGGGGTGGCCTACCCGCTCTGCGTGCCACGCTTCGCCCTGAGCTTCGCGGGCCACTTCCGGGTGTCCCGCGGCTCCACGTACGGCTCCTCCGTCGGGGCGGTGTCCCCCGAGGTGATCGCCCGCTCCCGGGCCAGCTCCGCGTCGAACTCCAGGCCCAGCAGGATCGCCAGATTGGTCAGCCAGAGCCACACCAGGAAGACGATGGCACCGGCGAGGGTGCCGTATGTCTTGTTGTAGGAGCCGAAGTTGGCGGCGTAGAGCGCGAAGCCCGCGGAGGCGGCCAGCCAGATCAGGGTGGCGAGGACGCTGCCGGGGGAGATCCAACGGAAGCCGCCGGCCCGGACGTTGGGCGCGGCCCAGTACAGCAGGGCGATCATCAGGACGACCAGGAGCAGCAGCACCGGCCACTTGGCGATGCCCCAGACCGCGATCGCCGCGCCACCGAACCCCACCGCCCGGCCCGCCCGCTCGGCGAGCGGACCCGTGAACACCACGATCAGCGCGCTCGCCGCCAGCATCAGCATCAACGTCACGGTCAGCGCCAGCCGCAGCGGTGTCAGCTTCCACACCGGGCGCCCCTCCGGCAGGTCGTACACCGCGTTGGACGTACGGATGAACGCGGCGACATAACCCGACGCCGACCACAGCGCGGCGAGCAGTCCGAGGATCGCCAGGACACTGCCCGTACCGCCGCTGTCGCCCAGCTGGACCACCGCGTCCCGCAGGATGTCCCGGGCCGGGCCCGGGGCGAGGTCCCCGATGTTGTCGAGGATCTTGTTCGTGGCCCGCTGTCCCACCACGCCCAGCAGGGAGACCATCACCAGCAGGGCGGGGAACAGCGACAGCACACCGTAGTACGTCAACGCCGCCGCGCGGTCGGCGAGTTCGTCGTCCAGCAGCTCCTTGAACGTGCGCCGCGCCACCGCACCCCACGACCGCTTGGGCAATTCGGAGGGGCTGTCCGGCTCGCTCTTGTCGACCTTCTCGTCCATGAGCTGGCGGGTCTCCCGAACGGGCCGGTCGAATCGGCGGCTTGACCTGAATCTTGGTCGAGGTTGCAGGGTGGTCGACATGACACGTCGTACCGAAACCCATCCCGACCTCACCGACCCCCGTGTCGGCACCTCCCTCTTCAGCCACTGGCGTGTGGGCACGCCCCTGCGACAGCGGCAGACCGTCGAGGCCATCGCCGACACCTGGCGGCGGCGGCCCTGGCCCACCGGAGATCTGCTCGGCTACCACGTCTACGCCGGTCACGACACCGCCACCCTGATGCACTACTCCCAGTGGACGAGCGCGCAGGCGTACGAGGCCTTCGTCAAGACCCACCGGCAGGAGCGGGTGGACGAGATCGACACCGCCGTCCCGGACATCGAGCGGCTGGGGCTCGGCCGCTATCGGCGCTACCGCAGCCGCGAGCGGGTCGCCGGGGACAGCCGGGTGCCCGGTCTGGTGGTGGCCGTACGGATCGACTTCGCGCCGGAAGCCGCCGACCGGCGTACCGACTGGGTCGACACCGTGCTGCTGGCCCTCGCCGACGATCCCGTCGGCCACCCCGGACTGATCTCCGCCAACTTCCATCTGAGCGACGACGGCACCCATGTCCTCAACTACGCCGAGTGGGAGAGCGCCGAGGCCTACGACAGGACCTTCGCGGCGCCGGGAGAGGGGATCGGCTCGCCCACCGAGCTGTGGGAGCGGGTGCGGACGTACCCCGGGTTCAAGGGGTCCACGATCGACCGCTACGACCACGTCCTCGGTCTCGTTCCGTAGGTCACCCAGCCCCGACAACTCGAATCGTCTGGACAAAAAAAGTTTTCGGTGGGACGGTGGATCCATGCTGGATGTCACCGTGATCGAGGACCCCGAGGCGGCGGCCGTCTCGCTGGACCCCATAAGGGCGAGGCTGCTGGCCGAGCTGGCGGCGGGACCCGCGTCGGCCGCCATGCTGGCCGGCCTGGTCGGGCTGCCGAGGCAGAAGGTGAACTACCACCTGAAAGCGCTGGAGCGGCACGGCCTGGTCGAGCTCGCGGGGGAGCGCCGCAAGGGCAGCGTCACCGAGCGGCTGATGCGGGCGACCGCGGCGTCGTACGTGATCTCACCGCTCGCCCTCGCCGCCGTGCAGCCCGACCCGGACCGCTTCCGCGACCAGCTCTCCGCGCGGTGGCTGCTGGCGTTGGGCGCCCGTCTGGTGCGGGACGTCGGTCAGTTGATCACCGGCGCGGCCAAGGCCCGCAAACGGCTGGCGACTTACGCGCTGGACGGCGAGGTGCGTTTCGCCTCCGCCGCCGAACGAGCCGCGTTCATCCAGGAGTTGACGGCCGGAGTCACCGCGCTGATCCGCAAGTACGACTCCCCGGACAGTGAGGGCGGCCGGGATCACCGGATCGTCGTGGCGGTCCACCCCACGCTGAAGCAGACCGAGCAGACCGAGCAGACCGAGTTGGAGTAGATCATGTCCAAGGAGTTCGAGATCGCCCGCGAGTTCGAGGTCGATGCCACCCCCGAGCAGGTCTGGGCGGCGTTCACCACCGGGACCGACGGCTATCTGTGGCCGATGGAGCCGCCGGAGCCCCGAGTCGGCGGCAAGGGGCCCTTCGGGTCCACCGTCACCGCCTGGGACCCGCCGCACCGCTACACCAACCGCGTCGAGAACGTCGACGGCATCTCCGAGCAGACCCTCAACCAGCTCGACTACACCGTCGAACCCCGCGACGAGGGCCGGCGGGCCTGGGTGCGGTACGTGCACAGCGGGATCTTCGTCGACGACTGGGACAACCAGTACGACGGCGCATCCCGGCACACCGACTTCTATCTGCACACCCTGCGCGAGTACCTGACCCACTTCGCGCCCAGGCCGGCCGCCTTCGCCACCTTCGACGGACCCGACGCCGCCAGGACCCCGGACGCCCTCGCCGTCGTAGGACAGGCGCTCGGCGTCGGGGAGGACGTGGCCGCGGGCACCCGGCTGACGGTCCACGGCCCCGACACCTTCGACGCCGTGGTCGACTTCCGCAACCCGTACTTCATCGGACTGCGCACCGACCGGGGCCTCACCCGGATCTTCGGGCGCAACCACTGGGGCCACCCGGTCGGCATCTCCCTGCACGACTTCGCCGCCGACTCCGACATCAAGGAGTGCGAGACGGAATGGCAGAACTGGCTGAACGGCGTGTTCAGCCAGTCCTGATCCCCACCGCGAAGGGCTACGGCTGGAAGCGCAGCACCTGCGGGTCGTGGTCGCTGATCTGGTCGTTGAACTCCGAGTTGATGTGCACGCTGTCGTACGCGAAGTCGCAGCTGCGCCGAATCGACGGGCTGACCAGGATCTGGTCCAGGACCTGCTGGTTGCCCTGGTAGTCGTAGGTGTAACGCTCGCTCTTCGGCAGCGACTTGATCGCCGACCAGAGCTCGCCGTCACCCTCCAGGATCTTCGCGGTGTCCGAGAACTCGAAGTCGTTGATGTCGCCGAGGGCGATCACGCCCGCGTTCTTCTGGACGGCGAGGATGTCCTTGACGAAGCCGTTCACCAGCGTCGCCTGCTGGTGGCGCTGGGTCTCCGAACTGCGCGGCACCGGCTGGGTCGCAGAGGTCAGACCGTAGTCGCCGCCCTTTGAGTTGAAGTGGTTGGCGATCACGAACACCGTGCGGCCACGGAAGACGAACTCGCCGACCAGCGGCTTGCGGCTGCTGCTCCAGGCCGTGTTCGTCGGGTCGATACGGCCAGGGGAGGCCGTCAGCGCGGCCTTGCCGTGGGTCTTCGTCACGCCGACGGCCGTCGTGGCGTCGCCGCCCGCGCGGTCCGTGAAGGAGACCCGCTCCGGGTTGAACAGGAACACCTGGCGGATGTTGCCGCCGGGCTCGCCGCCGTCGGTGTCGTTGGTCGGGTCGATCGAGCGCCAGTCGTACTTCGGGCCGCCCGCGGCCACGATCGCGTCGATCAGCTTGGTCACCGTCACGTCGGCGGCGGTCGTGCCGTCGTCGGTCGCGCCGTTGTTGTCCTGGATCTCCTCCAGGGACACGACGTCGGGCGACTTCAGGTTGTTCACGATCGCGGAGGCATGCTCCTCGAAGGTGGCGTCGGACGGGTCGAGGTTCTCGACGTTGTACGTCGCGACCGCCAGCTCGCTGCGCGACTGCTTCTGCGTCGTCTCACGCGTCAGACCGGCGCTCTCGAGCGTGCCGATCTGGTTGGCCACGAGGGTGTAGCCGCCGAACTGGTTGTAGTCCAGCGGACCGGCCGTGGTGCCGCTCAGGGTGTCGCCGACGTTCGCCACCGGGAAGTCGGCGGTCGCGCCCAGCGACTGGATCTGGAGCCGGCCGGTGTTCTGCGAGGTGTAGGAGCCGTAGAGCGTGCCGCCCCGCTTGGTGGCGTTCTCGCGCGGCTTCACCGTCACCCACAGCTCGGTGTACGGGTCGCTCGCGCCGACCACACGGGTGTCGGCGACCTGGACGTTCATGCCCTCAAGGGACTCGTAGTAGTCCAGGGCGTACTTCTTCGGCTGGAGCGTCAGACTGTTGATCGAGTTGCCCGCGGCCGAGTCGCCCGCCGGGGCGTACGCGGCCGGCACCGACCTTGCGTCGACCACCGTCGCGGCCGGGACCGCGTTGCCGCTGGAGACGACGGTGACCGTCGGCTTGGTGAGCTCGGTCAGCGACTGGTTCCCGGTGGACGTGCCGCCCGGGACGTACTCCGAGACCGTGCCGGTGACCGTGACGGCGTCACCGACGGCGACCTTCGGGGTGGAGCTGGTGAAGACGAACACGCCCTCGCTGGTGGCCGGGTCGGCATCGGGATTCGGATCCTGGATCCAGAAACCTCTTGAGGAGCCGTAGGTGCGCACACCGGTGACGATTCCGGCCACATCCGTGACCTTCTGACCGGCGTACGGGGATATCCGGGTCGCGCCCTGGATGTCATGGATGCTCACCCCGGCCGCGTGCGCGGGCGAGACGAGGACGACGGTGGAGGCCGCGGTCAGGGCGGCGACGGTGAGCGCGGCGTAACGCGCGGACTTCTTGCTCGGCAACGGGATCCCTCCGGGGACGAACGTAGGCGCCGGGACGAGGGTGAACGAGGAACAGCGGGAGCCGCGACCTGTGCGGGCGGTTGCGACGCGCGTAGAAAATACCGTGCGCAGAAATACAGTGAACAGCTGTCCGCCGGATTTCTACGCGCGTCAATCTCCTGCCTGGTCAGGCCACTTGTCAAGGTTTCAGCCATGTACGGACCCTGTCCGGGAGATGAACCGGGCGGCATGGGTGGATATCCGTCTACGCTGAGCGGCTGAGTGGCACGACGCGTCCTAGGAGAACCAGCCGATGTCAGACAGCTCCCCCCTGCCGCCGGTGCGACTGCACCCCGAAGCGGAGCTGGCGCGGGCCGCCCTGTCCACGCCGCTGCTCGCCCGGGCCGCCCGGCTCGCCCGCTGGACCGGCGAGGACACCCGGGTCGACGCCGGGGGCGGACTCGTCGACGAGCAGTTGCCCGCGGCGGCCGAGGCGCTCGGGCTGACCGGCGACGAGGCGGCGGCGTACGCGAGCGAGGCCTGGCGGATCGCCGTCGACACCGGGCTCGTCGAGATCGTCGACGAGGAGGAGGGCACCGTCGCCGCGGGCGCGGACCTGGCCCTGCTGACCGGGTCGCCGCAGGACGTGCTCGGAGTGTGGCTGACCGTGCTGGAGACGGTGCTCGCCGACGCGAGCGTGCCGGATCTGGACGATCTGGTCGACGCGATGTCCGCCGAGGGCGGTGGCGCGGAGATCGACCTCGCCTCCCTGGACTGGGACCCGCAGGCCGAACAGGAGTTCCTGGACGGGGTCCTCGGCAACCTCTATCTGCTCACGGTGAGCGAGGAAGGACCGGGTGACGGGCCCGTACCGCTGCCCGCTCTCGCCGCGTCGATGATCGTGCCCAGCGACATGGGCGAGCCCACCAACGACGTCCTGGAGCAGGTGTCCGACGCGATGATGCGGCTGGACGACCAGTTCCGGATCCTGGAGCCGGTCGGGATCGTCGAGTACCAGCCCGTCGACGAGGCGCTGATGGCGGACACCGACGAGGAACCCGCCGCGGTCGTCGACGACACCGACGTCTCCCGGTACGGCATGGTGCGGCTGACCCCGCTCGGGCTGTACGGGCTGCGGTCACGGCTGCTGGAGGCGGGGATCGCGGCGCCGGCCGTCGGCGACCTCGCCGACAAGGGGGCGGACGCGTTGCTGGACGGGACCGCCGCCTTTCCGCCCTCCGCCGCGCAGGCCGAGACCGAGCAGTGGCTGGCCCGGCGTGAACCGCTCGCGGCGGCACGGGAGTTGCTGGGGGCGGCTCGGGGGAGTGACGCGGGGGCGCCCTTGCGTCGTCTGCGGTGTCAGC
Organism: Streptomyces sp. NPDC019531; assembly: GCF_044903305.1. Lineage (NCBI taxonomy): Bacteria > Bacillati > Actinomycetota > Actinomycetes > Kitasatosporales > Streptomycetaceae > Streptomyces > Streptomyces sp. NPDC019531. The sequence continues at coordinate 1,098 of NZ_JBJDQL010000068.1, read as the reverse complement.
AGGCCCTGTCGTTGGTCGGTGTGGTCGCCGAGCCGGCGTTGCGGGAGGTTCTCGACGACCCCGAGCTGGGTGGGCTCGCCCGGGTCTGGCTGGTCGAGCGGGCGTTCGGGGATGTACCGGCGCCCTCCGAGGACATGGTGTTCTGGCTGACCGTCGACACGATCGCCGCGCAGCTGGCCGCCGAAGGGAACTCCGAGGAGCTTCAGGGGCTGGTGGAGGGGTTGGCCCAGCAGCACGGGGGGTTCTTCGCGGCGGCGTGGAAGGTCGATCATCCGGCGACTGCGGATGTGCTGGAGGCGATGGGGCGGTTGCATCCGGACAAGCGGGTGGCCAAGGAGGCTCGGAAGGCGGCGTTCAAGGCGCGGTCGCAGCAGGGGGGTTGAGGCCGGTTCGCCGGGTGCGGGTGTGTGGGGGCTGAGCGCGCAGTTCCCCGCGCCCCTTAACGAGTTGGTGCGTGATAGCGGGTGAGGCGTCGCGTCTGGCCGGTGGCATGATCCGACTGTGGCGATCATGGTCAATCGGGCGGTGCTGGCGCATCGGCTGTTCACGGGGGTTTCTCGGCGTCATATCGCCCGCCTGGTTGAGGAGTTGGCGATTCCGTGGCAAGCCGACCTTGAGGGCCGTCGTCATGCTGCACGAGGTGGAGTCCGGAAGCGGGCCGCGGGTGCCGGCGCCCGCCATCAGCTGGTGTTCGTCGACCGGTTGGTGGCCACCCTGATCCATCTGCGGCACGACCTGCCGCACTCAGTGCTGGGCCTGCTGTTCGGCGTAGACCGCTCCACCATCACCCGCGCGATCGGAGAGATACGTCGGCTCCTGGCTGAGCGGGGATGCGCGCTCCCCGACCGCCCCGGCCTGCGTCTGCGGACGCTGCCGGATGTGTCCGCCTACGCCCAAGCCGAGGGCATCGAGCTGCGCCTGGACGCCACCGAGATCCAGGTCCGCCGGCCACCGGCCGGACGTGGTGGCCGGCGCGCGTTCGTCTCCGGCAAGAAAAAGCAGCACACGATGAAGGCCACCGTGATCGCGGACTGGCGTGGCCGCACGTTATGGACCGATGCCCTGCGACCTGGACGTATGCACGACGCCACGGCCGCC
>NZ_JBJDQL010000067.1:0-30744 GCF_044903305.1 Streptomyces sp. NPDC019531 | reverse complement strand
CGCCAACTCCTCAACCAGGCGGGCGATATGACGCCGAGAAACCCCCGTGAACAGCCGATGCGCCAGCACCGCCCGATTGACCATGATCGCCACAGGAGGACCGCATCCGGGCCGCCAGGTCCACCGGCCTGCGCAACCTCCCCCTGCACCACATCGCCCAGAACCAGATCTGGCTGGAGATCGTGCAGATCGCCCTCGACCTGCTGGCCTGGATGCCCATGCTCGCCCTGACCGGCAAGGCAAGGTGCTGGGAGCCCCGCCGTCTGCGACTCCGTCTGTTTACCGCGGCCGGACAACTCGGCGCCACCGGCCGCCGACGCATCCTCCGCCTCGCTCGGCACTGGCCCTGGGCCAGCCACATCACCGCCGCCCTCGAACGGCTCGCCCAACTGCCGAACCCCGGATGACCAGCAGGTTTCCCGTCCCAACGAGCAGCACCACCAGCCCGGAGCAGTGGAACCCGGCGCGCACCCGACACGAGAGTCGGGCCATCGGCCTGCCCATCATCCCGCAGGGAATGAAAAACGGTCCGCCGACTCCGTCGGCAGACCGTCACGCAAGATCGAGGCTAGACGGAAGGGCCGAGTTCGCGCCTGCGGCGGTTACCGCGAATCTCTCGGAAGGAGAGCAGAACGACTGCCAGGTTCAAGGGAAAGGCGATGGCGTTCGCCACCTCCGGGATGTCGAACGCCCGCAGCAGACTGGCTGCGGCAGCGATCAGGAAAAGGGAAATGGGCAGGAACCTGCGCCAGGTCGGGATGTCCCGGATCCGGGCGACAGTGACTGAGCACCACAGGGTGAGGCAGAAGAAGGCGATCCCGAAAGCGATCACTGCGGGAAGCATGCGAGGTATCTCCACAAAAGCGGCCAAGGTCGAATTGATGAAAAAACGACCTGCGGCAATGGGTGGGACAAAGGAGGTGGTGCCCCGCGACCGATGTCGTGGGGCACCACCTTATGCGCTACAGATCAGGCCCTGGATGTCAGCCCTTTGTGTAGACGATGCGGTAGCTGGACACGTAGCGCCACGATGTTCTCGTCCAGCTCCAGCCTCCGGTGCGCGTCCACTTGATACCGGTCCATTTGATCCGGTACGTCGTGCGGTCACGGTAGGAGTACTGCCAGTGCGTTTCGAAGGTCGCCAGGATCTTCTGCCTGCCCCAGCCGTACCAGGCCACGACCTTGCACTTGAAGATGTACTGCTTGCGGTAGCGGTACTGCCGCTTCCACGCGCTGATGGGCACCGGCCCGTAGTCACCGCTCAGGATGTCCATGTACCAGTGCCAGTTGACGTTCTGCCAGCCGCTATAGCTCCAGCGGGTGGTGCGCAGGACCGTGGTGTAGCTGCGGCCGGTCCAGGCGTGCTTGGGCACGCGGCAGGTCGCGCAGCCTGTGACGTCGTCGTTGTTGACGGGGTCGGCGCATGCGTACTCGTAGGCGTTGCAGCTGCCGCCGGGTATCGGATCGGCGGACAGGAAGCGGCCGGTCGCCGGGTTGTACAGGCGAACGCCCATCAGGGTGAGGCCGGTGAGGGTCTCCCCGGACCGGTGCATGCCGCCGTGCCAGCCGTAGCGAACCGTGGTGGAGGTGTTGGTGCGGTTTCCGTACTCGTCGGTGGTGAGCACGGTGGGAGCCTGGCCGGCCGTGGTGGGCAGTTGCATCACCACGTCGCCGTGCAGGTTGACCAGTTGCAGGACGGTCGAGCCGGTCTTGGCGGTGGTCGCCACCAGTTGACCGTCGAATCCGTTCACGTTGCGGGTGACCGCGCCGGTGGCGGTGTCCTCCACGGTCCAGCGCGGGGTGTCCGCGTCGGAGCTGTAGTGGTTGAGCTTGGACTGGGTCTGTGTCCAGGTGCCGGAGGCGTTGGATTCCACGGTCCAGCCACGGAAGCGCAGCTGGGAGTCGAGGGTCCAGGTCTGCCGCTGGGTGCCCGAGGTCTGCTGGCGCACCAGGTCGTTGGTGTAGTAGGCCAGCGTGGTGCCGGGCGCCGCGGAGGTGCGGCCGAAGGCGTCGTAGGTGTAGCCGGAGTCCGCCAGGCGGTCGGCGCTGTCGTAGGTGTGGCTGGTTGTCGTCGCGCCAGTTGTGGTGCAGGCCAGGCCGGGCGTGGCCGCCGCCGTGGCCAGGGTCTTGCGGTTGGAGTTCTGGTCGAAGGTGTAGCTGCGGGTGACGCAGACACTGTCGACGGTGTCGTCCTCCGCCCGGATCAACCGTCCGACCTTGTCGTAGCGGTAGGTCTGGCTGGACGTCTGGCCCGACGAGCCGGTGTAGGAGGAACGCTGACCGTGGACGGTGGGGATGAGGGTCTCGGAGAAGAGCACCTCACCGTCACTGTCCCGGGTGTACGTCCGCTCCATGGCCATGCCGGCCGGGTTGGTGCTCTGGCTCATGGTGTAGCCACCCGGCAACTTCTGCGAGCGCACCTGCCCGTCGGCGTCGTAGCGCACGCTGAACGTGCCCGCCACGGAGTCCGTGATCGACGTGGGCAGACCGCGGGGGTCGACGCTCGCGTCGTACGCGTAACTCGTGCTGGACGGCACGTTGTCGCTGACGAGGACCGCGTGGCCCTCGGCGTCGTACTGGCTGGTGGTGACACCTCCGTCGGCGTCGGTGTAGGAGATGAGGCGGCCGAGCTGGTCGTACGCCTTCTTGACCGTTCCTCCGCCGGTGGAGGTGACCTCGGCCACCTTGCCGCTGACCGGGTCGTACGTCGTAGTGACTGCGGGGATGGCAGTGCCGATGCCCCCGGTGACCGTCACCGTCTTCGTGCGGCCGGCATCGTCGTATTCGGTGGTCTTGACCCGGGTGGAACCATTGGCGGTCTCCGTGAGCTTGGAGGTCTCGACCCACCGGTCGTATTCGGCGGTCGTGGTCGCCAGCTGGGTCGGGTTGGAGCCCCCTCCGGTGATCGCTGCGGCCGGCCGCGTGCGGCACACTTCATCGGCCCACTCGGGACGGCCACTGCAGACGCCGGTGCCGTCGCCCGTGTAGTAATCCGTGATCAGCGTGCCGGCGTCGGATCCGCTCGAGGCGGGCAGGCTGCGGGTGATCTGGCGCCCGGCGGCGTCGTATGTGGCCTTCTCGGTGATGGCCAGGCCGCCCGGGTCCTGAATGGTGCTGGTGGGCTCGCCCACCACCCAGTCGTAAGCCGTCTGGGTGACCCTGGCATCGGCCATGAGCGTCGGCCAGTTCCGTGGCTGGGCGCCTTCGGTGCGCTTGGTGACCTTGTCGGAGACTGTCGCTGTGCCGTCGGTCGGGCGGCCCGCGTCGTACTCGCTCACCACGCGGTGGCGCACGATCGCCTGGTCGCCCACGGCCAGCACGGTGGTGGTGCCGTCCTTCAGCTCGGTGTCCAGGACGACCCGGTGCAGTGGGCCGAGAGTCTCCACTTCACGGGAACCGTCGGCGTTGTAGATACCGCGGTTGGACAGCAGCTCAGCACGCTCCGCCGCCGGAAGGCCCGCGATCCCGAGGTCGGCCAGCTGGGCTTTGTCGGCGTCGGTCGTGCCCAGGGCCAGCGCGCGGTTGGCCGCGGACAGCTCCCGCACCGCGTTGCCGAACTGGTCGTACTCGGTGGTGGTGATGTTCTTGGCCGGGTCCAGGGTGTTGACCTCACGCCCGGAGGCGTTGAGGTAGTGCACCATGGCCCGCCCGTAGTCGCCCGCTGCGAGCGAGGCGCCGCTGTTCGAGGCCGGGACCGAGCCCGTCGGGAAGACCGCGGTGGCGTCCGAGGGAGCATCGAGCTGTCCCCATGCCGCGACATCGGCGCTTCCCATGGCCTGGGGGGCCTTGGTGCCGGTGAGCGGTACGCCGTAGACGACCGACGTCTGGGCCGTGCCGCCGTCCAGTTCACTGGCGGAGCCTGCCTTGAGCGTCGGACGGGATGCCTTGAGCAGCATGCCCTCGCCGGACACCGGATCGGTGCCGACCTTGCCGTAGGTGAACGTCCAGGCCAGCTGGCCCGGCGGCGTGAACTGGGTGACGTGGCCGGCGGAGTCGTAGGCGTACGTCGTCTTCAGCGCCGGGGAGACCCTGGGGTCCCACGTCTCGCGCAGGCGCCCGGTGTCGTCGTAGGAGTACTTCGCCACGGGCGTCGCGGTGGACGCGGTGGCACCGGGGGTGGTCGCCCATGCGCGGATCTCGGACACCTGGTCCTTCACGTTCCCGAAGGCCGTGGAGGTGGCGGTGGTCGAGGACGCGTAGACGAACTCCAGGACGCGGCATCCCCGGGTCGCCGGGGATGCCTCGCAGGTTCCCAGCGTTACTGCGCTGGTGGCGGCGATCACGCGCTTGGGACGGGCGAGAACCTTGCCGTCGACGGTGACCGCCTCGGAGATGACCTCGGTCGTCGAGTTGGCCTGGCCGTCGACCAGGGACCGGGAAACGGTCCAGGCGGTGGCGGAGGAGTTGACCCGGCTGAAGGTGGTGACGCTGCCCTCGGTGTTGGAGAGGGTGAAGTCGCCGGTGGTGAAAGTGCCCTTCAGCGTCAGGTCTTCCGCGCCCGGTTCGGGGATCCAGCCGGTCTTGGCCGAGTTGGCGGAGAAGGCGATCGTCTCGCCGTCGGCGGTGACGATGTCGAGTGAGGACGCCGAGGTCTTCCGCAGCTCCGAGTAGTCGGACTTGACGGCCTGCGCGGTCGTGCCGGCCACCCACTCCTTGCCGAAGATCGCGGCCTGTCCGTCCTGTGCCGCACCGGCCTGCGGGGTACGGGAGGACGCGCTGCGGGTCACCGTCATGTCGAGTACGGACACGTCGGTGCCGGACAGGGTGTAGTCGCCGGTGAGGAGGTTCAGCGAGCCGGGCCCGGCCTCACCGGCGGCGGCGTCGTCGGCGTTGCGGTCGACCACGACGGCAAGGGGCTGCGTCGCGCCGGAGGCGCCGCCCGGGCCAGTGAAGTCAGCCTTGATCTGGATGGAGCCGTCCGGATCGACGGTGTTCGTGGTGTTCCACACGAGCGCGGCGTTCTTGCCGTTCGTCAGCGGCACAGGCCATGCCGTGAGCGCGGTGCCGCCGGAGGTGACATCACCTGCGGGGATCTTCACCCACTCGTCGGCTTCGGAGCGGCGCCAGGAGAAGGAGACGGCGTCGTACTTGCCCGCCTCCGCCTCGGCGACCAACGGGAGGCGCCGCGCGGTGCGCTCACCGTCGGCCGGCTGGATGAAGCCTCCGGGGCCGACATGGAAGGTGTAGCTTGCGGGTTCGGACTTGTTGTCCGCCTTGTCGACGGAGCGCACCTGCAGGGTCTGGGTGCCGTCCTTCGGCGGAGTGATGGACAGGGCCTTGTTCGCGGTGGAGCCGCCGGTGGCCACCTTGGTCCAGGTCACTCCGTCCAGCGACCACTCCAGCCAGTTGTGATCCGCGGCGGGAGGCGTGACGGTGAAGGTGCCGGCCTGTCCTGCCCCCTTGACCCACTGGCTCGACGGGTAGTCCGTCGATGTGATCTGGGTGGGGGCAGAGGGTGCCTTGGTGTCGACGGTGAACGTCTTCCACTCCGACCAGCCGAGGTTGAAGTGGGTACCGTCGTACGGCGACGTACGGAACTTGTACGTCTTGCCGTCGGTCAGTACGCCTGCCGCGACCGTGACCTCGGCGACCTGGCCGGAGGGCACCCACGGGGAGACGAGGTATTCGCCGACCTTTGTGTCGGTCACCGAGTCTCGCACTTCGAACGTGCCGTTGACCTTGTCGCCGTTGGCGTCGACGAAGGTGTCCCGCAGGGTCGGTGTCGTGGTGTCCACGACGTAGGCGCCGCTGTAGGAGAAGTACGGAGGTCCGGCCTCCTGCTTGGTGCCGGTGCGCGGCCGGTAGTTGTAGTTCACCACCAGCTTCGGCGGGTTGGAGGCCGCGTTGGCGGAGTTGACCCGCTTCCACTGCGCCACGATCGATTCGTCCGTGGCGCGGATACCCATGTGGCCGCGGGTGGCCTTGGCGGAGGCCCACTCCTGCACCAGGGTCGTCACGCCGGCGTTGATCCAGCCGTCGGGCTGCGTGGTGCACCCGGCGTTGCCGCGGGTCTCGGTGGAGGTGGCCTTCTTCGCCGACATCGTCGGGCGGTTGGTCCACCGGCTGGAGGTGGATGCGGCCGCGGAGGACCACACCTCCCACGGGTAGAGCTTGCAGTCGGTGTTGCCCGAGTGGAAGTTCCACAGGGACAGCTTCGCGTCGAGGATCAGCGCGTCCTGGATCGGCGAGGTGTTCCAGGAGATGAAGGACTGCGCCGTGCGCGGCGTGCCGTCCGCGTTCTTCGTACCGGGATTGCCGAAGTCCAGTTCCGTGTCGGCGGACCAGTCCACCGTCTCGCCCTGCTGCACATAGGTGTCGAAGACGTTGGACAGCGACGACGTCGAGGGGTCGACGGTGACCGGGTAGGTGGTCTCCGGGTCCGCGAGGAACTTCGTGTCCGGGGTGATCACCAGGTCGACCGACGAGCCCTTTTGGACGACCTTCAGGCCCACCTTGGCTCGGTTGGTGTGCTCACCGGACCGCTTGTCGACGGTGGCGTCCCACATCACGGGGGCCGGCATGACGGCGCGCTTCTTGTTCTTCTTGTCGGTGAACAGCACGCTGCCGTCTTTGAGTTGCTTCGCCTTCAGGCCCTTGGCCTTCAGCGGCAGCGTGTAGGAGTAATCGCCTGCGGCGGGGCGCTCCTTGATCTCGACGTACTGCTCGAAGCCGGTACGTGTGGCCTCCACGACCACGTCCGCGCCGGGTACGGCGTTGACGTACTCGGCACGCGTTCCGTCGAGCTTCGGCTTCGGCAGGCCGCCCTTCCACTGCAGGGTGATCTGCTGGTCGCCCTCGCCGAGCGTGACCAGGTCGGTTGCCTTGGCCTCACGCGCGGTCTTCAGCGACGTGGCGGGCGTTCCGGTTTTCCCTGCCAGCCGCAGCCCATCGGGATGCGCTTTCGGCTCGACGCCTCCGGCGACTTCCCGCAGCTCGACATCGACGTCGGTCCACTGGCCGTCCCGTTGGAACCGGACCGGCCCTGCGGCCATCTCTGTGGTCAGACTGCCGTCCTTGTTGGCCCAGGTGGTCGACGTCTCGGTGCGCTCGCTCAGGGCCTCCACACGGTGCCCGTACAGCCGGGCGGCGATGCGGGCCGACGGTATGTCGTCGGCCTGATTTGCGGTCGGCTTCTTCGGCTTGGCTTCCTTCACCTGCTGAGGCTGAGCAGCGAGGTTGAGCGCAACAACGTCGCCTGTGTTGGCGACCAGGAGGGCTGTTTCGGCGGCCAGCAGCATCGCGGCAGCCGCAGCAATCCGTGGCAAAGCGCGTCTGCGGCGGTGGAAAGCGAGCACAGAGCCCCGCGTTCGGGGCACGGCGTGTCTCATCGATGGCATCCCTCGTGGGTCAGGACATGGGGGCGCCCGATCCGACCACTTCTGTGGTCACGAAAGAAGTGAGATCTTCACCAGTTCCGTGCACAACCCTTTGCTCTGCGCCACGGTCGTACGTTGACGGTGAGGTGCGCTCTTCACCGGGCACGCCCGGAGAACCAAGAGCGCCGACCGTGAAACGGGGGAACGGTGTGGGACCTCTCATGAGGATGACTCAGGCGACCAAAGTCGCGTCGCTGTCGCTGACAGTCCTGGTCGCAGGGACACTCACCCTCCTGGCCGTGGACGTGCTGGCGCAACCTCTCAGCAAGGGATCACTGATCACCGGGACGATATTGATGATCGTGCTGCCCGGCGTGCTGCTCGGGCAGTACTCACCCCCTCCGTACCGTCTTCCCTACCGATGGCGCTGGGGGCTGCTTGGTCTGCAGGCGGTGCTCACCTACGTACCGGTCCTTGTCTTCGAGTACTCCTGGCTCAGCCTCCTCGGCTTTCTCGCAGGTGCCGTGCTGCTCACGGTGCCGCGTCCGGCTTCGATCGTCATCGCGGCTGCCGTGGCAGCGAGCGGCCCGCTGCTCGTCAACAGCAGTCTGGTGACCGCGCAACGCGGCGGCGTCAGCGTGCTGGTGTCCACCGTCGTCACCGGCAGCAGCGTGTACGCCGTGGTCCACCTCACCCTGCTCGCCGCGCGGCTTCAGGCCTCGCACAGTCAGGCGGCACGGCTCGGTGAGCACCGCGAACGGGTCCGCATCGCCCAGGACCTGCATGACCTGGTGGGTTCGTCACTTGTCTCGATCGCCGTGCAGAGCGAGCAAGCCCTCGCCCGAACTGCAAGCACCACGCCAGCCCGTCAGGCACTGACCGACATCGCGACGCTGGCACGACGCACCCACCGGGAGATTCGAGGCATCACGAGCCATCGGGCCGCCGCCGCCCATCTGCACACGGAAGTCGCGCACGCCCAGAACATGTTGTCCCGTGCGGGAATCGTCACGCGCACAACACTGCCGGCCCAGCTGGATCTCGGCGGGCCCACGGCCACTTGCATGAGTGCCGTCCTGCGCGAGGGCATCGGGAACGTGCTGCAGCACAGCCAGGCGTCCCGTTGCGAAATCGAGGTGACGATCCACGCCTCCCGGCTACGGCTGTCCATCGACAACGACGGCGTACTGCCGAGCAGGGAAGACGCGGAACCAGGCAGTGGACTGGTGAACATGCGGTTCCGAGTCCTGGCAATGAGCGGAACCCTCGGCACGAGATCCTGTGGCGGGCACTTCGTCCTGACCGCCGAACTCCCCCTAGATCCAGCCGTGGCGCTCGGCGATACGAATCGCGTCCACCAGGGTGCGGGCGTGTAACTTCCCCACGGCGGCCGAGAGTCGATTGCGTACGGTGCCCACGCTCAGGAACAGATCGCCGGCGATCGCCCTCGTGTCCGCACCACTCGCTGCCAGCCTGAGTACCTCCGCCTCGCGCGAGGTCAGCGGAGTCACTGATTCCGCCGAGTCGGCAAGCTCCGGCGGCTCGATCACCCGGCCGCCGGCCGCCACCGTGCGTACCGTCTCGGCGAGTCCCTTCGGCGAGATGCTCTTCAGCAGATACCCCGACGCCCCCGCGTCCAAGGCGCGCCGCACGTGGCCGGGCCGATCCAGAGCCGTGAGCATGACGGTGCGGCAGGCCGGCGCGCGGTCGGCCAACTCACGCGCCAGAGTCAGCCCGTCCATGCCCGGCAGATCGATGTCGAGCAGGGCGACATCCGGAGTCACATGTGCGATGGCCTTCAAGGCGTCGGCCGCGTCGGCTGTCTGGGCCACGACCTCCATGCCGAACTCTCCGTCGAGAAGAGCGACAAGGCCTGCCCGGACCACCTGCATGTCTTCCACGACGAGGACCTTGATCACGATCTGAATCGTCCAGCGCGCTTTGCGTGAGCGCATTGCCCGACCTCGGCAGCGTTCGCTTCATTTGTTTGCCGGAGTGCGGCAGAGTCCCAGCCAGGGCATGCGGGCACACTGAACGCAGATGCGAGTCGGTGCTCTCGGTTGAGGTGGTGGAGGCCGATGGGGAGGACAGCTCGGGCAACGATGCGGTGGCGGCGAAACTCACTGAAGCGGCGCATCGACGTCTTCGAGGCGTGGCTTCTCCTCGCCGCGTGGCTGTGCGCGGTGGCAGGCGGCCTCCTGGCCGGGCTGAGCACGGCATCGCGACGGCGGCAGTCTGTCTCGGCAGCGGACCGAGCGGCAGCCGGTTCAGGTTCAGGCCGAGGTCCTGCAGGATGCCAAGGGCCATGCGGCGGTACACGGCGCCGACGGTGTCCCCGTACGGGTCACCGTGCGGTGGTCTGGCTCCGACGGAGCCAGACACACAGGACTCACCATGGTCAGGCCCGGCACCGCGGCCGGTACCCACATCACCGTCTGGACGGACGTTCACGGCCGCCTCGCCGATAGGCCACTGTCCCCCACGGCGGCATTGCTCGAGGCAACCGCGATGGGCACCCTCGCTGCGGCCGGTGCGGTCTCGGCCGAAGGCGAGGAGCGGTACAGAGTAGACGAGTGATGCTCTGCGCCCGCGAGTCGGCTCGCTGCATGTGATCGGAAGACCCCTCCTGCTTACTATGCTTTTGCGTAGTTTGGTAAATTCGCAGAGCTGCAAGCTCACCCATGACTCACGTCGCTCCCCCTCCGACTTGCACAGTCAACAATGCGGGGAGAGTGAATGGCGGGGGACGACAGAACGTGTCGTGGTGCTGGCCGGGCGCGCCAGAGCATGGCGTCGAGGGCAGAACGATAGGTTTCTATTGTTGGTAAAAAAATAGAGCATGTTGATGCAAAGTGCGCTTTGGGGATCTGGCGAGGAAAGGGCTTTCGCTATACTTAATCTCGCGCTTTCGCGAGTGGGTCTGTCCGAGTCTTGATCAAATAAATGGAGAGTGCCGCTGACCTGCAACGATGGGACTTGTCGAGGGTCCTGTCAGCTGCAAGGGAAGAAGCACTCTCCAGGTGAAGAAGAGTAGCGGGTCGTACCCGCGTGTCCGTGTCGAGGGCGGCGGCCGTGGAGTTGTGGCCCAGGCCGGGGCCGTGCTGCTGGTCGAGACGGTCCGCAAGTCCCGGCCTGGACGGCGCGATATCGGCGGCGCTGGCGCCGTGGCGCAAGCGGCGGGCCGTGCACGATCCGGGCAAGATCCTGCTGGATGTGGCCCTGGCCGTCGCACTCGGCGGCGACTGTCTGGCCGACGTCGGCATGCTGCGGGCCGAGCCTGCTGTCCACCACGGACCTGGGGCTCGTGGCCGAGCGCATCGAGCTGCCGGTCACATCGCACTGGAACGGGCGCCTGCTGGGCGAGACCCGGATGCGCACCGAGACTGGCGTCTCCATCGTGGCCGTGCTGCGCCGGGCCGAGGCGATCCCCTCCCCCACACCCGGCTTCCGGCTCGCCGGCGGTGACACCCTCATCCTCATCGGCACCCGCGAGGGCGTGGAGGCGGCCGCCGCGATACTCAGGCGGGAGTGACCCGTCATGCACTCCTCCGCCGTCTTCCTGATCGAGTTCGGCTGCATCATCCTGGGCCTGGGGCTGCTCGGCCGGTTCGCCGGACGCTTCCAGTTCTCCCCGATACCGCTGTATCTGCTGGCCGGGCTCGCCTTCGGCAACGGCGGGCTGCTGCCGCTGGGTACCAGCGAGGACTTCGTCGCCATCGGTGCGGAGATCGGCGTCATCCTGCTGCTCATGCTGGGGCTGGAGTACACCGCCAGCGATCTGGTCTCCAACCTCAAGACCCACTACCCGCCGGACTCATCGACGCCGCCCTCAACGCCGTTCCCGGCGCGGCGATGGCACTGCTGCTGGGCTGGGGTCCGGTGGGGGCGGTCGTGCTGGCCGGCGTCACCTGGGTGTCCTCCTCCGGCGTCATCGCCAAGGTACTCGGCGACCTGGGCCGCCTCGGCAACCGCGAGACCCCGGCCATCCTGAGCATCCTGGTCCTCGAAGACCTGTCCATGACGGTCTACCTGCCCACCGTCACCGCCCTGCTGGCCGGCGCCGGCCTGGCCGCAGGCAGTGTCACGCTCGCCATCGCGCTCGGCGTGGCCGTCCTCGTCCTGGTCCTCGCGGTCCGCTACGGCCGCCACATCTCCCGCTTCGTCTCCAGCGACGACCCCGAGAGGCTGCTCCTCGTCGTGCTGGGGCTGACCTTGGTGATCGCCGGGCTGGCCCAGAAGCTGAACGTCTCCGCCGCGGTGGGGGCCTTCCTCGTCGGCATCGCCCTGTCCGGCGAGGTCGCCGAGGGCGCCCACAGTCTGCTGGCCCCGCTGCGGGACCTGTTCGCGGCGGTGTTCTTCGTCTTCTTCGGCCTGCACACCGACCCCGCCAGCATCCCGCCCGTCCTGCTGCCCTCTCTCGCCCTGGCCTCTGTCACCGCCCTGACGAAGATCGCCACCGGCTACTGGGCCGCCCAGCAGGCCGGCATCGCAGCCAAGGGGCGGTGGCGGGCCGGCGGGACCCTGGTCGCCCGCGGCGAATTCTCCATCGTGATCGCCGGGCTCGCCGTCACGGCCAGCATCGAACCCTCCCTCGGCCCGCTGGCCACCGCCTACGTCCTGATCCTCGTCATCCTCGGCCCCCTCACCGCCCGCTACACCGAGCCCCTGGCCACCCGCCTGTTCACACAGCGCCGCCGGCGGCCGGCCCCGCCCACCCAGGAGAATCCGCCTGCGCCGCCCGACAAGTACGAGATCATCGACGACCAGGACGCTGTCGGCCACGCCTGACCGATCGCGCGTGGGGCTGCCTTCGACGACGGAAGTGAGGCGGCAGAGCCGGAGCCGCCCTGGGCCGGCGCCCCGGGCCGGCGACCAAGCCGACGCGCTTGCCCCCGTCAGGTGTCTCCTTGCGCCTCCACAGGATTCCGATCGTCACCAAGGAGGGCGCAGAACGGGCACTCCGGCCATGGCCCTCATATGCTTTCAGCAGGTGTGCCGGGAAGCCTGGTCGGCGGATATCCGCCTGCCGCCCCGGAGCCACCATGCTTTTCTTCCGCTTGCGTCACCGTCGACAGCCCAGGCCGCACAGCCCGCACGCACACGAGGTGGTCCGGCTGCGCGGCGACCTGGACGCTCGCAACGCCGAAGCCACCGGTCGCCGCCTGGTCAGGTTGGTCGACGCCGGCACTGACGTCCTGGAGATCGATCTCGCTGGCGTGAAACACCTCAGCCCGGACGGCTGCGCGGCCTTGTTCATGGCCTTTCGCGCCGCGCGGGCGCACGGCACACGGCTGGTCATCACGCATGCGAACGACCGGGCACGGTCGGTCCTGCGCCGGATCGGCATCACCCGCGCGCCGGTGGCCCGAGCGGACGACGGCGCATAGGCGACCGAGACGCTTTTCCGGAACCCGGCAGTGTCCGGCACGTCAGAGTGCGCGCTGGCGACCTGTCAGTGCCGCGTAAAGAACGTGTAGGGTTCCCAGCGGTGTGCCGGGAAGCCTGGTCGGCGATGTGAGGACAACTCTCTTCGTTGATCGGGGGTTCAGGTCATGGTGCTCGCTGTGGTCTTCGGGGTGGCACTGCTCATCGCGGTGCTTCTGTCAGGTCTGGCCGCCCGGACCGTTCTGTCCACCTCCTTTCTCTTCCTGGTCGGCGGCGCGCTCGTCAGCGACGGTTTCCTCGGGCTGATCCACATCACGCCGGACAGCGAGATCGTGTCCGTGACAGCCGATCTGGCGCTGTTCGCGGTGCTCTTCACCGACGGCATGCACGTCTGCTTCCCCAAGCTGCGCGCCCACTGGCGAAACCCGGCCCGCGCCCTCGGACTCGGCATGCCGCTCGCTTTCGCCGGCATGGCACTGATCACGCACTACCTGGTGGGCCTGGACTGGACGACGTCGTTCCTGGTCGGCGCCGTGCTGGCGCCGACCGACCCGGTGTTCGCCTCGGCGATCGTCGGACGCAAGGAAGTCCCGGCGAAGCTGCGGCAGCTGCTGAACGTGGAGAGCGGCATCAACGACGGGCTCGCTCTGCCGGTCGTGCTCATCCTGATCGCCGCGGCCGGGCCGACCTCCGGGCACGCCGAGGCGTCGCTGGGGAAGATCGCGCTTGAGCTGGTCCTCGGGCTGGCGTTCGGTGTCGTCCTGCCGTTCGTGGTGATCGAACTCGTCCGGTTCCGGCTGCTGGGCGCCGAGCCCAAACTGCAGCCGCTGCTGCCGCTGGCGATCGGCGTGATCCTCTACGCGGCCTGCCACCTGACACACGCCAACCCCTACCTCGCCGCGTTCTCCGCGGGCGCGGTACTCACCGCGCGCTCGCTGGAGGCCAAGGAAGCGTTCGAACCGCTCGGCGAGGCACTGGCGGAGCTGGCGAAGTTCGCGGCACTGCTGGTGTTCGGCGCGCTGCTGACGCCGCACCTGTTCGGGGACCTGTCCTTCGGCGGCTACGTCGCCGTGGTCCTGGCCATCGTGCTGATCCGCCCGGCCTCTCTGCTCCTGTCCCTGGTCGGTACCCGGTTCGACCGGAGGGAGAAGCTGGTCGCGGCATGGTTCGGGCCGAAGGGCTTCGCGTCGGTCGTGTACGGGCTGCTGGTACTGCAGGCCGGGATCCCGCAGGGCGAGGAGGCGTTCACGCTCATCGCCGTGTGCATCGCCTTCTCGATCATCGCGCACAGCTCCACGGACGTGCCGATCGCCCGCATGTTCGACGTCGAGGACCTCGTCGGTGTGCCCGACGGCGACGAGGCACCCCGTCCTGCCAAGGAGGCCGGCCGTGTTGGCGCATGAACTCGCCGAGCCCTACCCGCACGTGTCCACCGACAACGCCGCCACCGACGCGGCCCGGCTGCCGGCCGAGCACGAGCTGCCCGCACCGCTGGTTGTCGACCGTGACGACCAGCCGTACGCCGTCGGGCCCGGATCGCAGCTCGTCGGACGGCTCGTGCCCGAGTACGCACTGCAGGATCCGCCGCCCGCGACCGGGTTCGACGACCGGGACCTCCACGAAGTACCGGACAGGCGCGTCGGGCTCACGGCCGCGATGGGGGTCCCCCGGTCGAGCGAAGCCGAGAGGGGGGAGGCTGCCGCGCCACCTGTTCCGGCCGCCGGCAGTCGGGCCGGACGCCAGTGTCCCGCACATCGCAGCTCTTATGGCGCGCACGCACACCCCGCTGGTCACCGTCGTCGAGCGCGACGGTGACCAGAGCTGGCTGGTCGGCGCGGTGACGGCCGCCCGCCTGACGGAACGACTCATCGGAGGAACGTGAACGGCTGGCAGAGTTGGGCGGCGATCGTCGTCTTCGTCGCGACGTACGGTCTGATCATCAGCGAGAAGATCCACCGCGTGGGGGCTGCCCTCGGCGGCGCCGCGCTGATGCTCGCGATCGGCGCGACCGACGACAAGTCAGCCTTCTTCTCCGAGGACTCCGGCGTCGACTGGAACGTCATCTTCCTGCTCATGGGCATGATGATGATCGTCGGCGTGCTGAAGAAGACCGGCTTGTTCGAGTACCTGGCCATCTGGGCGGTGAAGCGGGCTCGCGCCAGACCCTTCCGCGTGATGGTCATGCTCATCGTGATCACGGCGACGGCCTCGGCACTGCTCGACAACGTCACCACGGTCCTGCTCATCGCCCCGGTCACCCTGCTGGTGTGCGAGCGCCTGGCCCTGCCCGCCGCCCCGTTCCTGATCGCCGAAGTCTTCGCATCCAACATCGGCGGCATCGCGACGCTGGTCGGCGACCCCCCCAACATCATCATCGCCAGCCGGGCCGGCCTCACCTTCAACGACTTCCTCGTGCACCTCGCCCCACTGGCCGCGGTCCTGGTCGTCGTCCTCGTCGCCCTGTGCCGCTTCCTGTTCCGCGAATCCTTCGTCTACGACGAGGCACGCGCCGAGGAGGTCATGGCACTGGAGGAGGGTGAGGCGATCAAGGACCGCCGACTGCTCATTCAAGGGCTCGTGGTGCTCGCCCTGGTCGTCGTCGGTTTCGTGCTCCACCCGGTGCTCCATTACGAGCCCAGCGTCGTCGCCCTGCTGGGCGCGGGCCTGCTCATCGCGGTGTCCGCGGTGGAGACCGGCGAGGTGCTGGGCGAGGTCGAGTGGCCCACCCTGGCATTCTTCGCCGGCTTGTTCATCATGATCGGCGGTCTGATCGAGACGGGAGTTATCGGCGAGGTCTCCAGGGCCCTCGCCGACGCCATCGGGGATAACGAACTCGGCGGCTCGATGCTGCTGCTGGGCGCGTCGGCCGTGCTGTCCGGCATTGTGGACAACATTCCCTACGTCGCGACTATGGCGCCGATCACCAGCGAACTCGTGCAGGCGATGGGCGGTTCGGGCGGCCACGTCATGTGGTGGGCCCTGGCCATCGGCGCGGACCTCGGCGGCAACGCCACCGCCATCGGCGCGAGCGCCAACGTGGTCGTACTGGGCATCGCCGAACGCAACCGGCAGCCCATCTCCTTCTGGCAGTTCACCAAGTACGGCCTGGTCGTCACAGCCGTCACCGTCGCGCTGTCGGCGGGGTACGTGTGGCTGCGTTACTTCGCGCCGGCCTGACGTGAAGGAGTCGCACGGCACGGTCATGTGCGGAAGTTCCACCCGGATATGTAGTGCGCCCTCAGGACCGTATGGGACTCGCAGCAGCCCGTCGGCGGCCTGGCCACGCTCCTCGGCCGTCCGGTGCGGCTCGGGACGCGGTCCGCAGACGCGTGGGGCAGGCACCAAAAGCACGTAAAGACTGCCGGAACCCGGCAATGACCGCAGTAGTCGACGCGTGGGACCATCCCCATGGCGTGGCGCGGACGACAGCGAGGAGGTGAAGTTCCGTGACTCTGTTTCTGGGTCTCGGCATCGCGGGTGTCGTCCTGCTGGTGCTCGCGCTCGTCTTCGACGGTCTCCTAGAGGGGCTCTTCGACGGCGTCGGCGCGCTGGAGGGGCTGTTCGACGGGCTGCTGTCGCTGCCGGTGATCGCCGGGTTCATCTCGATGCTCGGCTTCGGCGGGGCGATCGTGCTCGGCACCACGAGTCTCGGGGCCGGTGGCGCGACCGTGGTGGGTGCGGGCGCGGGAGTCGGTGCGGGCCGGCTGACCTGGCGCCTCAGCCGGGCCCTGATGCGGGAAGAACCCGGCACAAGCCCGCGCGGTACGGACCTGGTGGGCACGTCCGGCTCCGTGGTCACGCAGATCCCGGCCGGTGGCTACGGCGAGGTGCTGGTGTACCTGGCGGGCCAGCCGGTGAAGTACGCGGCGAAAAGCGCCGGCCCCGTCGAGCGCGGTACCGAGGTGTGGGTCGAACAAGCCCTCTCGGCGACCTCGGTGGCAGTACGCCCGGTCGACCGCTGAGTCATCGTCCGTTCGTCGTTGTTGTTCTTTCGTTTCGCCCCGCACACGGGGGGCTGGATTTCAAAGAGGGGCATTGTCATGAGTCCTGTTCTCGTCGCGGTCGTGGGGGTCGTCGTACTCCTGGTCCTGCTGGCTCTGGTTGTGGTCACGCGTTACAAGGTGGCCGGTCCGAGCGAGGCGTTCATCGTCACCGGGCGGCGCGGCAAGAAGGCCACCGATCCGGAGACCGGCCGGATCTTCACGGACAACAGCGGGCAGAAGGTCGTGGTCGGCGGCGGCGTGTTCGTCGTGCCGTTCGTGCAGCAGAAGTTCACCCTCGACCTCTCGTCCCGGCACATCCCGGTCGCGGTGCGTGGCGCGGTCACCCTCAGGGGCGTCAAGGCTCACCTGGAAGGCGTCGCCATCGTCAAGGTCGGCGGCAGCGAGGACTCCATCCGCGCCGCCGCGCAGCGGTTCTTGATGCAGCAGGACGGCATCGTCGGCTTCACCCAGGAAGTGCTCTCCGGCGCGCTGCGCGCCATCGTGGGCCGGATGTCGGTGGAGGACATCATCCGTGACCGGGCCGCGTTCGCGGGTCAGGTGGCCGAGGAGGCCGAGGCCAGCCTGTCGGGGCAGGGCCTGGTGCTTGACGCCTTCCAGATCCAGGACATCTCCACCGAGGGCTCCTACCTGGAGGACCTGGGCCGCCCGGAGGCCGCCCGTGCCAAGCAGGAGGCCGACATCGCCGAGGCGGTCGCCCGGCGGGCCGCCGAGCAGGCGCGGCTGAAGGCAGAGGAGGAGATTGCGGTCGCGCAGCGGACGTTCGCGCTGAAGCAGGCTGAGATCAAGGCCGAGACCGACGAGGCCGCCGCACGCGCCGCAGCCGCGGGTCCGCTGGCCGAGGCCGCGCGCAGCCAGGAGGTACTGAGCGAGCAGGAGAAGGTCGCCGAGCGGCAGGCTGCGCTGACCGACCGCGAACTGGACACGAAGGTGCGCAAGCCCGCCGACGCCGCCCGCTACCAGGCCGAGCAGGAGGCCGAGGCCCGTCGCATCGCCCTGGTCAAGCAGGCCGAGGCAGAGGCCCAGCGCTCCCGGCTGACCGGTGAGGGCGAAAAGGCACACCGCGCGGCACTCGCCGACGCGGTCCGTATCGAGGGTGAGGCTGAAGCCGCCGCGATCGGTGCCAAGGGCGCCGCCGAGGCCGAGGCAATGCGGAAGAAGGCGGATGCCTTCGCCCAGTACGGTGACGCGGCCGTGCTGCAGATGCTCGTCGAGGTCCTCCCCAGCGTGGTCGCCAACGCGTCCGAGCCGCTCAGCGCCATCGACAAGATGACGGTCATCTCCACCGACGGGGCAAGCCAGCTGTCACGGACCGTCGCCGACAACGTCGCCCAGGGCGTCGAACTCCTCAGCTCCACCACTGGAGTCGACCTCGCCGAACTTCTGAAGAACATCACCCAGCGGGGAAGGGTCGCGCAGGCCGCCAGCTCAGCGCCCGCCGAAACGAACGGGAAGATCGAAGTCACCAACTGACATCAGTCACTCATGGCGCACGCCCGTACGGTCCTCGAACCGCCGGGCGCGCCCCACGGGCCGGCACCTGCCAGGGGCGGTAGCCGCACAACGTCTTGTTCAACTGCTGGGCGGCGCCCGGATGTGGAGTGTGAACCTTTGTTCCCCTGGCTATGGCTGATCGGATGGTCGGCATTCGCCCTCCCGCTGGCGATGGCCTCGTTGCGCGGCTGGGCACCCCGGCGGGTCCGACGTCGTACGAGTCCCTGGGGCATCCGCGTGAGAGGGGTGGCACTGCTGGTGATCTGGATCGGCGGGCTGGTGGTTCCCCTGCTGCGGTGGAGCGGTCTGGACGCCGAGGACGCCGCGTTTTTCGGCTCGATCATGGAGGTCGGTGTGCTGATGTTCGCCGCCGGGCTCATCGGCGGATCGCAGCTCAGTGAGCGCTTCTACCGGCAGGCAGTGCGCTCTCAGGCGGCAGTCGAGGAGGCACCTGACAGCGCCGGGTATCCATGGTGAGACCGGCCACGGCGTATGGTCCGCGTCAATGTCCTGGCCCGCGCTCCGAAACGGTACGACGCTGAGGCCAGGAACATTTCCAGTGGAGGAGGAGCCCCGCCGTGCGCGCTCGAGACCTGGCGGTCGAATACGAAACGGTGAGCGTCGACAGCGACGCCATGGACGCGGCCCGGCTGATGGCCGAGCACAAGCTGCCGGGGTTGTTGGTACTGGACGAGCGGGGTGAACCGCAAGCGATCCTGCCGGCCTCCCAGATGATCAAAGTACTGGTGCCCGCCTACGTCATCGAAGACCCCACCCTCGCCGCCGTCGTCGACGAGAAGCACGCCGACCGCCTCTGCCAGGCACTGGCCGGCCGACGGGTCGGGGACTGCCTGTCCAGCAAGGCGGCACCGCCGCCGATCGCCGACCCCGACGACACCGCGCTGGAGGTGGCCGCGCTGATGGCACAGGTACGCAGCCCGCTGGTGGCGGTCGCCGAGAAGGTCAAAGCCGGGCCGGGCGACCGGGACCAAGGTGGTACACGACTTCTCGGCGTGATCACGGCCTCACACCTCCTGCACGAACTGCTGGGTGCCGCAGGGGCGTTGAGCAGCACGTGACCGCGCCGTGAGCCTCGCGCGCGGGCCGGTTACACCAGGTCGGAAGCACTCAGGATATCCCGGCACACCTCGGCGTCGATCCGTCGGCCCAGACGCTCCAGCACCGGCATGCCGCACCGCAGCGTGCCCTGCTCCAGGGCACGGCGGGCACCGCGTTCGAGGTGGTGCCACAGCAGGGGATTAGCGATCAGAACCCTCGGATCCAGCTCCAGCCGGCCGCCGGACGTGTCACTCAGGACCAGTCGCTGGGTGGCCCCCTCGGACAACCGCACCGTCACGAGGCGGTCTGTGTGCACCCGGTGGAAGCTCACCAGCCCACGGCCGACGAGCCCGCCGTCCTGTGCGCTCACGCGCGGCGGCGTCAGAATGACCGAGAGCAGCACGGCGAGTGCGGTCCATCCTGCCGACCGCACGGCAGTGAGTCCGACGAGCCCCCAGTCCAGCAGCACCAGCGCCCCGAAGAACACCGCGCCGCAGATCACCGCGCTTCGCAGCTCCCGCGCCCAGGAACGGTCACGGATCACACCGACGTTCCCCCCGCGGCGAGTGACACCGGTCGGGCCCCGCTTGCGGCTGCGCCGTCCCATACGGGCCAGAGTAGACACGCCTCCCTGGGGTGTCTCCCACCATGACAGAGCGATCTCAAGTCATCGCGTCAGCCGATCCGGCCGATCTCCAACAGCACCATGACATACGCACACACCAGCCCCACCTGCGTGAGGAACGCGAGCACGGTGTGGACGACGAGTTGCCCTGGACGCTCGATCCCGAGGCAGGCACGCGCCGCCCGGCTCACCCGGGGACGGGGCCCCATGACGACCCCTGACTGCCGTTCAAGCGCCCGCCGCAGCGTGCGCCGCCCGGCAGCAGAGGTAACGCCGAGCCGCACCCCGTGTGCGTCGCGGACGATGAGGGCCCGGTAGACGGTGCCGTACGAGAACGTCGTCTGCAGCCGGACACTCGCGATGCGGCTCAGGTCGACGGACCGCACGCCGGTCAGGGTCCGCGCGGTCATCCTGGCCGACGAGCAGCGCGTCGGCCCACGTTCCGCACCCAATTCGACGAACAGCAGGAAGGCGAGCGGACCAGTCACCAGCCCCGGCATCGTCCCCGACCGGACCAAGGCGCCGACGGTGAAGGGCAGCACGAGCATCGCCACGACCAGGCCCAGGCCCGCACGGGCACGACGGCGAGTCGTGCTCGTGTCGGGCAGCTCCCGAGGCAACGGTTCCCGACCGGTCCGTGGCACCTCAGTGCTCCTCGTGGGCCAGCGTCGAGCGGGCTGCGTGCCGGCCCGCGGTGTGGGCCATGAGGTGGCGCGGGTCGACTGCGCGGTTGATCGCCGACTCAACGGCCGCAACGCGGTCGGCGAGCAGGCCAAGGGCGGCGACGGCGCGGGTGACGGGTTCGCCCTCGGGGCCACCGAGCGTCTGTGTGCGGACGTACGCCGCCTTCACGTCGGCCCAGCGAGCGGCCTGGCCGGGGGTGAGCGTGTCACGCAGCTCGGCCAGCTTCAGCAGGTTGGCCTCGGCTCCGGTGGTGAGGGTCTGGGCCTCGGCTCGGTAGTGGTCGTCGATCAGCATGGCCAGCTCGGTGTCGTTCATGACCGGCTGGACACGCTGGGCGATCTTGTTCATGTTGCGGTAGGAGCCCTGGAGCTGGAAGGGCGGTTCGGTGCGGGTGGCGTCGGACTGGCCGGCGGAGGCGATGTAGGCGGCGTTCACCGCCAGGACCGTCTCACGGGCGGCGAGCAGGTGCCGCAGTACTGCCAGGATTCGCTCCAGCTCGGCCGGGGCGTATGGGTGGGCCAGCCGGTCGGCGCGGGCCGTCGCGTCGCCCTCGGCCAGGCGGATCAGCAGCTCCAGGTCGGTGCGGTCGCGGCCGGCCAGCGGGGCGAGGACCGCGTTCGATGTCAGCGCGTTCTCGATGAAGCTGAGGGCGAAGGCGTCCCCCTTGCCGGTCAAGACCTCGCCCAGGTTCCACACGTCGGCGCGGTTCGCGAGCATGTCGGGCACACGGAAGCGGCTGCCGGACTCGGTGAAGGGGTTGCCGGCCATGCACACGGCGAAGCGCTTGCCGCGCAGGTCGTAGGTGCGCGGCTCGCCGTCCCGTACGCCCTCGATTCGGCGGGTGGCGTCGCACAGCGGGATGAACTTCTGCAGTAGTTCGGGTGAGGTGTGCTGGATGTCGTCGAGGTAGAGGAGGGTGTTGTTGCCCGCCTCCAGCGCGAAGTTGATCTTCTCGATCTCCTGGCGGGCGGTCGCGTTCGGAGCCTCGGCCGGGTCGAGGGAGGTCACCGCATGGCCGAGCGCGGGTCCGTTGACCTTGACCAGGATCAGGCCGAGGCGGTCGGCGACGTACTCCATGAGGGTCGTCTTGCCGTAGCCGGGCGGAGAGATGAGCAGCAGGAGGCCGCCGGTGTCGGTGCGCTTGGACTCGCCCGTGGTGCCCAGCTGCTTGGCGAGGCTGTCTCCGACCAGCGGCAGGTACACCTCATCGATCAGCTTGCTCCGCACGAACGCGGACATCACCGTCGGCTGGTACTCGTCCAGGCGCAGGCGGGTGCGCTCGGCGGCCACCAACGCCGTACGGCGCCGCTGGTAGGCGCGATGGGCGGGGACGTCCTGGATGCGGAACTCACTTGTGCGGGCAAGGAATTCGTCGACGCGAACCGTGAGCGCACGGCCGATGATGCGCGGATGAGTGCCCAGCAGCCCCTCGACGCGCTGGCTCGGTGTCGCGTCGCACTCGTAGCGGGCCAGGTCCGGGCACAGCTCGGCGGCCACCGCCTCGGCCAGGTCACCGGGGGTGATCTCCGTGCCGGTTGCGGTGGTGTACGACGTCAGCCACGCCTCCACCAGCTGCCTGCGTGCGGCCGGGTCGGTGAGGACGGCGAGGTCGTCGTCGTAGGCCGACGTGCCCACCGTGCGACGGAACTTGTCCAGCAGCGTGCGGGTGCCGGCGCTGATGACGAAGCCGTCGGGGCCGCTCGTCAGCTCCTCGAAGAGGTAGGCGGCCGCCGCTTGGGTGCCGATCGTCGCCGCGAGTTCGACCCGCAGGTCGTCGATGGCGGGCGCGAGCCCGAACGTGTCCCGGGCGCGGGCCAGCGATACCGCACGCCGGGTCCAGCTCTCGCGCTCTTCGGCGGTCGTGCCGCGCGCCCAGAAGAGCTGGGCGGTGGCTCGGGCTGCGGGCTCGTGGCGCAGCGGACCGGCGCCCTCGTGCAGGCGCACCACTGCCGCGAGGATCGCGGTCGCGTCGTGGTCGTGGACGCCGCGCTGGTAACCCTCGTCGTATGCCGCCTCCGCCGCCTGCCGTACCAGCGCAGGCAGGTCGGCCTCCGCGAGCGCGGCCGGGCCGTGTTCGTCCAGCAGGCGGGCGGCGAGGTGCTCGGCGCGGTAGACCTCGGGCGACTCGGACGGCAGCGGGCGGTCCCAGTACGGCCGGGTGGCGGCGAAGTCGGGGTCCGTGACCGGCGAGCGGTAGTCGGTACCGGTCAGCGCGAAGGCCAGTCCCTCCCCATGCGGGACCAGCGTCAGCTCCAGCGCCTGGGTGTTGACGGCGAAGCGGTGGCTGCCCAGGCGGAGGGTGCGGCCGTCGTCGGTGTACAGATCGGTGCGGTCGCGCAGGGCACGCAGCGCCTCCTGGCGGGCCGTCTTCAGGAGGCCGTCCAGTTCCTCCGCCCGTACCTGGTCGCCGAGTTCGCGCAGGTCGTCGACGAGGCGGCGGACCTTGGCGGGCATCGGGTCGGAGGTGAAGTATGTGACGATCTCGTCTGTGTCGGCGAGTGTGGCGGCGCGGCGGGTAACCGTCTGGAGAACGCGGGTCGCGGAGTCGGCGAGGCGTTCGGCGCGGCGGGCGCGGGCGTCGGCGAGGGTCTGCTTACGTGCGGAGAACGCCTCGTGGACCTCGTCGCGCTTGTCCGCCAGCTCACCGAGGAAGTCGTCGAACTGGGCGAACCGGGACTCCAGGTTCTCCACCTGCACCAGCATGCGGGCGAGTTGCTCGTCGCACGCCTCGGGGCTGTCGGCGGCGGCGAGCGCACCGATGACGGCCTGGCCGAGCAGGGCGAACTCGGCGGCGAACTCGGCCCGCCCCTCACGTTCGAGTAGCGTGCGGCGGCGGCCGTCGAGGGTGGCGCGGGCTCGGTTGACTCCGCCAAGGACCTCGGCGATGCGCTCCAGGATGGACGTACGGACGGTGGCGTCGCCGATGTCCAGCCCTGCGACGACCTCGGTCACCGTGCGCAGCCCTTCGGCGTGTTCGTCAAGACGGGCGGCGACGGGCGCTGCCTGGGCCACCGAGGCGATCGCCTCCGCGTCGGCGACGAGCTGCTCGATGTCGTCCTGGTGGCCGGAGAAGGCGTCCTCGCGGGCGAGGTGGATGACGGCCCGCTGCCCGAAGGCGGCCAGGTCGGCCTCGGCATCGGCGGCAAGTTCGTCGATGTGGGCGGCGTCGGCGTACCGCAGGTCCTTGAGCGTGAGCAGGTGCCCCTGGGCGTGGCGCAGTTCGGTCAGGCCGGACACCCAGGCAGCGGCACTGCGCGGGGCCTCGCCGCGCAGGCGTCGAACGACGGCGGCGACCCGCGCCGCGGCCTCGGTGAGCGCGTCCGCCGCCTGCCGGGTGAGGGCCTGGACGGTCTCGAACTCGGCCAGGACCTGCTCGGCGGTGGCCCGCACCTGCGTGAGCGGCTTGTGCAGATCGCCGAGTTCGGGCTCGCCCAGCCAGTAGTGGGAGTCCGCCGCCCGGACGCAGGCGGCGGCCAGTGCCTCGTACACCTCGCTCGTCGGGGTGGTCTCGGTGACGGCTTGGGGGATGGAGAGGCAGTCGGAGATACCGCGCACGAGGTCGGCGTTGCCGATGCGGGCCAGCGGTCCGGTGCCGACGGGCTGCGCGGCGGCGTGGGTGTCGGAGACGTACGGCGACTTCCACAGCTGGAGCGGGTGGACACGCTGCGGTTCGTCGCTGTCGGCACGCAGCACCATCAGGGTGCCGTCGTCGAAGAGCGCCCAGCCGTGGCAGGACAGTGGGGTGGCGACCTCCTTGCGGATCACGTTGTACGGCAGCAAGAGGCTGCGTCCCTCCACGCGTGCGTGGAAGGCGAACAGCACGTCCTCGCCGTTCGGGGAGCGGACCACGCGCTCGACTTCCAGGGCTGCCATGTCCGAAGGGGCGGCGATGCCGTCGAAGGTCTTGTGCGTACCGGTGACCAGGCAGTAGCCGCCGGGGAAGACGATCCCCTGGTCCTCCGGCAGCCGGCGACACGCTTGCCCGATGCCGTCGAGGCGGATCACCCTCCTGGAGAGGGTGTTGAACACCAGGTAGCGGAGCGTCTCCTCCTTGTACGGGCGGATCCGCAGCAGGATCAGGGCGCCCACGCGCGCGTACGCGATGTCCGCGTCGGCGAGGGACTGGAGCGGTTCGTCGACGGGTTCGCTGTAGATGCCCTGGCCGGTCTCGGTGTTGTTCTCGACCTTGACGGTGAGGGCACCGCCGAGCGTCTCGACGTACACCTCGTCCTGGACGGAGACGTGCGGGTGGCGGCCGAGGACGTGATCCTCCCGGGTCGTCTCGGTCCACTCGAAGTCGTGGGAGGGCGGGAAGACGTGGTCGCGCTCGCCGCGCGCGTCGAGGAAGGACGCCCGGCCGTCGTCCGTCAGGGCCCAGCGCAGGACCCGGATGTCGTCGGCCTTCTCGCCGGTCTGGAAGACGGCGAGCAACTTCCCGTCCGCGTGGAGGAGTTGGAGGAGATGGGTTTGGCGGTAATAGCGGTAGAGGGCCGTGAACTCCCGTAGGAAGGCGGGGTCGTCGAGCAGACCGGGCACGGCGTCGTCGGGAAGCCGGCGCAGCTCGCGGTCGTGCAGTGCGAAGACGTCACCCACGGCCGTGTCCGGCTTCAGGCCGAGGAAGACGTTGTAGCCGAAAAGCAGCACGTCGCCGACGGAGACGATGTCGCGGGGTACGCAGTTGAGCTCGGTGCGCAGCCGCTTGGCGCCGGACAGCTCGAATCGCGTCGAGCCGAACTCCTCGGCACGCCTGTCGTTGAGCGCTTCGGCGCGGCGGGCGAGCTCGGCGGCCTGCGCGGTGAGCCGGTCCCGCAGCACCTCGTACGTGCCGGTGTCCAAACCGGTGGTCCCGGTGGTCATGGGTCCCTCTCGGAAGTCGGAGAAACGTGGTCCGGAGCTGCCCTCCCCAGGGCGGCCGCACCCGACCACGGGCCGGGGCAGTACAGGTCAGGCCCTGACGCTGCCGTTGAGCGCGGCCAGCGATGTGTCGGCAAGGCCCAGTTCGCCGGCCTTGTCGAGGAGCTGCTGGAACTGTCCGGCGTTCGCGCCGCCGTTGGTCATGAGCTTCATGAGCAGGGCGGAGACCGTCAGGTTCTGCACGTCGGCTGTCGAGACGGAGCTGAGAACACGGCTCAGGTCGTCGGTGAAGCTGGAGGAGCCGTCCAGCCAGGGCTTCACGAGCGCCTGGGCCGTGTCGGAGTGCTGGACGAAGCCGTCGACGCCCTTGCCGAGCGCGATGGAGGACATCAACCGGTCGAAGAAGACCGACTCGCCGCCGACGATGTTGATGTCGGCGTTCTCCAGCCCGGTGGCGAGGACCGTGGCCTGTGCCTCGGCGACCTGCCGCTGCACGTCCAGCCCGGCAAGGCGGATGTCCTTCTCGGCCTGCAGGCGCAGCCGGTACTCCTCGTGGCCGCGTGAGGCGTCGTCGAGGGCGGCCATCGCGGCGGCCTTCTCGGTGAGGCCGGCGGCCTCCGCCTTGAGCTTCTCGCCGATGCCGTCGGCCTCGGCGAGCGCTTTCGCCTTGGCGCCCTCGGCCTCCGCCAGCATGCGTGCCTGCGTCGCCTCAGCCTCCGCGCGGCCGGCCTTCTCGATGACCTCGGCCTCCTTGTCGCGGACCTGGACGGCGGCCAGCCCCTCGGCGGCGCACTCCGCCTGGACGCCCTCGGCCAGCCGCAGCTTGGCCTGCGCGTCGAGGTCGGCGGTCTTCAACCGGGCGTCGGCCAGGGTGAGTTCTTCGGCGGCGCGGTGCACGGCGGCCTGCTCGGCGGCCTCGGCGGCCTTGATGTCCTTGACCAGCTGCTCCTGCGCCTCGGCCTCGGCGGCGATGATCACGGTCTGGCGGCCGCGCTCGGCTTCCTCCACGGAACGCAGCGTCTTGATGGACTCCTCCTGCTCGGCGACCGTCCGGTCCACCGCGACCCGCTCGCGGATGACCTCGGCGATCTCCCGCTTCTCCGCCTCGACCTCCTTGTCGGCGGCGATCCGGGTCAGCTGTGTCTCCCGCTCCCGTGCGATGACTTCGAGGAGGCGGTCCTTCTCGATGCGCTCGTTCTCAATGGCGATGACCCGCTCGCGGTTCTTCGCGGCGACGGCCACCTCGCGGGACTGATTCTCCCGCTGGATGCCGAGCTGCTCCTCGGTCTTGAGGAAGGCGCCCTGTGATCGCAGCCGCTCCTCCTCCATAACCCGCGCCGTCTCGGCCTCCTCCCGCGCCCGTACGGTGTCGATCTCCCGCTTCTGCTTGATCTCGGCGTCGGCCTGCCGGCGCTCCAGCTCCAGGATCGCTTCACGCGCGTCGACGTTCTGCCGGGTGATCTCCTTCTCCTCGGTGCGCTGGGCCTCGTTGGTGCGCACGTGCTCCACGGCCGTCAGCTCGGTGATCTTGCGGATGCCCTGGGCGTCGAGGACGTTGGCCGGGTCGAGCTGGGTCAGCGGCGTCTGCTCCAGGTAGTCGATCGCCGCGTCCTCCAAGTGGTAGCCGTTGAGGTCGACGCCGATGACCTCGATGATCCGGTACCGCAGCTCCTCGCGCTTGGTGTACAGGTCGGTGAAGTCCAGCTGCTTGCCGACGGTCTTCAGCGCCTCGGAGAACTTCGCGTGGAACAACTCCTGCAGCGTGTCCCGGTCACTCGCCCTCGCGGTGCCGACGGACTGGGCGACCTTGATGACGTCCTCGACGGTCTTGTTGACCTTCACGAAGAACGAGATCCGGATGTCCGCACGGATGTTGTCCTGACAGATGAGACCGTCCCGGCCGGAGCGCGTGATCTCGATCGTCTTCACCGAGATGTCCATCACCTCGGCCTTGTGCAGCACCGGCAGGACGACCTGCCCGGTGAAGGTCACGTCGACCTTGCGCAACTTGGAGACGATCAGCGCCTTGCCCTGCTCCACCTTGCGAAAGAGCTGGGAGACGACAGTGACGACAACGAGGCAGACGGCGACGAGCACGCCGATGCCCACGAGCATGACAACCATGGCATACGTCCTTCAGGCGTAAGGGAGTTGAGCGTGAAGCAGAAAGGACCGGAGACGAGATCCGGCGACGGCGCGGCTCAGGCGGCGCGGCCCCGCGAAGGGAGCGCGGCGCCGCGCGACACGCCCCCGTAGGGATCCCGGCTGTCGGCATCCGACGGCTCAGCGGCACCCAGGCGAGCCTCGCTCGGCACGGACGGCACGGGTTCATCCGGGAAGAGGCGGTGCAACGGACGTACGATCAGGCAGGTCGCGGCCCAGGCGACGAACAGCGCCCCGACGGGCACGACAAGGCGCAACATCCCGGCGACCGGCCCTGGGCGCGCGTACACGGCAAGCAGAACCGCTGCTCCGACACTCAGGCACCAGGCGAGCACGGTCAAGACAGAGAAGGCGACCGCCACGGGCACCCCGCCCATACGCCACGCCCGAAGGTCCACATCCGTGTCGAAACTGTCCACGCCAGCTGCGCCCACGGCGGCCAGGAGCCAGAAGCAGACGACCACGACGAGGGCAGCGGTCAGCAGGATCGTGGGCAGACCCGTGGCCGCTGCCAAGAATGTCCGCATCTCCCGGTCCCCCTCTCCACCTGCTGCGCGCACCAGTCGCCTCCGACGGCGCGGGGCCGTTTCCGGCCTCGGTGCCGGGCACCTGCCGGTGTCCGGCACCGGAACCATCCGCCGTGCTCCCCACGAGCCATGCTGCCCGATCCGATCCGGGCCGCGCATTGCCGGTTCCCGGCAGCGTTCATTAGGGTCTGCATGCCGGTGGCCGCCAAGAAACCGTCAGCGGCACGTCAAGAATCCGGGGGACGACGTGACGGACCGGGAACTTCCCGAGCAGTATCTGGACGGTTACGCCGAGATCCTGGCCGAGGTATCGGCCACCGGGCGACGCCTCGCCCGGGACGAGATCGCCTCCCGCCGCGCCCTCGGTGAGCAGGCCGCCGAGGCAGGCCACGGACTGCGCGCCCTCGTCAGCGCACATCTGACCGCTGCCCGCACGGCCTGGCCCGGCTCGCCCGGCTCCGCCGACGACGCACTGGCCGCAGTACAGCAGGTCATCGACGCCTTCGCCGAGGGATACGAACGCGCCCAACTCCTGGCCGTGCGCCAGGAAGAGGCCGCCCGCCGGGAGTTCATCGACGACCTCCTCTACGGCCGCAGCGACCTCGGCCGCCTCGCCGAACGCGCCGAACGCTTCGGCCTGCGCCTGTCCCACGCACACGCAGTCGCCGTCGCGCAGGGCCCCGCCGCCTACGACGAGGGCGACCCGGTGCCCCGACAGGTGGAACGGGCACTCATCTCCCGCTTCGGCGACCGCAACGTCCTGCTCACCACCAAGGACGGCCGACTGCTGTGCATCGCCCCCGGCCACCAGGACGAGGTACTCGCCTACTTCGCCAAGCAGGCCCACGCGGCTACCGACGGCGGCCGGGTCGCCATCGGCCGCCCCCAGCCCGGCCCCGGAGGCGTCGTCCAGTCCTACGAGGAAGCTCTGGGCGTCCTCGAACTCGCCGAGCGCCTCGACCTCGACGACCCGGTCCTGCGCGCCGCCGACCTGCTGGTCTACCCCGTCCTCACTCGCGACCGACAAGCCATGGCCGACCTCGTCGCCGACACGCTGGGCCCGCTCATCACGGCCCGCGGCGGCGCCCAGCCCCTCCTCGACACCCTCACCGCGTACTTCGACTCCGGCTGCGTGGCCGCCGAGGCCGCCCGCCGCCTCACCCTCAGCGTGCGAGCCCTGACCTACCGTCTGGAGCGCATCCACAAACTCACCGGCGCCAACCCCGCCGACCCGTCCCACCGCTACATGCTCCAGACCGCGGTGATCGGCGCCCGGCTGCTGGACTGGCCGGCCAAAGACGTCTGACGCCTGCCGCCGCCACGGCAGGCCGGGCCGACAGTGCGTACGACGTCCACAGCCGTCCCCGCCCAGCCGGCAGCCGCCGCCCACCCCCGAGCGTGGACAGCACCGGCCTCGCGCCCTCGATGCGCCCATCCACTCGCCTCGAGCAGAGACGCGACCGGTCGATAGCCTTCAATGCGCTGTCCAGGAAGGGAACTCAATAAGGGATCTCCGCGACGAGTCCGGCACCGGAGCACGCGCCGCCCATCCCATCAGTACGATCCCGGCGGAGCACGGCCGCAGCGCCTCCTCCGTCCGGTGCGATGGGGAGACCGTTTCACCGCCACGGACGGCGGGTGCGCGTCAGCAGTCCCCTCGCCAGGCCCGGGATCGAGCGCCCGTGCCCACGAGGAGGTGGGGAACACTCAGCCACTGAAGCAGCCCTGGAACCGAGGAGGGTTCGCCAACGGCCTCGTCCAGCGAGTGCCGGTGTCTGCCCCGACCTCGCTGATACGGCATGCCGTACGGGCCCGGCTACGCGGCCCCTAGCGCGTCGAGGACGCCGGTTACGGTCGTCGTCAGCTCCCCGGCATCGGCACCTGATCGGGAGCGCAGATTGACTCCGTAGGCGAGCAGGGCCAGCAGGTCGGCCGCAGCCCCGGGATCGGTGCCGGGTTGGAGCTGCCCCTTGGCCACGCCGGCGGTGAGCGCCGTGCGCAGCGCCTCCCGTAGCTCCGCGTGGTGCCGGTCGAGGGCGGCCCGGATGCCGGGGTCACCGTTTTCGCCGCCGGCGTGAGCGTTGGAGACCATGCAGCCCCAGCGGGCGTACGCGCCTGAGCAGCGGGCCTCGATCAGCGCAGCGAAGAAGTCGTGGACGGCGGGCAGGCCGCGGCCGTCTTCCGCCAGGCGGCTGAACGCCGGCCGGGAGCGTTGCTCGATGTACCGGCGCAGTGCGGGCCCGGTACAGCTCCTGTTTGCCACCGAAGGTGGCGTAGAGGCTGGAGCGGTTCAGGCCGGTCGCCGTCACGACGTCCTGGATTCCGGTCGCGGCCGTGCCCTGGCGCCAGAACAGCCGCATTGCCGTGTCCAGGGCCGTGTCGGGATCGAAGTATTTGACGTCCGGCATGTCTCAGTCCTCAACATCTTGAAATGATGGTTCCAAGATGCCTCTCCTCCCGCTATCTTGAAACGATCGTTCCGGGATAGCGGAACCGACCAGATGCCCGGCGCCCCAGGAGGAACCTTTCCGATGACTCTCAACTGAGCTTGTTCCGCTTTGACGGACACCATCGGTGTGGTGGTCAGGCTGCGAGCGCGGTCTCATACTCGGCGGGACTGCGATAGCCGAGGCTGC
>NZ_JBJDQL010000066.1:0-32222 GCF_044903305.1 Streptomyces sp. NPDC019531 | reverse complement strand
ATCGCGCACATCAACGCGCACGCCACTTCGACCCCACACGGCGACATCGCCGAACTCCGAGCCCTGGAGAAGGTGTTGGGCGAGGACCTGGA
Source organism: Streptomyces sp. NPDC019531 (assembly GCF_044903305.1). Lineage (NCBI taxonomy): Bacteria > Bacillati > Actinomycetota > Actinomycetes > Kitasatosporales > Streptomycetaceae > Streptomyces > Streptomyces sp. NPDC019531. The sequence goes on along the minus strand of NZ_JBJDQL010000066.1, from coordinate 32,130 downwards.
CCATGTCGCCGTCTCCGCCACCAAGTCCATGACCGGTCACCTGCTCGGTGGCGCGGGCGGTGTCGAGACCGTCGCCACGGTGCTGGCCCTGCACCAGCGGGTGGCTCCCCCGACCATCAACATCACCGACCTCGACGACGAGGTCGACCCCTCCCTGGTCTCCGCGGCCCCCCGGCCGCTGCCGGACGGCCCGGTCGTCGCCCTCAACAACTCCTTCGGATTCGGCGGCCACAACGTGATCCTCGGCTTTCGCACACACGGGTGACGGCCGAAGCCGCGGCTCACGTCCTTGAGCTAAGAGCCGCTACACGCGCCACGATTGACGACCGGAAGTAGGAGTGTCGGCGGCTTCGCCAGATGTGCCACGGAGGCGGGCGCTCTCGCGACGTGGGGCGAGGATGTAGGCGGCCGTCGTCCCTCCCACCTGGCCGTCGACCTGCCTTCTGAACAGCCGACTGGCGTATCCGCGCTGTCTTCACCTGTGGCACGTCCGGTGCCGGGGCACCCTGGTCCGGCCACCGGTCCGAGCGTCCCGACGGACCCGAGCAATCGGCGACCAGATCCGCGTCGAGGGCCTCGCCGTCGTCGAGCCGCACTCCCGTCACGCGGTGTGCTCCGCCGCACAGGCCGCTTACCGCGCGGTTGGGGAGGATCGTCACCTCGGGTGCCGAAGCGATGCGCCGACGCAGCACCAATTCCAGGAGCGGCCGGGTCACGGTGAGGAAATGGCACCGCGAGGTGACGCGCTGGAAAGCGTGGCCGTACTGGACCACGCGTGCCTCGACGCGGTGATGCAGCCGTGCGCCACCGACCGCGACGAGTTCCGCGGTGATGCCGGGAAACCATTCCTCCGTGGCGTCCTGACCGGTTACCAGAATACCGTGGGCGTGCCGTCCCTGGGGCACCGCCGAGCGGAACTCCGGCCCGTCTGGAAGATCGTCTCGGTGCAGGACCAGCACCCGGTAATCGGATCTGCTCGCCAGCCCCCGGGGCGGCACACAGCCCCGCGATGCCCGCGCCGATCACCACGGCCCGCCGCCGCTCACTCATCCCACAGCCTCTTGAAGCGTGTTCCTCGCGGCTCCCCGCGAGGCGGCAGCGTCTCCGACCGTTCTTGCCGTTCCCGTCCGCCCATGTTCGTGAACCGAGTGCCGGAAACGGCCGTTGTGAGTTGTGAGCAGAGCCGGCCCGGAGAAGCTTCCGCTGTATCTGCGCCCGGGCACTGGCATCCGACGCGATAAGGAAAGAGACATGACCGCGGCCACTACTCCGTCCCGCGCTTCGACCAGGCGCAATTATCCCCGCCAGACCGCAACGTCGCCGCGACCCTCTCTCCAGCAGTACAAGCAAAGTTGATACTACGCGAGCAATGGCGGATAAGCAATCATGACTTGAGCCCTTCCCGGCCGCCAAATCCCCCAACATTGCTCGAATGAGCAATGAGATGGAGAACCAACGGCTCAATTGAGCATCGCACTTCCGAAATCGAGACGAAAATGGCGTTACCGTCATGCGCTTCAGGGGGCGGCGTCCTGGCCGCGAGAAGGATTCACCACCCGGTCGATCACTCAGCGAATGGCTATCAACGTGTCCGGTCACCAATTCCCGACTGATCGAGTCCTTCTGACGGCTACACGTGCCGTTGCGACTGTCACTTTCTCGGCCCACCACACCCAAGCCGGTTTCTAGCCATGCTAGGTTGACGCCCGCGCCCCCAGAGGAAGTAGAGCAGATCCTGCAGTCTCACGGAGGCGGAAATCCCCCTATGCCTTCACCACGTCCTTCTTTGGGTGCCCGGAAACCGCAGCTGCTGAGTTTTCGCTGCTTCCAGCCACGCTTCACGCCACGCTTTCGGCACTCAAAGCCCCACCAACTGGAAAGCGCATAAGCAAGTGATGAGAGCCTTTCAGAGTTTCGGCCCCCGACTGGCCATCTCCGCTATGACGATCGTGCTGAGCACGCCCGGACTGGCCCTCGCCGACGAGGCGGCCAACGGCAAGGACACCCAGTACTACATCTCGCTCGGGGACTCCCTGGCCACCGGCTACCAGCCGGACGTGGACAAGGACACCGACCTCGCCTACACCGACCAGCTCTACGCGCAGCTCAAGCAGCGCACCCCCGGACTGAAGCACATACGCCTCGGCTGCACGGGTGAGACCACCGAGTCTCTGATCAAGGGCGGAAAGTGCGACTACCCGCACGCCAAGTCCCAACTGGACGCCGCCCTGAAGGCCATGGCCCAGCACCACGGCAAGGTCGCCTACGTGACCCTCAGCGTGGGTGCCAACGACATCCAGGCATGCGTCAGCCCGGCCGGTACCCCCGACGGGGCGTGCCTGAACAGCGCGAGCCAGACCATGGGCAAGAACCTCGCCCAGATCGCGGGCGCGCTCCGCGAGGCGGGCGCGAAGAACACCCAGTTCGTGGGCTCGACGTACTACAACCCGTTCCTGGCGAACTGGCTGCTGGGTGCGAAGGGGCAGCAGGCCGCCAAGGAGTCGGTACCCCTGGTCGAGGGCGGCAACTCGGCAATCACACAGGTGTACAAGTCCGCCGGCTTCAAGGTGGCGGACTTGGCCGGGGCCTTCTCCTCGGACAACTTCACCACCCTGGTGAACGTGCCCGGCGCGGGCGAGGTACCGGCAAACGTGGCCAAGATCTGTCAGCTGACCTGGGCGTGCACGCCGAAGAAGGACCCCCACCCCAACGCCGACGGCCACAAAGTGATCGCAGGCGCCGTCGCGGCGGTGCTCGCCAAGAACGACGCGGCCGGTGCGGGCGCGTCCCCGGACTCCAGTGAGTCGACCACGCCCGAGCCCGGCAAGGACACGGGGGCGAACCACCCGACCACGGACGGAGATCTCGCCGAGACCGGCGCGTCGAGCAGCGCCCCCGTCCTCGCGGGTGCCGGTCTCGCGGTCGTGGTGGCCGGCACCGCCGCGGTCTACTTCGCGCGCAGGCGCCGTACGAGCGCGCTGACGGAGAGTCAGTAGGTCCCACTGGAGCAGCAGGCCGCTCGCGGTGTCACGGGCGGCCTGTTCGGCTCGGCTACGGGCGGCCGGGTGCCTCAGCACCGTCGGACTCCGTCGCCCGCCGTTCCGCCAAAGGGAACGCGCATAGTGTTCGGCGTAGCGGCGAGCTGTCGGGCGACCGCCCGCAGGACGTCGTCGGCCTGCCTTGCCGGGCATCGGCGTTGAAGGCACTTACCCGCCGCTTATAGACCTGTGAGTCTCTTGGGGATGCCGCGTAGGAGCAACGTCCCCCCAAACTCCCCGCTGTTGCACATCCTGTGAAGGGCAGCCGTGTCCATATCCTCCCGCACCGCACGCGCGGTGTACTTCCTCGGCATCGCCTCCGCCACCGCCGCGCTCGCGCTCGGCGCCGCCGGAAACGCGCTTGCCTGCAACATCCGTGACTTCTCGGCCGTCGCGTCCTGCGACGACAACGGGAAGGGCATCATCACCGTGACCGACACGGACTCCACCGGCAAGGAAGCAACCGTGTCGGTCTACCTGAAGTCGAATGGCGCGGACGCCCGGAAGGCCGGCGAGCAGACGGTCACCGGCACCAGCCAGGGCGCCACCATCACATTCTCCGAGGCCTGGGCTCCGAACGCCGAGTACCGCGTCCGCGTCACCGTCGAGGGTGTCCTCGACGAGGACATCTCGCCGAACCTGACGACGCCCTCCAATGCCTGCACGACCTCGGAGACCACCCCGTCGGCTTCGACCACTCCGTCCGCCTCGGAGACGCTGTCCTCTTCCGCCACCCCGTCGACGTCGGAGACCACGGCCCCCGCCACCACCGGGGACACCACCCCTTCACCCGCGGCCGGCACCTCGGACCTGGCAGAGACCGGTGCCAGCTCCAGCACGCCCCTGATCGCCGGGATCGCCGGTGTCCTGGTCGTCATCGGCGGCGCGATGTACTTCGGCATTCGCCGTCGCGGCACGTCGAAGACCAACTGACGCCTGGAACAGAACTGCACGGACTCGACGGCCCGCCCCTGCCTGGGACGCTGTTGGCGAATCCGCCGGTGCCGGGTGATCCTCCCGCGGAGTGTGCCGGTTGTTCCGGAAACCGTCACACTCCGCGCACCGTTTGCCCAGCGGCCCGCGGTCCCCGGCGGCCCGTGTGCATCGCCCGCGGAATGCGCCAACAGCATCCTGTCTGGGGCGGGCCGTCGCGCATGCCGGGCCGGGGGGGCGCCGACCGTCTTTGACGACAGTGCCCTGATGTTGCCTACGGTGAGAGGGACAGGACCATCTCCGTGAGACCGGTCGTGTCCAGGTGGTACGCGATGCCGGTCACCTCGACCGTGTCGCGGTGCCGTTCGACCGCTGAGGGCAGTTCATCCACCTCGCCGCCCGATCTGGCCATCACAATGCTCGAGCAGACCCGGGCGGGCTGGGTGCCGTTCTGCTGGGTGCTGGCGGATGCCCGGCTACGGCCGTGGCCCGCAGCTTCGAGCCTGGTGCCACGGGCGGAAGGTGCCATACGTGTTCGGTCGAGTACACCCGCACCCGTCTGAGGAGACACCCCGACTACGGGTACGTCAGGCCGCACGATATTTCCGAAATACCCCCAGATTACGTTGCACTACCACGTCGATCAAAACTCGCATGAACCACGGTGAACGTAATGCGTCTAGAGAAGGGACCGGCCATCTCACGGTCGGTTCGTCTCCGACATGGAAGGCACTGAAGACCGTGCTCATGCGCATCAAAACCACGATCGGCGTCACCTCCGCAGGCATACTCGCGGCTGTACTGATGTCGGCACCCGCAGCTCATGCCAGCCCTCTCAACTTCCAGTCCTGCAACAAGACGTCTTCCCAGGAATTCGTCCAGTTCCCCTACCGAGGGGAATGGTCTTCGACCATCATCGAGCCCGGCAAGTGCTGGCAGACCTCGCTGGTTGGGAACACCAACGAGGAAGCTGTCGGCTACCGAAAGGTCAACGGGTACTGGCTGGCCGTGGCTACCAAGTACTTCAACGACTCCGCAGGTTTCACTGAGTTCGACTTCTGATCACGGCGGAAGCGACGGCATGGCGAAGTCGTCCCACTGAATGCCGCCACTCAAAGTGGCGGCATTCAGTGGACCCTTCCTGAGCGGAACAGCCGTCTCGTTCGCAGGGCAAGGGAGCCCAAGGACGTCGGACGCGGCCATCAGTCCGCCGCATCCCGAAGCGCCTCTCGTCGGCTCCGCCGAGTGCTCGCACAGCGTGAGCGCAGACGCTGGTTCTCTCGCTCCCTGAAGCCGAAGGCGTTGCGTGCTTCGAGCTTGATGAGGCGGTTACTGCCTTCGGAGGCAGCGTTGGTGATGCCGGTGGTCAGGTAGGTCTCGATGCCGTCCCACCACTGCTCGATGGTCTCGGCGAGGGTGCGGAGTTCGGGCAGGTGGGCGTGGTCGGCGACGTGGGCGAAGAAGCGTTGGCGGGCGGCGGAGATCGTGGAGCGGTCGGGGGTGACGTGGGTGCGGCTGACGGCCAGGTGGAGGAGGTCACGCAGGAGTTCCTTGGCCTGCCAGGCCGCGTAGATCTGCCGGCCGTAGGTGCCCATGTACTCCAACTCGGCTTCAAGGATGGCGGGTTGATCCTCGGCGAGGTCCTCTTTGTTGCGGCGCAGGGGTTTACGGACGGTAATGATGCTGTCGCCCTTGCGAGCCCGGAGACTATGTTGTTTCCATGTGAGGCGGCGGCGCAGGTCGGCGAGGTTGCGCTGGGCGAGTTGCACGATGTGGAAGCCAGTCGACGACCACGGCCGCGTGTGGCAGAGCGCGTGGATGGCGGCGCGGAAGGTGGAACACAGGTCGATGGCGACGTAGCGGATCTGCTCACGCCAGGAGGCGAGCTGGGCGTTGAGCCAGTCGGCGACCGATGTCGCGTTGCGGCCCTCGACCTGGCCGAACAGTCCTTGCCCGCCGATCGCGTCGACGAAGCCGATGTGCCAGGCGTCCTCGACCCGTTCCCACATGGCGGTGGAGAAGTTCTGCTTCCACACCGGTTTGCCTCTCCGGGTCTCGTCGATCCCGACCGCCTCGGTCGCGGGCGGCGTCTTGGGCAGGACCGTCGCGGCGTAGTCCTCGAAGCAGCGCTGCACGATGGGCCAGCTCAAGGACAGGTCGCGGCCGGCCTGCACGACGGTGCGGGAGCCGTCGCAGACCGCGGCCCCCGCCGCCCGGCGCAGGGCGATGGTGGTGCGCATCCCGGCGGGCACCGCACGTATCGCCTCGGTGAACGAGCCGAGAGAACAACCATGATCACGAAAGCCCGCGGGCTCCGTGCGTGCGGGCCACCCGCACCCCAACTACCTCACACAACATGACCGGCCAGCCCGCCCGTCACCGCGGCATCCCCATCAATTTCGAAGACCCAGCATATGGCGGTAACGCCATTTCCGTCTCGATTCCGGAAGGACGATGCTCGATTGAGCAGTCAGTTCTCCAACTCATTGCTCAGTCGAGCAAAGTCGCGGGATTGGGCGGCCCGGAATGGCCCAAGTCAGGATTGCTTATCGCCCATTGCTTGCGTAGCATCAACTCCGCTCGTACCGCTGGGGGAGAGAGCCGCGGCGATGTTGCGGTCTGTCGAGGACAATTGCGCCTGGTCAAAAGCGCAGAACGGAACAGTGACCGAGGCCCGGTGAAACCGGCTTCCTAATAGCAGGCCGGCGCCGGACAACTCGCGCTGCGCGCCGATTGAGCGGTGACAGGCTCGAGAAGAACGAAAGACGCAATGCCACGATGAGTAACAGTCCGCCCACCCTCGACCTGGTCCTGCGGCAAAGAGCATCACAAGACCCCGACGCGCCGATGTTGTGCGACTACCGGGCCGACGCGAGCGGAACGAATGCCACCTGGTTCAGCGCGGCCGACATCGACCTGCTGGCCCGGCGGATCGGCCGCCGACTGCTGGCACTGGGCGCGCGAGGCGACCGGGTCCTGCTCTGCGTGCCACCCGGCCACTCCTTCACCGCGGCCTTCTTCGGTTGCCTGTACACCGGCAGGGTCGCCGTACCGGCTCCGATCCCCGGTCGCTTCTCGCACGAGCGCCGCAGGCTCGCAGCGATCGCCCGGAACGCGGGCGCCTCCGCGGTGCTGACCGGGTCGCGCTTCATATCCGACTTGGTCGAGTGGCGCACAGAGCACGGTCTGCCGCTGCCAGTCCTGAACGTGGAGCCGCTGGAGCACCCTCGCCTGCGCGACGACGAGCTGGCGGACAACCAAGCCGACGACCTGGCCTTGCTGCAGTACACGTCGGGTTCCACCGGAGAGCCGAAGGGCGTGATGCTCACCCATGGCAACGTCCTGGCGAATGCGGACGCCATCGGACGGGCCCTCGGTGTCGGTGCCGGGGCACGCAGCGGCGGCTGGCTGCCGAACTATCACGACATGGGACTGATCGGCCAACTGCTCACGCCGATCGTGCTCGGCGGTACGTCGGTTTCCATGGACCCGATGACCTTCTTGCGCCGTCCGCACCTGTGGCTCCGCATGATCGACGAAATGAGCATCGATGTCTCCCCGGCACCGAACTTCGCCTACGGGCTGTGCACCCGTCGTGTCACCGACGAGCAGGTCTCCGGGCTCGATCTGTCCAGGTGGACGGTGGCGTTGAACGGATCGGAGCCCGTTTCCCCGTCCATCATGGACGCGTTCAGCACGAAGTTCGCGGCGGCCGGGTTCCGCCCGGAGGCATTCGCTCCCGCTTACGGGCTGGCGGAATCCACGCTGCTGGTGAGCTGCTCCGTGCGCAGACGGCCGAAGACCCGGGAATTCTCCGATCAGACGGCGCCGACGCCCGGCAGCCGACGCCTCGCGATGAGCTGCGGCCGCCCGACCGACGCGGACGTCCGCATCGTCGACCCCGCGTCACGGACGGCCCTCGCCGAGGGACAGGTCGGTGAGATCTGGATATCCAGTGGCAGCGTCGCCCGCGGTTACTGGAATGCGGCGGAGGCAACGGAAGCGGTTTTCGGCGGCATCACCTCCTCGGACGAGCGGACATTCCTGCGCACCGGCGACCTGGGATTTCTGCAGGACGGCGAGCTTCACATCGCGGGCCGTATCAAGGAGGTCATCGTCGTGCGGGGCAGGAAACTGCATCCCCACGATCTGGAGGAGGAGGCACGTCTACGGCGCTACGAACTCAGGTCGGGCGCGGGGGCGGCGTTCAGCGTTGCACACCCGGCGGGGGGTGAACTGCTGGTCCTGGTCCACGAGATCGCGGCCGGAACACCCGAGGAAACGTTCACCGAGCTGGGTTCGGCGGTCAGGCACAGGATGAGCAAGGAGTTCGGGGTCGAACTCGACGGGCTGGTGCTGGTGCGTCCTGGACACGTACAGCGCACCACCAGCGGCAAGATCGCGCGCACGGAGATGCGGCGTCGATTCCTCGCCGACGAGCTGAAGCCTCTGTACGTCTACCTGACCCCCCATTTGTCGAGGATCCGCGGGATTCGGCCGGTTTCCGAGACGGTCCACGGATGAGCGCGAAAGCAGTGACGTCGGCGGTGAGCGCGCTGGAGGAGGCGCTCCACCGGTGGCGGGAGCCCGGTGGTCCGTTCTCACCCAAGGAGCTCGCTCGGCTGGACACGGCCGAGGCGTTCCCGGCTGCGGCCTGCCAAGCCCTGGACGAGGCCGGTCTGACGGCCTACTACGTGCCGGCGCGGCACGGTGGGAAGCTCACCGGCTTCCCGCAGGTGGTTGCCATGATCCGTGCTGTCGCGCGCCACGATCTCACCGTCGCGATCGCGCACGGAAAGACCTTCCTCGGAGCTGTGTCGGTGTGGGTTGCGGGAACCCCGGACGTGGCCGAGTGGCTCGGGCGGCACATTGCCGGGGGAGCGGCGGTCTGCTGGGGACTCACCGAACGGGGCCACGGCAGCGACATCCTCGCGGGTGAGCTGACCGCCGAGCGAGTGGCGGACGGCTGGCGGCTCGACGGGGAGAAGTGGCTGATCAACAACGCCACTCGTGGACGACTGGCCTGCGTGCTCGCCCGCACCTCTCCAGAAGGAGGGCCCCGTGGCTTCAGCCTTTTCGTGGTGGACAAGCGAGAAGCCGTGGCCGGAGAGGTACGTCACCTGGCCAAGGTCAAAACCCTTGGCATCCGGGGCGCCGACATCAGCGGCCTGTCGCTCCAGGGAGTGGTCGTACCGCCCACCGCGGTGGTCGGCGAGCCCGGCCAGGGCGCCGAGATCGTCCTGAAGGCGCTGCAGCTGACCCGGACCTCCTGCGCAGCGCTGTCGCTGGGCGCCGGTGACCACGCGATCGCCCTTGCTGTCCGGTTCCTCCGGGAGCGCAGGCTGTACGGCCGATCGCTGGCCGAGATGCCGCTGGTGCGCGATGAGTTGGGCCGGGCTACCGCACGGCTGCTCCTCGCCGAAGCGGTGACCGCCGTCGCCACTCGCGCGATCCACGTCCTCCCCCACGAGATGAGCCTGCTGTCCGCCGTCTGCAAGGCCTTCGTGCCGACGATCGTCGAAGAAGCGATCGGACAGATCCGTGAACTGCTGGGTGCGAGAGGGTATCTGACCGGCGTCTTCGCCCACGGTGAGTTCGCCAAGCTGGAACGCGACCACCGGATCGTGGCGATCTTCGACGGCACCACTTTGGTCAACCGACAGATGCTGATCAGCCAGTTCAGAAGGCTCGGCCGGGGCTACGGCGCAGTTGACGTTTTGGCAGCGGACCGGCTGGGCGCCCTCGTCGCCGGACCGGTGCCGGACTTCAGGCGCGACCACCTCATGCTGATGTCACCTTCCGGCTGCGCTCTGGTGCTCGGCGTTCCGGGGCTGCTGCACCGCGTTCGCGAACTCGGATTGGGCAGCCCGGCCTTCGGCGCGGTGCTGGACGCGTTCGAGGCTGCCTGCGCCGACGTGCACGCTGCCCTCGCCGCCCACCGTGCCGGACCGGGCATGCCGGACGCGGATGTCTTCCTGCTCGCCGAGCGCTACGAGTGGTGCGTCGCGGGCGCCGCGTGTCTGCTGGTCCTGTCGCATTTTCACGACAGCCGTAGCCGGGCGCTGACGCGCGTCTGCCTGGAGTTGGTCGTCGAACGGCTCGTCGTGGACTGGCACGCGAGCGACGAGGTGTTCGCGGCTCTTGCCACACACGCACTCGAAGGCGGGGGCGCCGCCACATTGTTTCCCCGAGACCAGGAGAAGACGCCGTGGTGAGCACACCCGCGCTCCAGCGAGTAGCCGCGCTGGAGCAACGCCTCGGCGACCCGTTCGATCCGGACAACCCGTTGGGGTACGGCGCCGTCCTCGACGCGGACGAGCAGGGTGACACGTTCAAAGCCGGGGAGGACGCGCTCACCGAGTTCGGGATGAACGCCGAACTGGTGCCGCGCACGTGGGGTGGCCGCTTCTCCCGCCTGGACGACCTCATCGCGGTCGGCCGGGTGGCCAGCCGCCGCGATCCCGGTCTGGGAGCCGGGTACGTGACGAGTTCCCTGCTCGCCGGTGTCTGCGTCTGGCTCGCCGGAAACGACGATCAGCGCCGCCACATCGCCGACACCCTGCTCGCCGGCCACCGTCTCGCCTGCGCCTACCACGAACTGGATCACGGCAGCGACTTCGCGGCAGTCGACTTCTCCGCGCGGCCGGCCGGTGACCGGCTGGTACTCGACGGCCGCAAGGAGGTCATCGCCAACGTCTCCCGCGCCCGAGCGCTGGTGCTGTTCGCGGCGACGGGCGAGCTCCGGGCCGGACAGACCCACTCCCAGCTCCTGCTGCGGCACGAGGACCTCATCGGCGAACGGGTGACGCACCTGCCCCGGTTCGGTACGGTCGGCCTGCGCGGAGTCCATCTCGGCGGGATCTCCTTCGACGCGGCACCGGTCGACGCGGCACGGGTTCTGGGCGAGCCCGGCCGCGGTGCCGAAAACACGATGAAGGCCTTCCAGCTCACCAGGATCGCGCTGCCCGCGATGATGACCCCGGTCCTCGACACCGCCCTGCGATGCACGGTACGCCACCTGCGCGGCCGGACCCTCTACGGCGGACCGGCGATCGAAATGCCGCACCTGAAGTCCAAGCTGGTCGATGCCTTCGTCGCCCTGCTGGCCGCCGACGCCTTCTCGACCGCCGCGGCAAGGACCCTGCACGTGCACCCCGGCGAGGGCCCCGTCCAGGCTTCAGCGGTCAAATACCTCCTGCCGACTTTGCTCGTGGACGCCATGAACCAACTGGCGACGGCCCTGGGCGCCCATTCGTACGTCGCGGAGGGCCCCACCGCCGTCTTCCCGAAGCTCCTGCGGGACATCCAGGCGATCAGCGTCGTCCACATCAGCAAGGCGGCATGCCGGATGACCCTCCTGCCCCAGATGCCGCTCCTGGCCCGGCGGTTCAGGCGAACCGCGCAACCCTCGCACGAGGCCCTGTTCGCCCTGGATGCGGACCTTCCACCGCTCGACTTCGCCAGGCTGAGGGTGACCGGCGACGGGCAGGATCACCTCTTCGGCGGGCTGCGGGCGGGGCTGGCCGCCCTCGACGAGGAGCGGGGGCAAGAGGCCGAGTTGATCCGTCCCCTGGCCGACGCGCTCGCCGCTGAGGCGCAGCGTCTCAGCGACAGGTGCGCGCACCTGCCCGCAAGCGAACTCGGCTCGGGCGCATCACCGAGCACCGCCAGGCTCGTGGACAGGTACGTCCGTCTGGCACTCGCCGGAGCATGCTTGGAGACATGGCGCCACAACAGGCGGTCGGGTACCTCCTGGATGCCGGCCTGGCTGGTGGCCGCGCTGACCCGGATCGCCGGGTGCTCGGCGGGGCGCCTTCCCGACCAGATCGAGAACCGCTTGTTCGCTGAACTCCTCGCCAGGTGCGACGGCGGCCGCGATCTGGGATGGACGGCTCATCCCGTCTTCGGGACCTGACCCAGGCCATGACAAACCTCTGAAGAGAAGGAACGCTCCATGACGCTGCTTGACGAGGAAATCTCGACCGAGGCGCTCATCATCTGGCTCACCCAGTCCGTCGCCCAGTACGCCGACATGTCCGTGAGGGAGATCGACCCGGACGTGCTGCTGAGCGACTACGGGCTCGACTCGGTGTCCGCCGTAGCTGTCCTCACCGAGATCGAGGACGCCTTCGGTGTCGTACCGGACGTCACGGTCGTCTGGGACCACCCGACCATACGCGCGCTCGCCTCATTCCTCGCCGACTTCATCCGCGCCGAAAGGCAGTAGCGTGACCGCCCTCGCATCCGGCACCTCACTGCCGCTGCTGGCCTCCCAGCGGCGTCGGTGGACCTGGCGCCGGCCAGAGCCCGACGACCCCAAGGACAACTGCGGCGCCTTCTTCCGGTTCACCGGCGGACTCGACCGGGACGCGCTCAAGACCGCCGTGGACAGGGCGTACGCGGAGACGGAAGCGCTGCGTGTCGTCTTCGAGGAACACGACGGCGACGTCCGGCAGGTCATACCCCTTCCAGGCCCCGCGCCCTGGTCGTCGCTCGAACTGAGCGGCGACGACGCGGCCTTCGACCATATGAACCGCTCGCTCGGCGTACCGTTCGGCCTGCTCGGCGGAAGCCCGTTGTGTTCGCACACGCTCATCGAGACACCCGGCAGCACATGGCTCTTCTTCTGCAACGACCACATCATTGTGGACGCCTACGGCGCGCACCGATACCTGCTGCGTATCGCACAGCACTACAACGCGATCGTCGGCGGCACTCCGGCACCACCGCGCGGATTCGCGCCGCTGGCCCGTCTCCAATCGCCATGGACACCCATAGCCCAAGGAGGATGCACAAGTCATGCCGGCTGAGACGTACGAGTTCCAGGTGGAGGCGCGTCAGCTCCTGCAGATGATGATCCATTCGGTCTACTCAAATAAGGATGTGTTTCTGCGGGAGTTGATCTCCAACGCCTCCGACGCACTGGACAAGCTCCGCCTTGCCGCCTTGCGTGATGACACGCTGGAGGCGGACGTCTGCGACCTGCACATCGCGATCGAGGCCGACACTCAGGCCCGCACACTGACCGTGCGGGACAACGGTATCGGCATGTCACATGACGAAGTGGTCGAGGTCATCGGTACGATAGCCAACTCCGGCACGGCGAAGTTCCTGCAGGAGTGGAAGGAAGCCCAGGACACAACCGCCGCCGAGGGGCTCATCGGGCAGTTCGGCGTCGGGTTCTACTCCGCGTTCATGGTGGCTGACGAAGTCACGGTGCTTACCCGGCGTGCCGGGCAGAGTCAGGGCACCCGTTGGACCTCCAGCGGAGAGGGCACCTACACGATCGAGAAAGTCGACGAAGCACCGCAGGGCACCGCCGTCACATTGCGTCTGAAGCCCGCGGACACCGAGGACCAGCTCCACGATTACACATCAGCATGGACGATCCGGGAGATCGTCAAGCGGTACTCGGACTTCATCACGTGGCCGATCAAGATGGCCACCCCGGTCGGCGCAGCCACAGAGGAAGCCGAGGAGGGCGAGAACCCCGCGGCCGAGCCCGAGATCTTGAACTCGATGAAGGCGCTGTGGGCGCGGTCGCGGGAGGATGTGGCCGACGAGGAGTACCACGAGCTGTACAAGCACATCAGCCACGACTGGATGGACCCGCTGGAGACCATCCGTCTGCAGGCGGAAGGCACCTTCGAGTACCAGGCCCTCCTGTTCGTCCCCTCACGCGCCCCGCACGATCTGTTCACGCAGGGCTACCGGCGCGGCCTCCATCTGTATGTCAAGCACGTGTCGATCATGGACGACTGCGAAGCCCTCCTGCCGCCCTACCTGCGCTTCGTCAAGGGTGTCGTCGACGCTCAGGACCTCTCCCTCAACGTCTCGCGCGAGATCCTTCAGCAGGACCGCCAGATCCAGAGGATGCACCGCCGCCTGACCAAGAAGGTCCTGGCCACGATCAAGGAATGGATGTCCAGCAACCCGGAGCGCTACGCCACCTTCTGGCGGGAGTTCGGCCGTGCCCTCAAAGAAGGGCTTTTGAGCGACTTCGACAACCGCCAGGCCATCCTTAATGTCTGCTCGTTCGCCTCGACCCACCAAGCTGAGGAGCCGACCACCCTCCAGCAGTACGTGGAGCGTATGAAGGGCGGGCAGGAGCACATCTTCTACATCACTGGTGAGTCCCGGCAGACCATCGAGAACTCCCCGCACCTGGAAGCGTTCCGGGCCAAGGGCATCGAAGTGCTGCTGCTGACCGAGCCCGTCGACGCGGTGTGGGTCGATGCCGTGCCCGAGTTCGACGGCAAGGAGCTGCGGTCCGTCGCCAAGGGCGAGATCGACCTCGACAGCGCCAAGGAGGGGGACAACAGCGCAACCGAGAACAAGCGTGAGAACCAGAGGCTGGAGTACGCCGGCCTGCTGGCTTGGCTGACCGACCTGCTCGGCCAGAACGTCAAGGAGGTACGGCTGTCCTCCCGCCTAACCATCTCGCCGGCCTGCCTCGTCTCGGACACGCCCGACATCACCCCGGCTTTGGAGACCATGTACCGCGCTATGGGCCAGGATGTCCCCCACACCAAGCGCATCCTCGAACTCAACCCCGACCACCCCCTGGTCAGCGGCCTGAACAAGGCACGCACCGAGCGCAACAACGACACAGAGCCTGACACCGATTTCGGCGAGATTGCGGAACTCCTCTACGACCTCGCACTCCTGTCCGAGGGCGGCACACCGAACGACCCGGCACGATTCACCAAGCTTATAGCGGCCCGGCTCGAACACACCTTGGTGTAAGCTTGGCGTTTATCCTCGGCGAGCTTGGTGTTCCTTGATCGACTCAGCGCGTTTGACCGTCTTCCCGACGTCGTGGCGCTTGGCTCGGTGTGTGTTCTTCGAGCCGGGAGGCCGTCCCGGGCCCGGTTTAGACGGTTTCGGTGCGGCCGCCGGACGGGCCGCCGTCGCGCGGACGTTGCGAAACCCCCGCCGCACCCGGGCGGGAGTGAGACGGCGGGGCTCGGCGGGTCGCTCCCAGGGACGGCGCAGGTCCTCGGTGAGGGGGCGGGCGAGGCGGAGCTCGGTGTGGGCGGCGATGACGAGCCAGGTCCACAGATCGGCGCTGTCGGCGTGGCGGACCTTCGGTGCCGTCCAGCCGAGCGTCTGCTTCAGGAGCCTGAAGGTGTGCTCGAGATCGAATCTGCGGAGGAAGGACTGCCACCAGCGGTCCACGTCCACCGACGTCGCGGCGGTGGCTGAGCACCACAGCCAGACCGGTTTCGGGTCGCGGTCGCCCGGCAGGCGCTCGACCTGGAGGCGGATCAACGTGCCGTGCAGGACGGGCAGTTCGTCCTTGGCGTGGTTCAGCCAGGGGCCACGGTGGGTGAGTCTGGGGTGCATCCGGTCCCAGGCCATCACCTCGGCCTTGCCGTAGCGAGTGGTGTCCGTGCTGGTGGTGACGTCGGGCTGGTGCCAGCTGTCGGGCTTGGCGAAGGTGAGAACGCCGCCGTGCCGACGGGGCCGCCCGCCCTTGGGGCCGGAACGCGCGGGGCCTGCGTCGCGGAGCATGACGCGGTCCGAGCGCAGGCGTCCGACCAACACGACCGGCAGGTCGGCCAGGGCGTGAGAGAGGTAGCTGACGTCATAGCCGGCGTCCATCACGATCAGGATCTCCGGGTCGCCCGGCCGCCAGTGCCCGGCTTGCGTCAACCGCTCGACGGCGTCGCGTAGTTGGGCTGCAGTGACGAGGGTCGCGTCGTCGGAGGGCCCCAGGCGCACGGCGTCCAGCAGCGCGACCCAGGAAGTGCGGCCGGACTCCAGCGCGGCGACGAAGGAGTACGGCCAGCCCGGCACGAACTGGTCCGTCCGGCGGTCGCCGCGTCCGTAGACGTGGCAGAACAGCCGATCGTCGCTGGTCGGGGCATCCGGGCGGAGCCAGTTGCTCACGTCCACGGCCAGCACGATCCGCCCGTCGGCCGCCTTCGGCACCGGCAGCCCGGCCAGCGTGCGGCGCAACCGTGTCGGCTCCAGCCAACCGCGGTCCAAAGCCGCGTACAGCGCGCCGTGCCCCGCGCCGGTGCTCGACCGCCAGCGACAGCTCGACCAGGGTCTTCACCGGACCGTCCACGCACAACACCGCGTCCGTGAGGTCGAAGAGTGCGTCCTGACGGGCGTAGAGGCATTCGTAGAACTCAACCCGAAAGCGGGACAACACGCTCAACGCCTCGCCTGCGGGCGCGTCGACCGGGAAACTCATACACAGCGGCCGTTCTCTCGTGCTTCGTGACTCGACATCTCGAAGCGTGGAGAACGGCCGCCTCCGCTGTCCCGGGAAGAACCGCAGGTCAGCAGGACGAGTGACTCGCGATGTTAAACGCCAAGCTTAAGTACGCGTCCAGGCCTGGTTCACCTGGCCGTCGATGCAGTCCCAGGTCTTCACGGGGGTACCGTTGTCCGATTTGCCCCACCAGACATCGAGGCAGAAGCCCGAGCTCACGGCAAACAGTTTTTTGTTGGACTTGAGCAGGAATTGCTGGGCCGAATTACCGCTGCATCGCGCAAGCTGCACGACCGCGCCCTTGTCCAGGGAAGCGTCGGCGACGTCCATGCAGAGGCCCTTGAGCCGGATCGTTCCATCCTTGTCGAACGACCACTTCTGCTCACGGGAGCCGTCGCAGTCCCAGATGTACAGCGCTGCGCCGTCCGAGGCGCGATCGGCGCTGAGGCACTTTCCGGCCTTGCCGCTGACGAGTTGGTAGGCCACGACACTGGCAGAGCGCCCCCCTGATTGCTGGGTTTTCTGGACGAGGACCTGAGGCTTGGCCTTCGCGGGCGTGGGTGTCGGCTTCGCGTCGGCCCCAGCGTCGGAAGACTTGCGTGGCTGATGCGAAGGGGACTTGGTCGGGCTGGGCTTCGGCGTGGTTTTGTCGTTCTTCGGCTTGTCGGGAACATACAAGGCGGGCGGTTCCTCGGCTCCTGCGTCGTCGACTGGCGCTCCCACCTCAGCGGCCGAGACCGTCTTCTTCTCCGCATCATCCGATCTGTCCATGACGAAGATCAGCAGCGGGACTGCTGCCAGTACCACGCCTGTGATGGCGGCGGCGGCCAAGAAGGGCTTCTTTGGCTTGCCCGAGTCCTCGCCGCCATCCTCGTCGTCCCCGCCCGGAGGCATCGAGCCGACTGCCACGACGACGCCGGACTCCTGGCTTTCCGCATCGGAGGCCCGCCGGGCACCGGCGGTGGTGGTTTGAGCCGCCCCGTCGTTCGAGGACGAAGCGCTCTCCGGCTCGGCTTGGTTCCGGGGCACCGCACCGGTTTCCGTCACCTCCCTGGCGCTGCCGGCGCCGGACGGCGCGTCGGCTGCGCCCGCGCCTGTGGTCAGCGCGCCTGAGGCGGAGCGGCCTGTAGCGGTGTCCGGCCGGGTCGTGCTTTCACCACCGCCTTCATTGCCGGAAGCGCCGACGGCAGCCGAGGGTGAGACGGCCGGAGCCAGCACCTGCTCGGGGTCTGCGGACATGGCCGGCAGCGCCACCGCCCGCCGGACGTCCCCGGCGTGTGAGGCAGGCTCGCCCGCCGCGGGTTGCCGCTGCGTGTCAGCGTCTCCGCTGTCCTCACCGCGAGTTGTCATGAGTTGTTCCTCCAGATTCGTGCACATGGATTTTCAGCCGACCAGGGCGAATTGGCCCGCCACCGGTTGAGAGAGGGCGCGAGGGGAATCCAGTGCCGGCTATCCACCAGATCCAAGGGGGCCGACACAGCGCTCCGGCCAGCTGCCTCCCACCGGGAGGACTCGTGTCAAGGCCTCCTCAAGACGGGTGAGCGCCGTTTCGTCCAGTTGGTGCTGTCCGGGCGGGTTGTCCGCGGCAACGAACTCCGCAGCGGGCAGTTCACGTAGGAGGACGACGGGCGATCCCGCCACGTCCTGAGTCCCGAGCACCCGGAACGCGGTGCCGGGGGCGAAGACCACCTCGTCCGACCCCAGTCCGGCTGCGCCCGGGACGAGTTGGCGTACTCTGCGGCCTGTCACCGACCAGATCGCATAGCCCAGCGGGGCTGCGCCGGGCCACTGTGCAGCGTGCGCAAGCGAGCTGACCGGTCCTAGCGACTGGAGCAGGGACCCGGGTTGCAGCACTTCGCCGGCGTTCCCGGGAATGTCCCCGACTGTCCGAAGACCGCGCAGGCTGATCCCCCGGTATGAGGGAAGTCGCCGCAGGCCGGATGCCAGGCAGGCGGCATAGGGCAGCAGTCTGGTGCCGCCCGCGAGCAAGTCCTCAGCCAGCGCTTGTTCGGAAATGAACTCCTCGTTGCTTGCCAAGTAGGCATGGACGGCGATCAGATCGACCCTTGCTGCTTCGAGCTCCTCGCCACGCAGGGCGGGCATCCTTGTGAGCGCCCGGGACACCGCAGCGCTGTGGTTTTCCCAAACCCCGGCAGCGAGTTCCCGGAACTGCGATCTCTCTGCCTGGCTGCTCACATGGCCGGCGCGCAAAGGGATGGCCGCGTCGGCTGCCGCTCTCGGAGTCGGGCGAAGCTCGCCCGAGGCCCGAGGGCGTTGAGGACCGGGGTCGCAAGCGTGAGTGCCGTGGGGCTGGGAGGCCTCGATCCACCCGCGGGTCGTGATCGCGTCGACAGCGGACACACCGTCTGAAGGATCGCCCTGAGGCCGCTCGTTCGCGGTGAACTCCCCGCCATGAACAGTCGCCACTGCACCGGTCGGCGTCTCTCTGTCGGGCCCTGGCGCCTCCTGCCTCGACTCAGCACCCAGGAGCCCGGCTGTCGGGTCCCCTGTCGTACAGGGTGCAGGTTGTGCCGTTTCACCGATGGTGGCCGAGGTGCGCGCGATGGACCTCTTACCCGGATCCGTGGTCGCGGCGCTTGGAGTCGCGTGGCCAAGAGCCTGTCCCAAGGGGGTGCCGGTCGTCGCATCCGATGGCGGGTCTGGCGCCGAGGACGAGACCAGCGGCAGTGCCGTCGGCCCGGGGAGTGCAGGCGCATCGGGTTCGCCGCGGGCAGCTGCCGGGTGGGGGCCGGGGTTGGTGGCAGCGGCGCGGGTCAGGCCGCGCGTCAGCGCCTCGGAGGCTTCGGCCGACGGCTCACTCTCCGAGGGCCTGGCGTGGTCGGCGGACTCTGTGGACCGGGTGGCCGTTCGGGAAGGCAGTGCCGTGCCCGGGCGCGGTATGACGTATCGGATGCCCGCCACCCGATACTTCGCGGCGGTCTCGCGTAGCTGCCGCTCTCCGTCTGCGAGTGTGCCGTTCACCAGGAAGGAGGCCTTGGCACGGGCCTCGGAGTCCAGCGTTTCCAGGAGTCGGGAGAGCGCGGGCCACAGGGTCGGGTCGAGTGCTTCTCCGTGACTGCCCAGTTCGATGGCGAAGGCGTCCGGGTCCGTGGGGCTCGCGGCGAGCGAGGGACGTGGAGCGCTCCGCTCCCCTACCGCGAGACCGGCTCTGGTGACCGCGACCTGCCACCGTTCGTCGAGATAGACGACGCCCTGGTCCACGATGCCTGGGCCGGGCAGAGGCGGGAACCATTGGAGCAGCCGAGGGGCCGGAGGCTCCAGAACCGTCGTCCCCTTCCGTGCCTCTCCTGCCTCCCCTGTCGCCGCGCCCACAGCGGGTCGGCAGGCCACGGCGGCGACGAACGGCCGCCACCGGGGACGTCCGTCGGAGCCCATCAGCGTCGGGCGGGCCGCGGTCGCCGCCGTTCCCGGCGGGGCATCACCGGGGAGCAGAGGCAGACCTGTGAGCACCCCCACATCGCTGCCGAGCATGTCGGCGACGGACTGCCCAAGTGGCAGCAGGTCGCGGCCGGCTCCTGGAGCCAGCCGGGCCCGGGTTCGCTGCGCGGCAGGCAGCGCCGCGAGCAGGGCGGCAACATCTTCGGCCGCCACATTCTCCGCCCCCGCCGCTCCGACCAGCACCGTGGGGAGTTCACTGTCCACGGGAACAGCGAAGCAAAGGTCGCCGGTCATGGGTGCGGGGGCGTCAGCCGGGCGCATGAGCACCCCTGCGGGTATGTGGTCGACCACGCAGCCGCCGACGATGTTCGCGGGGACTCTGGCGAAGGCGTCTTGCCACAGCGGCGCAGGGGCCCGGCGTCCCGCCTCGCTCGGTGCCTGTCCCGGGGCAAAGCGCCACCAGCCCTTTCCGGACCCGGTGCCGTCCTGCTGGACGAAGAGCGTTCCGCCTGGTGCGATCAGCACCACACCGTCCGGAGCGAGCACGTCCATCTTCCAGGCATCGGCGATACGGCGAGCCGCACAAGGTCCGCCTCGGCGTTCGTCACCGGCGCCCGCCATCACCAGCCGGACGCAAGAAATGCCCTTGTGTCGTAGCGAGTCGAGCACCTCGCCGAGGCGCGCCCAGAACGCGGAGGAGTGTGTTCCCGCCCCGGGAGAGGCACCGATCACCACGGTGACGACGTCTTCTTCGTCCATGACCGCATGGGCCACATCGGTCACGGCGGGCAGCCCGGGGAGTTCGTCGTCGGACGACCGCAGAAGCAGGACGCCGCCGACATCCTCCACGAGGGGCAGACCAGCCTTCTCCTGCTGCTCTTCCCCGCCCTGCCGGCCAGACCGCCTGGCTGACCGCCGTATGCCGCCCGACGCCCCAGACCTGCCGCCCTCCCGCGAGAAGACGGAGGTCCAACGGCTCATCCCGCTGATCCCTTCGCCTGTGTGCCCGGCGTGTCGCCGGAGCCGTTCCCATCGGTCTGCTCTTCCGTCTGTGTGCCGGACAACACCTCGCTCACGATGGCGGCCGCTCCCGGGGAGGAGCCGTCCTCGGGGCCGTCGAGGCTGACGGTGGTCACCGGGCGAGACCGGGGCGGAGCGGAGATGTCCTGCTCGGGTGAGGCTTCGGCCGGGGCTTGGCCGTCGCCGGCGTCCGCGCCAGCATCCGCGCCGATGTCGCGTGTGTGGTGGCCCTCGATCTCTTCGCGGAGGACGTCGAGTTCCACCGTCATGCTCACGGGGCCGGAGGGGTTGAGGTAGAGGAGGTGTCCCTCGGGCACCTGGTCGAGAAGATCGGGCACCTTCAGCAATTCGAACGCCAGGCGGCCCGCGGTGTGCAGATAGACGGGTGAGGTGAACACCGGGACGACCGAGGTGTCGTCAGGGGTGGTTGCGGACAGCGGGCCGCCGCCAGGCTTCACGAACACGGCGACCTCGTGGTGCGCCAAGGCCTTGACCACGTCCTCGCCAGACCCGTACCCGGTCGCGGCAAGCTGGACGGCGGCGTCCACGTCGTCGGCGGGCTCCGGCCAGCCGAGGGCCCTTGGGGAGGGCCGGTAGTCCTCGTTGTCCTGCCACTCCTCGATCTCGCCGTCGAGGCCGGAACGCCACCGGCCGACCATGGCCCACTCGGGAGGGGTGCCCTCACCTGTCCAGGACGGGTCGACCATGCCCAGCCAGTGGTCCGGGGCCAGCCTGCCAGCCTCGCGGATTTCATCGGGGACCGGCGGCATGTCCTCGCCCGCTCCGATGATGCTCTCGTCGGTGTCTGGGCCCGTACGGTCTGGGTCCTGTTCTGCGGCGGTGTCGAGTGCGGTGGGCGTGGTGCCGCCGGGCTCCGTGCTTGCGGTCGTGCCTGTTTCCGAGCTCGGAACGAGGTCCTTTCCGGGCTCGGTCTCAGCGTGGGCGAGGTCGCCGGACTTGTCGTCGCCGGCCGCACGAGGCTTGGCAGGGTTGTTCTTGCTCATCTTTTTCCTCATTCGACAGGTGACAGAGGCTGCGCTTGGAGATTTCAACTACAGCGATGGGCAGAGGCACTTCATTGTCCGAAATCCGGGCCAGCCGCTTCACATTCACAGTTCACGCGACATTTTCCGAATTTCACGGAAGCAAGGAGGGGTAGACCGGGAATACCTGCCGACCGGAAACATGGACGACGGCTATTCCCTAGATCCGATGATTCCCACTACAGACAGGTGGATGATTGCACCGGTTCGACTCAGCGCGGCGCGGGACATTGACGCACCCCTACGTCTCGCCTCTTGGCACGCCCGCCCACGAACGCGCCCCAGCGGTACCGGGCGACCGCTCAAGGTGGCAAGACCACCGCTGGCTGGGGCCGGCGCACTCCACGCATCGGCTCCGGAGTGCCGTCCGCAGCCAAAACCCGTCGAGCAGGGGCCCGCGACCTCGCCGACGGTGAACTGTCGGACGCGGTCTGCCACGCAGGGATCAGGCCCACGCCGATACCCCACTGCTGCTCATACTACCGACCCGAACCGCCGGCTCGTAAGCGGGATCGGCAACTCGCGGTGACTTTTTGGCACCTTCGCAGTCACACGCTGACACCGGCAACCTCCGGACGCACAACCTGTGTGCACCATCGAGCGCAGTCCCACCTCCTCCGGCGACGACGACACGAACCACACCGGGATTCCCCGATCTCCTCGAGCAGCACCTGGCGCTCCAGCGCCGAGGAGGCCTCCAGCGCGCCGGACACGACTACCAGTCGGCCGACAGCGGGCGAAGGCCCTCGACGCTGCGGGAGGAGATCCTGTGCACGGTGTTCGCCGGGGTGCTGGACCTGCCCCACTTCGAGGTGGAGGACAACTTCTTCGAACTGGGTGGGCACTCACTACTGGCGGTGCAGCCGACCAACATGCTCCGCAATGCTGCGGGGACCGAACTGTCGATCGTGCACGTGTTCCAACATCCCACCGTGGCAGGCTTGGCGCCGTTATCAGGGCCAGACACTCGCATCCTCGCAAGTCAACGGCACCTTCCTGCCATTGGGGCGTCATATCACCCAATTCCGCGGAATACCCAGGGCCAAACGGGCTCAGCGGAAAGGGACGCCTGCGCCGACCACGCCCCCAACCAGCTCAGCAACTCCCTACAGGAGAGCCGCACCCACCTGGGTTCGCGGGCAGATGAAGAGCACGACAACTCTCGACCGCCGACGTCGCATACGGAAACCGGACAGGTCATCGGCCGGCGGGTTCACCCGCGGGATGTTGTCCCCATACTCAGAAACGGATCGCCAGGGCAGGTCCGACCGGAGGGGATGTCAGGGTGCGATCGGGTCCGAGAGGCCCAGGTCCCAGACAGCGAGCCCGTGGACGCCTGCACTCGCGGCAAGCGTCCGCCGTTCTGCGAACGAGCGCGCGTCCGACCACCACAGGACGGTTCCATCGGGCAGCGTCGCGGTCCACTCCCCCGCCGCGGTGTCGTACCGGGCGGTCGCGCCATAACTGCTGACCGTGTCCCGGGCCTCTTGGTCGCCGACCTGGCTCACCGAACCGTCGGGCGCCCAGGAGTAACCGTAACCGGCCACACCGAGGTCGATCTTGTTCGCGGGAATACGGGAGAGCAGGATGTCGAGGCCGTTCTTCTGCCAGGACAGCGCGCCGATGGGGCCTGCCCCGGAGTCGCCCCAGCCGTGCTGGTCGTAAGCCATCAGCGTGACGTTGTCCACGGCCTTGCCCAGTGCAGCGAGGCCGTAGCCGTTCTGCGCGAACTCGTCGGCGTTTTCGAAGTTGGTGATGTCGATCCCCACCACCTTCCCAGCCGGCAGGGAGTTGTTCAGCGCGGTGGCGAACTGGACCAGCCCCGCGGTGTCCCTCGACTGCAGGGACTCCAGATCGATGGTCACCCCGTCCCAGCCCTGTGAAATGACCGCACTGCTCAGGGCGGACACCACCTTGGTGATGTTCGCTCTACTCGACAGCATCTTGTAGGCGGCTCCTTCGTCGAAGTCACCGATGGACTCGTTGAAGTTGCCGATCAGGAGATCCGCCGAGAGCCCCTTGGCGTGAGCGTGGGCGAGCTGGTTGCGCGCGTCGGAATCAGGCGAAGTCACACTCGTCCCCCGGGCGTTGATGTTGACGCCGTCGACGCCGACCCTGCTCAGCGCGGCGGCGCTGGCATCGATGAGCGAGGTCGCATCGCCTTCCGCCTGATAGCCGGTCACAGGCTGCGTGGCGGCGCTCGAATCAGATGCGGGCACACCCCATATGCCCACTGCGAGTAGCGCGACGCCAGCAACCCCGATACCTCCCTTGAATATCCGCACAACTGCCTCTCAACCTTGTCCGACGAACCGTAGCCAAAGGAAGATAGCCCGCCCCGGATGTCCGTTCACGGCTGGGTCGGTCGTATGGCGCGTTCTCACCAGTTCCGCCTGCAACCAGTTAGCTGCCCACGAGCACCGAAGCATAAGGCGGTAACGCCGTTTCCGTCTCGATTTCGGAAGGGCGATGCTCGATTGAGCAGTTGATCCTTCACTCCATTGCTCATTCGAGCAAAGCTGCGGGATCAGGCAGCAGCCCAGAATGAGCCAAGTTTGGATTGCTTTTCGCTGTTACCTTGCGTAGCGTCAACTCCGCTCGGATTGCTGGGGTGAGAGCCTCGGCGACGTTGCGGTCTGTCGAGGAAAATTGTGCCTGGTCAAAGCACAGGATGAAACAGTGACCGAGGTGCCGGTGAAACCGGACTCCTCATAGCAGGGCCGACACCGCTCAACTCGCGCTGCGCGCCGGTTGAGCGGTGACTGGCTCGAGGGGAACGAAAGACGCAATGCCCACGATGAGTTGCAGGCCAGCCACCCTCGACCTGCCCCTGCGGCAAAGAGCATCACCAGACCCCGACGCGCCGATGTTGTGCGACTACCCGGGCGACGCGAGCGGTACGAATGCCACCTGAGCGTCGATTGCCGTCACCCCGGCTGACAAGTCGCCCCGGGGAGCCTGGGTGGGTGACGCCACAGCGTCGAAGGAAAGTGTCCCGTCGCCCGCATGCCTGGCGTGTGCGTCTTCGAGTATTACCACATGGGAGAACCGTTGAGCGAGAAGGTTGCCCGCATTCCGGGGCAGATGGGAATCCGGGCCTTGGAGGAACGGACGTATTACCCGGTCTCGTCCGCGCAGCGACGCATGTTGATTCAGACGCAGATGTCCGGTGGAGACACCTCCAACAAGCCCATGGCTTGGACTCTGCGCGGAAAGCTGGACATCGACGCGCTTTGCGCCGCCCTCGATCAGTTGATCGCCAGGCACGAGATGCTGCGCACCGGATTTCA
The DNA here is from genome assembly GCF_044903305.1 of Streptomyces sp. NPDC019531. NCBI lineage: Bacteria > Bacillati > Actinomycetota > Actinomycetes > Kitasatosporales > Streptomycetaceae > Streptomyces > Streptomyces sp. NPDC019531. Next base: position 7,184 of record NZ_JBJDQL010000066.1, on the reverse strand, counting down.
CACGGCCGACGGCCACCCTCTCCAGTTCATCGACGATGCAAGGCCCGTGAAGCTGGTCCCGGTGGAGGTCTTGGGAGCCACACCCGAGAAGCGTGCGGCACGGCTGCGGGACCTCATCGACAAGCCGGTCAGGCGTCCGTTCGACCTGTCTGAACCCAACATGCTGCGCGCCGCACTGTTCCGGTTGGAGGAAGAAATCCACGTTCTCCTGCTCGTTCTGCCCAACGTGGCCGTCGACGAGTGGTCAACGCGGGTTTTGCGCGAGGACCTGGGGGCCGGTTATGCGGCACTGTGCCGAGGGAAGCAGCTCGAACAGCCGGTACTGCCGGCGCAGTACCGGACCTACGCGCAGTGGGAACGGGACCGGCTCGCCGACGGAGTAGCACGGGATGGGGTCGACTACTGGACCAGGCAGTTGGCCGACGTGCCGCCCCCTCTTCAGCTGCCCGTGGACCGGCCGCGCTACAGCGTGCCTCCGCACAGGAGAGCCGAAGAGGAGTTCCGTATCCCTCCAGAGCTGGTACGGCAGGTGAGGCTGATCGCCGCCCGGAACCGGGCGACTCCGTTCATGGTCTACCTGGCCGCGTACCAGTTGATGCTGTCGCGTTGGACCCGTGAGCCCGACATCGTTGTGGGTGTGCCAGCTGCCAACCGGTTGCTGCCCGAGTTCGAGCAGTTGATCGGTTTCTTCGTCAACACGCTCGCTCTGCGTTCGCGCATCGATCAGCAGGAGTCGTTCACCACGCTGCTGGAGCAGGTCAGGTGTGGCCTGACGTCCGGTTTCGAGCATCAGGACATCCCGTTCGACCATGTACTGGAGATCGTTGAACCACAGCGGTCGACGGCGTCGACACCCCTGCTCCAGGCGGCACTGGTGATGCACCATCATCATGAGGAGGAACTGGAGCTGCCCGGGCTGGAGGTCACTCCCTATCCGGTGGCCGAGCCCACGATCCACTTCCAGTTGGTGGCCATCCTTGCTCCAGCCGGCGACGCTCTCGACGTCCGGCTGTCTTATCCGTCCGAGTTGCTCGAGTTGGCGACCATCCGTGGTCTGTTCGCCTCGTTCATCGAGATACTCCACGCCGTTACGGCGCAACCGATGACGCCGTTGCGTGAACTGGATCTGCTTTCTCCAGAGGAGCGGAAGCTGGTATCTGAAGATTGGGCACGCGGTCGTTCGCTCGGCGTGCCGCCTCAGGGCCTCCTGCCGCGCATTCTCGGGCACGCCGCGAAAGACCCCGATGCGGTCGCGGTCGACACGCCTGTCGGCCGCTCGACGTTCGGTGAACTCCTTGAGCGGTCCTTGTGCATAGCCGCCGCCCTGCGCGCGTCGGACATCGGCGTGGAGGACACTGTCGGGGTCTGCCTGCAGCGGTCACCGGACTTGGTCGGCGCGCTGCTGGGGATCTGGATGGCCGGCGCGGCTTTCGTGCCACTCGATCCGAGCCATCCGGCGGAGCGGTTGGCTCGGATCATGGCCGACGCCGATGTCCGGCTACTGGTCACTGACCATTCATCGGCGCTGCCTGAGCCCGCGAGGGTGCTGGACCTCAGCACTGTGCTGCCGGATCCGCTCGACCCTCGGCACCTGGCGGAGCTGCCCGCTGACCGGCTCGCCTACGTGATCTACACCTCGGGGACCTCCGGGAATCCCAAAGGCGTGGAGATCACGCATCGCAGCCTTGACAACCTCGCCGAAGCGGTGAGCGAACTGTTCTGCTCGGACGGCGGGATGGCGTTGAACGTGATGTCGCCCGCCTTCGACGGCTGGCTGTGGTCGACCCTACTGCCGCTGGCCCACGGCCTCGGCGTCGCGCTGCGCGATGGCACGCGTGTGGCGGCCGGAGAGGTCGGCGTCGACGCGGCGATCGTGACCTGCACCCCTTCGCTGTTGGGGTGCTCCGGGGACTCACTGCGCGGCGTGGGCACCATCGTCGTGGCCGGAGAGCCCTGCCCGGCGTCGCTGTCCGAGCAGTGGCGGGCCGGCCGCCGGTTCGTGAACGCTTACGGCCCCACCGAGACGACGATCTGTGCCACGTTCGCCGACAGTGCGCGCGGTGACGACGTCACCACCATCGGGCGTCCGCTGGCAAACATGAACGCCTACGTGCTGGACGAGTACTTGCGTCCGCTTCCCGTCGGCGTGCCCGGTGAGCTGTTCATCGGCGGGGAGGGGGTCGGCCGGGGATACCGAGGCCGCCCCGAACTTACGGAGAGGTACTTCCTTTCCGATCCGTTCGTCGGTCCCGGCGCACGCATGTATCGAACGGGCGACCTGGCCAGGTGGCGCGAGGGGGGCCAGCTGGAGTTCCTCGGCCGGATTGACGACCAGGTGAAGATACGGGGCTTCCGTGTCGAGCTGGCGGAGCTGGAAAGGGTCGCCAGTGCTGTCCCCGCCGTTCGTGGGGCGGCGGCGTTCATCACGCTCGACGGCGACTCCCTCGGTTTGGCCGTGATGGGGCAGCCGTCCGCCGACGAGCGGCTGCGGATCGCGGTACACCAGCGCACTACCGCGATGTTGCCGGACTACATGCGTCCCAGCCAGTTGCTACTGGTCGACGCACTGCCGCTGACGGCGGTCGGCAAAATCGACCGGTCGGCACTGGCCAAGCTATCGGCGAGGCAAGCCGCGCACGTTCCCACCGGACCACCGCCGTCCACGGAGACCGAGCAGCGGCTGGCCGCCTTGTGGACAGACGTACTCGGCCAGCCGGTCACGGATGTCGAACTGAACTTCTTCGAAGCCGGCGGGCATTCACTGCTGATCGCGAAGGTGATCGGCCGGCTCCGCAAGGAGTGGCAGACCGACCTCACGATCGAGGACATGCTCGACCAGCCCACCATCGCCGGCTTCGCCCGCCTGCTGGAGGAGAGGCTCCGATGACCGCCACGGTGGAAAGCAGCCGCTGGCTCAGGGAATGGGCGCCGTCGGGCGACGCCGAGCACCTCGCGGTGTGCCTGCACGAAGCTGGGGCCGGCGCCGCCCAGTTCCGCCAGCTGCAAGTCGCCCTGGGCGAGGGTTTCCAGGTGGTCGCCGTTCAGATGCCGGGACGGCAGGAACGCTGGCGCGAACCACTGGTCCGCCGGATGGACGATGTCCTGGCCGAACTGATTCCCGTACTCCTGAAACGCCTGGACCGCCCCTACGTGGTCCTCGGGCAGAGCATGGGAGCCCTGCTCGGCTACGAGTTGATACGGGTACTCGGGCATCACCACCAGCGCTGGCCGCTCGCTTTCTTCCCCTGCGCCTGCCCGCCTCCGCAGCTGATCACCACTGAGTTCACCCGCCAGGCCACGGACCAGTCCGAGATACGCAACGCGCTGCTCGCCGCCGCGGACGGTGCTGAGGTGGACGACACGGCGGCCGAGCTGCTGCTCAAGCCGCTACGCGCGGACGCCGAACTCGTCAGGCAGTACCGTCACGTCCCCGGCCCGCCCCTGACCTGCTCGGTGTATCCCTGGTGCGGTACGCAGGATCCGCAGGTGGCGCTGCAGCAGCTCGCGGGGTGGCGCGACCACACGTCGGGAGACTTCTGCGCTGAAGAGTTCCCAGGCGGCCACATCTTCCTCCCGCAGTGCCTGGACCTGGTCGCGCAGGGGATCCGGCGCGCCGTCGGCTCACGAGGCGGGGACGGCAGCAATGGCTGAACAGGCGGTAAGCGGCCAGGGGATGACCAGCCGGGTGATCGACCTGACCGACCCGGGGCTCTTCCTGGGCGAGTCCCCGGACGGGGTCTACGCGGAGCTGAGGCGACAGGGTCCGCTGTGGCGGAACCGCAGCGCCCACGGCCCGGATTTCTGGGCGGTCGTTCGTCACCAGGAGATCGTCCGCGGCTACGCCGACAGCAAGTCCTTCAGCTCGGTCAACGGCATCCGTCTCGGCACGGACCCGGCGGCCGCCGGACGCGCCGCCCAGCGGATGCTGATCGTCTCCGATCCACCGACGCACACCGGGCTGCGCGGCGACATCAATCGGACGCTCGGCCCCGCTGTTCTGCGCGCTCTCACTGCGCGGTTGCACGAGACGGTCAGGACGGTACTGGACCAGGCCCTGCAGCTGCCGGAGATCGACTTCGTCAGCGAGGTGGCCAGCCGGATACCGGAGGACACCATCTGCCAGTTGCTCGGTGTGCCGGAAACGGACCGGAGCGAACTGGCCCGACTCACCACCCAGGCGTTCGAGAGTCCGGACGAGCAGGTGCGCAGGGCGGCGAACGCCGAGGTGTTCCTGTACTTCGACGAGCTCGTCACGCGCTACCGCCACCGCGGGACCGACGACCAGGGATCGCAGGACGTGGTCACTGTGCTGGCGGCCAGTTCCCTGGACACAGAGACGATCGTCCTCAACTGCGCCGGTCTGCTGGCGGGTGGCAACGAGACGACCCGGCATGCCATCTCCGGCGGTCTGCTGGCGCTTACACAGTTCCCTGACCAGTTCACCGGTCTCGGACAGGACGAAGCGCTGGTGGACTCCGCCGTCGAGGAACTGCTGCGCTGGACCACGCCGGCCGTCTATGTACTGCGTAACGTGGTCCGGCCGGTCGAACTGGGCGGGGTGGAGCTGCTTCCTGGTGAACAAGTGGCGCTGTGGAACGCCTCCGGCAACCGGGACGAGGCGGTATTCCCCGACCCGGGACGTCTGGATCTGGCCCGGTTCCCCAACCGTCAGCTCGCGTTCGGACATGGCCGCCACACGTGTATCGGTGCCCGCCTCGCCCGCTTGGAGATCGCCGCATTCCTGTCCGGCTTGCGCACCAAGGTCGGCGGGGTCGAGATCACCGGCACACCCGAGTGGAACGGCTCCAACTTCGCCAGAGGACTACGGCGGCTCCCAGTACGGCTGATCCCGCGATGAACCGGACGAGGGTCAACGAGCCGATGAGTGCGCAACCATCCGAACCAGAGGAGACGATCGACATGCTTGAAGGAGTCACTCCCTGGCCGCCGGAGGCGGCCGCCGCGTACCGCGCGGCCGGGTACTGGCGCGGCGAGTCACTCGGCCAGGTGCTGCGCGAGGCTGCGCGGTCTCACAGCGACAAGATCGCCCTCGTACAAGGCGACCATCGGTGGACCTACGCCGAGCTGGACCTGAAAGTGGATCGGCTCGCACGAGGCCTGCTCGCGGACGGGCTTGAGCCCGGCGACCGAGTCATCGTCCAGTTGCCCAACGTCCCCGAATTCGTGATGGTCTTCTTCGCGCTGCTGCGGGCGGGAGCGCACCCTGTCCTGGCCCAGCCGACCTATCGCAGTAACGAGATCACTCACATCTACCGACTGGCGGATCCGGTGACCTACGTGGTGTCCGACATCGTCCGGGGCTTCGATCATCGACTCCTGGCCGCGCAGGTGCTCCGCGAGGTCGACGGCATGCGCCGGGCGTACGTGATCGGCGCGCCGGGTGAGTTGGACCCGCTGCCGGCAGCGCCCGGCGAAGCCGGCCCACTGCCCGATGTCGACGGTGCCGACGTCTCGTGCCTCCTGCTGTCGAGCGGCACGACGGCGATGCCGAAGATGATCCCCCGTACGCATGACCAGTTCACCTACCGGTTGCGCATGATGCAGGAGATCTGCGGTTTCTCCGAAGAGAGTGTCTACCTGGCCGCTCTGCCTGTCGGTCACGACTTCACCCTGTCCAACGTCATGACGACGCTCAGCACCGGCGGTACCGTCGTACTCGCGGCGGACCCGAGCCCGCAGGAGTGTTTCCAGCTCATCGAACGTGAAGGCGTGACCATCACCTCGGTGGTACCGACGATCGCCGCCACCTGGCTGGAAGCCAAGGAGTGGGCGCGTGAGGACCTGTCCTCCCTCAGCCTCATCCAGGTCGGCGGGAGCAGCCTGCCCCAACGGCTGGCCAAGCGGGTCGAACCGAGTTTCGACTGTCGGCTCCAGCAGGTCTTCGGCATGTCGGAAGGGCTGATCAATTTCACCAGGCTGACCGACCCGCCGGAGGTCGTGATGACGTGCCAGGGCCGCCCCCTGTCACCGGCCGACGAGATCAAAGTGGTCGACGACACCGGTGCTGAGATCGCACCGGGACAAGTCGGGGAGCTACTCGCCCGTGGCCCAGGCGTCATACGCGGGTACTACCGGGCCGCAGAGCAGAACGCCGCAGCGTTCACCCAAGACGGCTTCTACCGGACCGGTGACCTGGTCCGGCTGACCGAGTCGGGAAACATCGTGGTCCAAGGGCGTCGGAAGGACGTCATCAACCGCGCAGGGGAAAAGATCTCCCCTGCGGAGGTCGAGAACCACCTCCTCGACCATCCCGCGGTCCGGCAAGCGGCGGTTGTCGGTATTCCCGACAGCGATCTCGGTGAATATGTCTGCGCCTACCTCGTGAGCGGCGGGCCCGCGCCGACACTGCCGGAGCTGCGTGAACTGTTCAAGGCAAAGGGAGTCGCGGCCTACAAGGTCCCGCACCGTGTCGAGATCGTCGATGGTCTGCCGTTGACCGCCATGGGCAAGGTCGACAAGAAAGCCCTGGTCGCTAAAGGCATGGCCACGGCCACCAACCCTGAGGAAGCACATGAGCACTGAGGAAAGTACGCGGACACCGACCCGCGAAGAGCTCCGCGCCATCATCGGCGAAGCACTGCACCTCTCTCCGGACGATCTGACCGGACCCGAGAACCTGATAGAACTCGGCATGGAGTCCATCGTCATGATGAGACTGGTCAACAAGTGGGGCCGGGCCGGCATATCCGTCCGATACTCCGACCTGCTCGACAACCCCACCTTCGACGGGTGGTGGGACTGCCTCTCCAGGGCCCGGAGGTGAGGTACGCCGGACGAGACACGGACATCGCCCCGGGGAACATCGGTCAGCCGTTGGCGCTGAGATTGATCATGGTCCGGTCGACTCGAGTGTGCTGACCCGGTTCTCGTACTCCCGGTGAGCCTTGCGCTGGGCCGAGACCGCCGGGACGCCCTCGGCGCCGTCGAGCGGCTGGCAACGGGCGAGGAACTCGCGGTGCATGGCGGGGACGGCGCTGACGCGCAGGGTGTAGCCCTGGCCGCACCGTACGGTCACCCCCTGGTCGAGCGCGGTCCGCTCGGCGGGCGGCTAGTGCCCGGGTCCTCCTCTAACAAGTTGGTGCGTGATAGCGGGTGAGGCGTGTTTGGCCTGGTGTGGACTGTGTTCAGGTGATGCTGGTGCGGTCGGAGACGAGGCTGGCGAT
>NZ_JBJDQL010000065.1:0-32488 GCF_044903305.1 Streptomyces sp. NPDC019531 | reverse complement strand
GACCCGAAACCCTTCGTATGGACGAAGACCGCGGACGAGATCCTTGAGCGCCTCGCCGGATATCTGAACCGAATTCCAGACTCAGGACACTAGTTGTCCCGGTCAGTTGTCCCGGTAGGCCTCCAGGAGGCGCAGCCACACCTCGCTGATCGTCGGGTACGACGGGACCGCGTGCCACAGCCTGCTGATCGGGACCTGCCCGACGACCGCGATCGTGGCGGAGTGGATCAGCTCGCCGACGCCGGGGCCGACGAAGGTGACACCGAGGAGGATCTCGCGCTCCCGGTCGACGACCATGCGGGCGCGGCCCCGGTAGCCGTCGGCGTAGAGGCCGGCGCCCGACACCGAGGCGAGGTCGTAGTCGACCGCGCGGACGCGGTGGCCCGCCTGTTCCGCCTCGGCCAGGGAGAGGCCCACGGAGGCCGCCTCCGGGTCGGTGAAGACGACCTGCGGCACGGCTTCGTGGTCGGCGGTCGCCGCGTGGGCGCTCCACGGTTCCGCCTCGACCGAGGTTCCGGAGGCGCGGGCCGAGATCGCGGCACCCGCGATACGGGCCTGGTACTTGCCCTGGTGGGTGAGGAGCGCGCGATGATTGACGTCGCCGACCGCGTAGAGCCAGTCGCTGCCGGTGACGCGGAGGCTGTCGTCGACCTCCAGCCAGGACCCCGGCTCACGGCCGATGGTGTCGAGGCCGATGTCGTCGGTGCGCGGGGCGCGTCCGGTGGCGAAGAGGATCTCGTCGGCCTCGATCCGCTCGCCGCTGTCGGTGACGACCACGACCGTGCCGTTCTCGCGGGTGACCGACGCGGCCGAGGTGCCGGTGCGGACGTCCACGCCCGCCTCGGTGAGCGCCTCGGCGACGAGTTCGCCGGCGAACGGCTCCATACGGTTGAGCAGGCCCTTTCCGCGAACCAGAAGGGTGACCCGGGAGCCGAGGGCCTGCCAGGCCGTGGCCATCTCGGTGGCGACCACTCCCCCGCCGACGACGACCAGGCGTCCGGGTGCCGTCTTGGCGCTGGTCGCCTCGCGGCTGGTCCACGGCTTGACCTCGTCGAGGCCCGGCAGATCGGGCAGTACGGCCCGGGTGCCGGTGCACACGGCCACGGCGTGCCGGGCGGTCAGGACCTTCCGTACGCCGTCGGGGCCGGTGACCGTCACCGTGCGCTCCCCGGTGAGGCGGCCGTGACCGCGGTGGAGGTCGGCGCCGACGCTCCCCAGCCAGCCGACCTGGCCGTCGTCCTTCCAGTTCGAGGTGAAATAGTCCCGGCGGGCGAGGACCGCGGCCGCGTCGAGCGGGCCCTGCGCCGAGGTGCTCAGGCCCGGCAGGCGGCGCGCGTCCGCCTGTGCGATCACCGGCCGCAGCAGGGCCTTGCTGGGCATGCACGCCCAGTACGAACACTCTCCGCCGACCAGCTCGCTCTCCACGACCGCGGTGGAGAGGCCGGCCGCGCGGGTGCGGTCGGCCACGTTCTCCCCCACGGGCCCGGCACCGAGCACCACTACGTCGTAGGTGCTGTACGCGATGTTTTCCGTCTCCGTCATGGGCCCAGTCTGGTGGGTGGTGTGGGCTCGGGCCACCAGGGGTACGCGCGCCGCATAACGCACGGAATAGGTGCCCGACCGGGCGTGTTGTCCCGACGGTTTCCCCGATACCAGGAAGAGGGTTCACTCAATGAGCAGCACCGTGGAGCTCACCAAGGAGAACTTCGACGAGACGGTCACGGACAACGAGTTCGTCCTGATCGACTTCTGGGCGTCGTGGTGCGGGCCGTGCCGCCAGTTCGCGCCGGTCTACGAGAAGGCTGCCGAGGACAACCCCGACATGGTGTTCGGCAAGGTGGACACCGAGGCGCAGCCGGAGCTGGCCGCCGCCTTCGGTATCCAGTCGATCCCGACCCTGATGATCGTCCGTGACCAGGTCGCCGTGTTCGCTCAGCCGGGCGCGCTGCCCGAATCCGCCCTGACGGACGTCATCGGGCAGGCCCGCAAGCTGGACATGAACGAGGTCCGCAAGGCCGTCGCCGAACAGCAGGCCCAGGCCGAGCAGAGCGGCCAGTAAGGCCCCCGATCAGAAGGGGTACGTCGCCACGTCCCCGCGCACCGTCGTCCAGCGCACGTCGGTGAAGGCCTCCACATTGGCCTCGCCGCCGAAGCGTGCGCCTGTGCCGGACGCGGCGATGCCGCCGAAGGGCGCCACGGCCTCGTCGTTCACCGTCTGGTCGTTGATGTGCACGATCCCGGTCGGGATCCGCTCTGCCAGGGCGAGACCGCGGGCCGCGTCCCCGGTGACGATGCCGAGCGAGAGGCCGTACGGCCCCGCTGCGGCCAGGGCAACGGCCTCGTCGACGGTGCTGAAGGACCGTACGGGTGCGACGGGTCCGAAGACCTCCTCCGCGTAGGCGGGCGTGCTGTCGTCGAGGCCCGCGAGGACCGTCGGCCGGTAGAAGAGCTTCTCGTGCGTACCGCCCGCGGCCAGCTTGGCGCCCTGGGCGGTGCTGGCCTCGACCAGGCCGCGCACCTTGGCGAGCTGGTGGTCGTCGATGATCGGGCCGAGGTGGACCTGCTCCAGGTTCGGGTCGCCGACGGCGAGCGAGTCGGCCTTCGCTGCCAGCCGCTCTATGTACTCCTCGTACAGGGAGTCGTGGACCAGGTGGCGGCCCGTCGTCATGCAGATCTGGCCCTGGTGGAAGAAGGAACCCCAGGCGGCCGTGGAGATCACGGCCTCCAGGTCCGCGTCCTCCAGGACGATCATGGCGGAGTTGCCGCCGAGTTCGAGGTGGGCGCGCTTGAGGTGACGTCCGGCGGCCTCGCCCACGGCGCGGCCCGCCGCGGTCGATCCGGTGAAGGAGATGACCGGCACGCGCGGGTCGGCGACCAGGGCCTGGCCGACGTCGGGGCCGCCGGGCAGGACGTGGAACAGCCCCTCGGGCAGTCCGGCCTCGGCGAAGACCGCGGCGAGCGAGAGACCACCGCAGACCGCGGTGCGCGGGTCGGGCTTGAGGATCACCGCGTTGCCGAGGGCGAGGGCCGGGGCGACGGAACGGATCGAGAGGATCAGCGGGGCGTTGAAGGGCGAGATCACGCCCACGACGCCGACCGGGACCCGGCGCGTGTAGGACAGCCGGGGGGCCTCGCTGGGCAGGACCTGGCCCGCGGGGCGGGAGGCGAGCGCGGCGGCCTCGTAGCACTCCTGGGCAGCCACGTGCAGTTCGAAGTCGGCCTTGCCGGGGATGGAGCCTGACTCGCGGACGATCCATCCGCGCAGTTCGTCGGCGTGGGCGGAGAACAGGTCGCCTGCCTTGCGCAGCACCCCGGCCCGGACGAAGTGCGGGAGCCCGGCCCATTCGGCCTGGGCGGCACGGGCGGCCGCGGCGGAGCGCTCCACGTCCTCGCCGGTGGCGAGCGTGACGGAGGCGAGGGTGTCGCCGGTGGCGGGCTCGGTGACGGCGTACTCAGGTCCCGAAAGGGGATGGGGCTGCCAGCTCTTGGGGTCGAGCAATGACATGACGGCTCTCCGTTCGATCACCGGTGGGACTCACACGGGGAGCGGTAGTCCCGTGTAGTTCGCGGCCAGTTCGGCGGCCGCATGGCGGGATGCGGTGATGCGGCGCAGCCGCGCGAGCTGCAGCCGGCCCTCGAACACATCCCCGTTTGGTTGAGCGTGCAACATCCTAGTCATGTCGTACGAGAACCGTGTGGCCTGCCATACGCGAGAGAGACACAACTCCGAATATCTGTCGAGTAGTTGTGCAGATCCTGAGCGGTGCAGATCGGTCAGGGCCCGGGCGAGGAGGGATACGTCCGACACGGCCAGGTTGAGCCCCTTGGCCCCGGTCGGCGGCACTATGTGGGCGGCGTCACCGGCCAGCAGCAGGCGGCCGTGGCGCATGGGCTCGTGGACGTAACTGCGCATGGGTGTCACGGACTTGGCGGTGATCGGGCCGCGCTCCAGCGTCCAGTCCGCGTCGATCGCGAAGCGCGCGGCGAGTTCGTCCCAGATGCGTTCGTCGGACCAGTCGTCGACGTCGGTGCCGCCCGGGACCTGGAGGTAGAGCCGGGAGACGGCGGGCGAGCGCATGCTGTGCAGGGCGAAGCCGCGCTCCCCACGGGCGTAGATCAACTCCTCGCAGGACGGCGGGACATCGGCGAGGATCCCGAGCCAGGAGTACGGGTAGTCGTGCTCGTACGTCCGGCTGGTCGCCGTCGGGAAGGCCTCCCGGGAGATGCCGTGGAAGCCGTCGCAGCCGGCGATCCAGTCGCAGGTCAGCGTCTGTTCGCGGCCCTCGTGCAGGAACCGCACCACGGGTGCGTCGCTCTCCGGCTTCTCCACCGCGAGGGCCTTCGCCTCGAACAACAGCGGTGGCCCGTCGGCGAGTTGGAGCGCCACGAGGTCCTTCACGATCTCGGTCTGGGCGTAGATCGTGACCGTGCGGCCGCCGGTGAGAGCTGGGAAGTCGACGTGGTGCCGCTCCCCAGCGAACCGCAGCTCGATGCCCTGGTGGACCAGGCCCTCGGCGTCCAGACGCTCGGCGGCGCCGCATGCACGCAGGGCGTCGACCGTGCCCTGCTCCAACATGCCCGCGCGCTGGCGCTGTTCGACGTACGCGCGTGTCCTGCTCTCCAGGACCACGCAGTCGATGCCGGCGAGGTGCAGCAGACGGGCGAGGAGGAGTCCGGCGGGGCCACCGCCGACGATCCCGACCGTGGTACGCATGGCAGACCTCCCTGCGTCAGCTGGAGTCGCGGTGCACCACCGTGGCACCCAGCACCGTGTGCTTCTCGAACCCGGCGCCCGGCTCGCGCACCGCGCGATCGACCAGTTCGGCGAGGTCACGGCCGGACGGCAGCTCGATGTGGACCGTGCTCAGCCGGGGCCGCAGCAGTCGGCCGAGGAGCAGGTCGTCGGCGCCGATCACCGCCGTGTCCGCCGGGACGCGCACACCCTCGTCCTGCAGGGCGCGCATCAACAACATCGCGTACTCGTCGTTGTACGTGAACACCGCGTCGAGGCCGAGGTCCCGCCAGCGGACGGCGAGCTTGGCCGCGGACTGTTCCTCGTAGGCGAGGGGCAGTTCGGTCAGCGTGGCGTCCGTGTCGCGCAGGGCCCGGCGCACGCCCGCCAGACGGGGCAGCGAGAAGGCCGCCAGGCCCGCCTCCTCGGGGACCACCACACCGACCCGGCGACGCCCGCGGGCGTAGAGGTGGGCGCCCGCGCAGTGGCCGACGCTCTCGTGGTCCATGAGCAGGGTGTGGGCACCCTCGACCTGCTCGGGGCCCATGGTGACCACGGCCCGGGCGCCGGAGCGCCGGAGCAGGGACACACCCTGCGGGCCGAGTCCGGCGCCGGGCACGAGGACGGCGACCGGGCGCAGCTCGGCCCAGGCGCGGGCGGCCTCGTCGCCCTGGAGGCCGACACTGCCGTACTGCACGACGGTGTAGTCCAACCGGCCCAGGGCCCATTGGAGTTCGCTGATGAACTGGCTGTAGAGCGGGCCCACCGGGATGGACGGAGCGGGCATCAGGACCATGCGACTGTGGCCGGCGCGCAGGCTGCGGGCGGCCGCGTGCGGGACGTACCCGAGTTCCTTCGCGGCCTCGTGGACGCGGCGGCGGGTGGGTTCGCTGATCCGGACGGCGCTGGTGTTGTTGAGGACGTAGGAGACGGTCGCTCGTGAGACGCCGGCCAGGCGGGCCACATCGGCGCTCGTGGGAACCGAGCGCGTCGCCGGGGAAACGGGCGCGGGCGTTTTCGGTATCTGCACCATGACGGTCGTCATCTTTGCAGAAGCTGTGACGGTGTAGCGGACCGGGTCGCGGCCCGAACTCACCGTGACGGATCGGTGCAGGTGAGCCGGGCGACCAGGTCGTCCCAGCCCTTCTCCAGTCGTTCCAACGGCATTCCGCACCTCCGGGTCAGGTGATGGACGGCGGCGGGGTCGAGGAAGCCCATCAGGGTCTGGGCGAGCAGTTCACAGTCCGCGTCGGGGAGGGCCTGGCGCAGCAGCAGGAGGACATGACTGTGGTTCACACGGCGGGGGGCCGGGGTGAAGCGGCGGTCCGGGCTCGGCTCGGCGGCCAGCAGCAGGTCCATCTCGTCGACGGACCTGCGCAGGATGGCGCGGCCGAACGCGCGCAGCCGGTCGACGGGCGGTGCACCGGGTCCGAGCGGTGCGGGGCCGCTGAGGAACGCGGCCTGGAACTTCCGCTCGGAGTGGTCGAGCAGCGCCGTCAGCAGCCCGGTGCGGTCGCCGAAGCGGCGGAAGACGGTGCCCTTGCCGACCGAGGCCGCCGCAGCCACCGCCTCCATCGTCACCCCGGCCGCGCCGTGCTCCGCGACCAGAGTGGCGGCCGCCTCCAGGAGCCGGGCCCGGTTGCGTGCGGCGTCGGCGCGCAGGCAGGGCTCATCCTCGGGGAGACCGAGCTGGAGCAGCTCGGGCTGCCCGGCGGAATCAGCGGGGGTCGGCAGCGGCGGCAGGGGTGGCAGGACGGCGGACATGAAATCAGCGTAAAGCAGCGGGAAGAAAACTGGACCGAAGTCCGGTTAAGGAGGTAGACAATAAGCGGACCCCGGTCCGCATCATGACGGCAGAGTTCTATCCCCCCTTGGAGTTCGCATGTCTGTTCGCATTCTCGCGCTCGTCGGAAGCCTTCGCGCCGGCTCGCACAACCGCCAGCTCGCCGAGGCGGCCGTCAAGCACGCCCCCGAGGGCGCGGACGTCGTGCTCTACGAGGGCCTGGCCGAGATCCCGTTCTACAACGAGGACATCGACGTGGAGGGCGACGTCCCCGCGGCGGCCGCGAAGCTGCGGGAGGCAGCGCAGGGCGCCGACGCGTTCCTGTTCTTCTCGCCCGAGTACAACGGCACCATCCCGGCCGTGCTGAAGAACGCCATCGACTGGCTGTCGCGTCCGTACGGCGCCGGTGCCTTCGGCGGGAAGCCGGTCGCCGTGGTCGGTACCGCGTTCGGTCAGTACGGCGGCGTGTGGGCCCAGGACGAGACCCGCAAGGCCGTGGGCATCGCCGGCGGCAAGGTGCTGGAGGACGTCAAGCTGTCCATTCCGGGGTCCGTGGTGCGGTTCGCGGAGACGCACCCGGCGGACGACGCGGAGGTTGCCGCGCAGCTGGCGGAGGTTGTGGCTCGGCTGCACGGCAATGCGGGGGAGGTTGCTGCGGCCTGACGCCTGCGGCAGCGTCACGGGGGTTTTGAACGGGGGCTTTCAAGGGGCTGGAGTCTTGGTACTCCGGCCCCTGTCGTTCGTCGGCTGCGGGGCGGTGGGGGCTGGTCCCGCCCGCGCGGCGGAGCCACATATCGATACAGCCCCGCGCCCCTATGGGGCGCGTCAAGTCACAGCCCTTGGAGCCAGATCTCTCAGTTCGCTGAGCGCGGCCGCGATCGCCGGGCGTTGCTCGGCTCCGCTGCGGGTGCAGGTCAGGAGCTTTCGGTGGGGGTTGCCCTCGCAGCGGACCCTTGCGATCGGCAGATGTGGGGTCAGGTGGGCCAGGCGGGGGATCAGGGCCACGCCCAGGCGGTGGGCGACCAGGTGAGCCGTGACGTCCCACTCCCGGGCCTGGTGGACCACGGTCGGGGTGAAGCCGGCCGCGCCGCAGGCCGACATGACGTGCGTGCGGCAGGGGCTGTCCGCGAAGGGGGCGATCCAGTCCTCGTGGGCCGCGTCCGCGAGATCCACGCGGTCGCGGTCGGCAAGCGGGTGATCCGCGGGTACGACCAGGTCGAACGGGTCGTCCAACAGGGGCTGTTGGTCGTAGCGGGTGTCGCTCATGGGCGGGTTGTGCGGGGTCGCCTCCACGACCGCCAGGTCGATCTCCCCCTCGAAGAGCAGGTCGAAGCTCTCCGGCACACCCGACTCCTGGATGCTGACGGTCAATCGGCGATGCCGCTCGCGCAGCCGGACCGCCATCGGGGCCAGCAGTACCGAGATGGCCACGGGGAGACCGCTCACCCTCAGCGGTCCGGCGGGCTCGCTGTGGTCGGCGCGAAGATCGAGTTCGGCCAGTTGCCAGCGGGCCTGGATGGCGTCGGCGTGCGCGAGCAGGCTCTCGGCGGCCGGGGTGAGGCGGACTCCGCGGCCCTGGGGTTCGAGGAGGTCGACGCCCAGGTCGCGGGCGAGCTGGCGGATCTGCTGGGAGGCGGCGGACGTGGTGAAGTGCAGGGCTTGGGCGGCCGCGGTGACCGTGCCGTAGTGGGCGACCGCCCTCAGGACGTGGAGCCGGCGCAGGTCAATCATGAAGCCCACGCTTCAAGGTCGGGTCCAGGAAGTCAACCTGGACGTGAACGAAGACTCCGCTGCACCCTGGCTGTGTCGCGACGGCCGTACACAAGCCACGAGGTACGAGGAGTCACCATGAACAGCACGACCCGCGCCGTCTGCCCGCACTGCGGCTGGCCGGACGACGCCGAGCCCTTCCAGGTCGTGTCCCGGCACGGAACGGCGACGGGCGGGACGGTGTGGACCCGCTGCGCCTGCGGCTCGTTGCAGGTCCGCGTGACCGACGACCGCGGAACCCGCGTCGTCTCCCGCAGCAGCCCGTCCGCCGCGCGGGCGGGTTAGGACCTGACGGAACAGGCCGACGTCACGAGACCTGGCACACGCCCCTCCACCGACCCGGACGACGGTCCAGATGCCGGCCTCTGCATGGGGGGCATCGTCAGTGTGATCACAGGCGGGGATGCCTTCCGCCGACGGAAGGTGAACAACAGGCCATGTGACGGGAAGGATCCGCAGGTCATGCGGAACATGGCCCGATCTCGCCGGTCATCACCCGCCGTATGGCGGGCAGGATCCGCCGTACGGCGGCGCCCCGGGCGGACGCCGGTGCCCCGATCATGACGCGACGAGCCGCCGCGCCCCGCGTGAGGAGAAGCCATGACGCATGTGCCGCCCCCGTTCGACCCCGAACTCGCCGCCGCCCTGGACATGATCAAGGAGATGGTCTCGCCCGGCATGACCCTGGACGACATCGATCTCGTCCGTCAGGGGCCGGGCATCCAGATGCTGGCCGACATGGACCTGACCATCGGCGGGTTCTTCGAGGTCGAGGACCGGTCGGTGCCCGGACCGGAGGGCGCCCCGGAGATCTCACTGCTGATCTGCCGTCCCGTCACCGCCGCGCCCGCGGGGACCGGGCGTCCGGTGATCTACCACGTCCACGGCGGCGGCATGGTCCTCGGCAACAACCGGGTCGGCGTGGACGCTCCGCTGGCCTGGGCGAAGGAACTGGACGCGGTCGTGGTGTCGGTGGAGTACCGGCTGGCGCCCGAGCATCCGCATCCGGCGCCGGTCGAGGACGTGTACGCCGGGTTCGTCTGGACCGCCGAGCACGCGCGGGAGATCGGCGGTGACCCGGAGCGGATCGTCGTCGCGGGCGCGAGCGCGGGGGGCGGGCTGTCGGCGGGGCTGGCGCTGCTGGCCCGGGACCGCAAGGGGCCGCGGGCGATCGGGCAGCTGCTGATGTGCCCGATGCTGGACGACCGCAACGACAGTCCGTCGACCTATCAGATGGCGGGGCTGGGGGTCTGGGACCGTACGGCCAACGAGACGGGCTGGACGGCGTTGCTGGGTGAGCTGCGGGGTGGTCCGGATGTTCCGGCGTACGCGGCGCCGGCTCGCGCGGAGGACCTCTCCGGGCTGCCCCCTGCCTTCCTCGACGTGGGGTCCGCGGAGACGTTCCGGGACGAGGTGGTGGCGTACGCGTCGCGGATCTGGCAGGCGGGTGGAGTGGCGGAACTGCACGTGTGGCCGGGCGGGTTCCATGGGTTCGACGGGTTCGCTCCGCAGGCCGCGTTGTCGCAGGCGGCGCGGGCGGCTCATTTGGCGTGGCTTCGTAGGTTGCTGGGGAACTAGGTCCTGTTGCGAAAGTGGCGTCTGCCGCGCGACGCCCGGCACGCCCTCTCGCCGCACCGCCCGAAAGCCCGAGTACGTCCAGTACGAGGGCTTCCGGGCGGCACGCCGAGAGGACGCACCGGACGCCGCGCGGCCGTCCTTCGGACGACGACGCCACTTTCGCAACAGGCCCTAGGCGGGGTCAGGCGTGCCGCGTCAGGCCGGTGCCTGTCTGCGGCGCCGTCGTGGCTTGTCGCGCAGTTCCCCGCGCCCCCATGGGGGCGCTTCCGGGGTCCCATGCCGCACCATGGGCCCATGAAAGAGCTGGCCGGGCGCCTTTCCGCGTTGGATCCGGATGCGGGTGCCGCCGTCCGGGTCATTGCCTACTTCGATCGGCTGTCGGAGTCCCGCGCCGGGCTGGAAGCCCTGGTGCGTGGGGCCGCCGTGCTGGCCGGGGTACCTGCGCGGCTGGTCGATGTCGAGCGGCGGGTGCGGGTTCGGGTGGAAGCGGATGGTCGTCGCCAGGACTCCACGACGCCCCCGGATCCCGGCTGGCCGTCCGCCGCCCTGGCGCCCGGCGGGGCCGCCGCCCTGTGGCTGGAGCGGGACGCGGCGGTGCCGAGTGTGGTCGACGCGGTGATTCTGGAGCGGGCCGCCGGGTCCGTACGGCTCGTGCTGGACCGTACACGGGGACGCGCGCCCGTCGATGACCCCGCGCTGGTGGAGACGGTGCTGGACGGTACGGCTCCGGAAGCGGCGCGGCTGCATGCGGCGCGTGGGCTCGGGCTGGACCCGGCGGGGTCCGTGCGGGCCCTGGCCCCGCTCGACGGGCGGCCCCGGATCGTGCCCGACCGGCCCGGGGCCGAGGTGCCCGCCGGACGGGTCGGGGTGGGGCCCGCCGTGCCCGTGCTCGATCTGCCGCGGTCCTGGGCGGACGCCCGCGCCGCCCTGCGGTTCACGGCGGAGGGCACGGCTCAGGATCCCGGTCCCAAGGTCGTGTACGCCGACGAGCTGGGCGGTGTCGCGCTGCTGGCCGAACTCGTCGTACCGGGTGCGGAACCGCCGCCCGACGTGCAGCAGTTGGAAGCGGCGGGGGCGACCACGCCCTGGCTGCTCACCACCCTGCACGCCGTGATCTCGACGGCGAGCCTGCGGGCGGCCGCCGCCGAGGTCAACGTCCACCACTCCACACTCCAGGACCGGTTGTCCCATGCAGAGCATCTGCTGGGCTGGCCGCTGCGCACGCCCCAGGGCAGGCTACGGCTGCAACTTGCTCTGGTCATGCGGCAGTTGGCGCGACCGTAGCGCGGGTCCTGGGCGGTCAGCGGAACTCGTCCACGACCAATACCGGCTGACGAACTCCGACTCGACCTCGAAACGGGGCACGACGCCCACGCCGTCGTGCTTGACGTGCCAGTCGCGGGCGATCCTGATCACGTAGTCGCCGTCGAGCACCAGGACTGATACTTGCGGGCGCCCTATAGAAGCAGACGCCGAAAGTTTCAGCGATGCAATATCCTGGACGTACCCGTATCGGGACGGAGGAAGCAGGCCCCATGACCGCCACAGACCCCGCACTGACCGCCCTCGCTCAGGGGTGGTGCGCGCTTTCGCTGTTGCACGGCCGGATCGAGGCCCATGTCGAGAAGGCGCTGCAGGCCGGGCACGAGCTCAGTGTGCGGGAGTACTCGCTGCTGGACGTGCTGGGGCGGCAGCACGACGGGGAGGGCGGGCATCTGCAGATGAAGCAGGTCGCCGACGCGGTCGTGCTGAGCCAGAGCGCCACGACCCGTCTGGTCACACGTCTGGAGGACCGCGGGCTGCTCTCCCGGTATCTGTGTCCCACCGACCGCCGCGGCATCTACACCGATGTGACCGACGCCGGGCGCACCCTCCTCGAAGAGGCCCGCCCCACCAACGAGAGGGCCCTGCGCGAAGCCCTCGACGAAGCCGCGAGGAATCCCGAACTCGCGCCTCTCGTCCGGGCCTTGGAGGCGCTGCGCGCACCGGCCTGAGTCAGGGGCGGCGGGACTCTCCGGCGGCGCAGTTCATCAGGGCGAGCGCCGCTTCGGCGGCCGTGGCGACGGCTCCCGTCGGCGCTCCGGCCGCCTTGGCCACGTCCGTCATCAGGCGCACGTCCTTGCGCAGCAGCGGGCCCGCGTGACCGGCCATGCGGTCGAGGGTGCCGCCCGCCGAGGTGACGCGCTCCAGCGCGAAGCTCCTGCCGCTGCCGTGTGCGATGACACGGGCCAGGGCGTCGGGGTCGACGGCGAGGTCACGGCCGAGGGCGAGGGTGTCGGCGGCGGTGGCCAGGTTGGCGGTGAACAGGACGTTGTTCAGCAGCTTGGCGGCCTGGCCGGTCCCCAGGGGGCCCACGTGGACCACGGGGTCGGCGTAGGTCGCGAACACCGGGCGGCAGTAGGCGACGGTGCCGGGTTCGCCCCCGGCCATCACCACCAGGCGCCCCTCGGCGGCCGCCGCTCCTCCCCCGCTGACCGGCGCGTCGATCAGGGCGACCCCTCGGCTGCGGGCACGGTCGGCGAGGCGACGGCAGGTGTCGGGGTGCACGGTGCTGTGCACGGCGATCACCCCGCCCCTGCGGAGCCCGGTCAGCACTCCCGACTCGCCGGTGACGACCTCCTCCACGTCCGCGTCGTCGACCACGCAGACGCAGACCAGGTCGCTGACGGCGGCCAGGTCCGCCGGGGACGCGGCACGCTTCGCGGCGGTGTCGGCGAACGGGACGAGCGTGGCGGGGCGGCGGGCCCACAGGGTCGTCCCGTACCCGGCTTCGACGATCCGGCGGGCCATGGGGGCGCCTTGGCTGCCCAGTCCGATGAATCCGACCTTCATGAGTGGACCTCCTCCGCCACGGGCGCGGGCTTCGGGCGCCAGCACACCGCCAGCAGCCCGGCCGTCGCCACCACACCCACGCCCAGCGCGACGCCTCCGCCGGCCCAGCCGGTCACCGCGATGTCGGCCGCCTCGTCCACGGACACGTCCCCCGGGCCCAGTACCGCCAGTGCCAGCGCGACGACGGCGAGCGTGAGGACGTACTCGTAACCCTCCTTGAAGACGAAGAAGCCGTTGGGCCGGTGGGCGAGCAGGCCCGCGACGAGCATGACGGAGACGACCGCCGCGCAGGCCAGCGGGGTGAACAGGCCCAGTACCAGGAGTGTGCCCGCGCCGATTTCGGTGAGGACGCTGAGCCATGCCTGGAGGGTGCCGTGGCGCAGGCCGAGGCCGGTGAACCAGCGGGCGGTTCCTGCGATACGGCCGCCTCCGCGCCAGTGGTTCCAGCCGTGCGCGATCATCACCGCGCCCAGGACCAGGCGCACCAGCAGCAGCGCGAACATGTCGGCGTCGCTCATCCCGCTCTCCCTTCTCTTGCCTGCGCACAGGCGTTGTCCCGGGCCACCGCGCACTCCTCGGCGAACGACAGCACCTTCAGGTGGTAGGCCCGGGCGGAGTACCCGAGGCTCAGGTTGTGCCCACTGTCGGGCTGTTCGTTGACGCGGACCCGGGGTGCGGCGGTGAAGAGGGCGGCGACGTCGGCGAGGGCCTCCGGGCCTGAGCTCCACACCTCCTCGTGGTCGCCCAGGCTGTACTGCACCGGCACACGTACGCGTGCGGCCAGTTCGGGGAGTTCGTAGCGCCACTGGCGGGCCGCGGACTCGTAGGCCGGCGAGGCGGCGGCGATGGTCGCGCCGCCCGCGACTTCGGGCGGGTAGAGATGGGCCGGTCCCCACAGCACCTCGCGCAGTCGCGCGCGGGCGCGTCCCGAGCGGCGCAGGTCGTCCTCGGCGCCGAACTCCAGGAAGTTCAGGGAGCGCGGGTGGTGGTGGCGTCCGGTGCCGGCGATCTCCAGGCCGAGGAGGTCGTGGCCGCGGGCGTCGGCGGCCATCCTCACCCCCAGTTCGCTGCCCGCCGAGTGGGCCATCAGGAACACCCCTGCTCCGCACGGGCGTTGGGCGAGGAGCCGGTCGAGCGCCGCGTAGGCGAGATCCACCCGCCGTGCGGGGTCGGTGAGTTGGTCGGCCCGCTCGTGTGAGGCGCCGTAGCCCGGTCGGTCCAGGGCGAGGACGCTGAAGCCGAGCGCGGCACCCGTGTGCAGGAGCGACAGGCGCGGGTGGTCCGGGCAGTCGAAGTACGTCGAGCTGGTGGCTCCGCCGTGCAGGGCGAGGACGACGGCGCGCGGCTCCGGTACCCAACTCGCCCGGTACGAGAGGGAGATGCCGTCGACGTCGACGACGTGGCGGTCCGTCACGTGTCCGTCCTCAGCAGCAGGACCCCGCTGGGCGCGAGGCCGCCGGTGCTGACCACGGCGACCCGGGCGCCGGGCACCTGGCGGGCTCCCCCGTCGCCACGGAGTTGGACGATCGCCTCGTGGACCAGGCCCATGCCGTGGGTGCGGCCGTGGGAGAGCTGGCCGCCGTGGGTGTTCAGGGGCAGTACGCCGTCTCTGGCGATGTTCTTCCCTCCGTCCAGGAAGTCCTTCGCCTCGCCGATGCCGCAGAAGCCCAATGCCTCTATCCAGGACAGGCAGTTGAAGGTGAAGCCGTCGTAGAGCTGTGCCACGTCCACGTCGGTGGGGCGCAGGTCGGTGCGGGACCAGAGGTGGGCGGACTGGCCGAGGGTGTGGGGTTCGTGGGTGAGGGTGCTCTGGTCCCACTCCATGCGTTCGGTGATCTGGGTGCCGACGGCCTCGACCAGGACGGGCGGCTTCGCGAGGTCGCGGGCGGTGTCGACGGCCGAGACGATCACGGCGACGGCTCCGTCGCAGGGGACGTCGCAGTCGTAGAGCCCGAACGGGGTGGTGATGGAACGGGCTTCGAGGTAGTCGTCCATCGTCAGCGGATCGCGGTAGATCGCGGTGGGGTGCAGGGCCGCGTTGGCCCGCTGGTTGAGCGCGATCCAGCCGAGGGTCTCGCGGGTGGTGCCGTAACGGTGCATGTGGCGCTGGGCGTTCTGGGCGAGGGTGTGGGCGGCGGAGGTCGCGCCGAAGGGCTTGAGCCAGCCGGGGTCGCCGCCGATCGGGACCGGAAGCCTTCCCTGTTTGAGCAACTCGCCGTAGCTGGCCTCCCACAGAGTGCGGAAGCACAGCACATGGCGGGCGAGGCCGCCGGCGACCGCGAGCATCGCCGCGACGATCGAGCCGCCGGGGCCGAAGGTCTCCCCGCCGCCGTTGTACCAGGTGGGCCGGATGCCGAGGGCGGACTCCAGGGCGGTGATCCCGCCTTCGGAGAAGCCGCCGTAGGGGCCTGGGCCGGGGTAGGTGGCGAGGCCGTCGATGTCGTCGAGGGTGAGTCCGGCGTCGGCGATCGCCGCCTCGCAGGCCTGGAGGGTGAGGGAGAGCGGGGGGACCATCAGACGGCGGCCGATGTCGGAGCTGCCGATGCCGGTGATCGCGACCTTGTCCTCGAACTTCTCCGTGGTGGTCATGGGGCGGACCGCGGGCGCGGTGTCGTCCTCGGGCAGCGGCGCCGGTTCGCCCTGTTCGGCCGTCGGGCGGAACAACGGCAGCCATACGTCCCCGGCCTGCTCGAAGACGACCTCCATCCGCATGCCGAGGGCCAGTTGGTCCGGGTCGCATTCGACGGCGTTGGTGGTGAGCCGGACCCGGGGGTCCTCTTCGAGGGCGACCTGGGCGACGACGTACGGCGAGGGCAGGCCGGGCAGGGTGAAGCGGTGGCTGACGGTGAAGCCGATGAGGGTGGCGTGGCCGGAGACGGGCCGGGGTGCCAGGTCGTGTCCGTGGCAGTACCGGCAGACCGGCTGCGGCGGGTGGATCAGGGCCGAGCAGGACCGGCACTCCTGTACCCGCAGCCTGCCGTCCGCCCCCGAGGTCCAGAAGAACGCGTTCTGGTCGGTGAGTTGGGGCAGGGGGCGTCCCGGGGTTCCGGCCACGTGTGTACCTCCGTCGTCAGCGGGTGATGCGCGCCTTGCCGGTCCGTACGGTGACCGGTTCGGCGAGGCGTTGTTCGTCGCAGGCCTTCTGGAGGGTCTCCAGGGTCTCGTCGAGGGAGGGGCCGAGGCGCTTGCCGGGAGTGAAGGTCGCCGGGAGATGGCGCATGCCCTGGATGACGCCGATCGTCTCGTAGTGGACGGTGGCGTCGGGGTCGCAGCGGAAGTCGGGCATGCGGTCGAGAACGGCCGTGACCATCCGCTTGAACACCGTGCGGGCGACGTTGGAGCCGATGCAGCGGTGGATGCCGAGGCCGAAGCTGCTGTGCCGGTTGCCCTTGCGTTCCAGGTCGACCCGGTCGGGGTCGGGGAAGACGGACGGGTCCCGGTTGGCCATGGCCCAGGACAACCACAGACGTTCGCCCTCCTCGAACCGCTGGCCGGCGATCTCGCAGTCGGCGGAGATCGTACGGCCGTCACCCGGAGCCGGCGTGAAGTAGCGCAGGAACTCCTCGGTGGCCGAGTCCAGCAGAGTGTCCCGCTCACGGCTGAGCCGGTCCCGCTCACCGGGATGCTCGGACAGCCATTCCAGGGCGTGGGCGGTGAGCGCGGTCGTGGTGTCGAAGCCGCCGCCGACCAGCAGGGCGAGGACGCCGGTCAACTCCTCGTCGGACGGGGTCTTTCCGTCGATCTCCGCGTGCACGAGGGCGTCGATCAGTCCCGGCCTGGGCTGCTCGCGGACCTTGAGGATGGACATGTACAGCGCCATGCCCATGGTCCGGCCCATCTCCGCGACCCGGGGCATGTCCGGGGAGTCCGGCGGGGTGTAGACGGAGGCGTGGGCGGGCTCGTTGTAGACGGTCCAGTCCTTGAGCGGGATGCCCATCATCGCGAGGGTGAGGACGGCCGGGACGATGTTGGCGAGGTCGTCGACGAAGTCGATCCGTCCGTCCTCGATCCTCTCGTCGAGGCAGGCGCGGACCACCTCGTCGACGAAGGGGATCCAGCGGCTGACGGCCGCCGGGGAGAGGTACGGGTTGAGGGTCTGGCGGTAGTGGCGCTGCCCGGGTGGGTCCATCTCCAGGAATCCGCCCTGTGCTTCGCGGGCGCGGGGCGGTGTGGGGATGGTGATGCCCTTGTAGCCGCGTCGCTCGCCCTTCACGTCGTGGTCGTTGGAGAGGAACTCGGCGGACCGGGCCAGTTCGAAGACCTCGTGGTGGCCGCTGGCGACCCAGTGGCCGTCGTGGGCGTCGGTCCAGGCGATGGGGCACTTGGCGTGCAGTTCGTGGGTGATCCCCTCGAACTGGTGGCGGTACTCGGGGGTGTGGCGGTCGAAGTGCACCCGGTGCTTCTTCCGGTCATCGGCCTCGCTCATGACCTCGCCCTCCGTTCAGAAGAGTTGGATGGCTCGTTCCGGGCAGGAGTGCGCGGCCTCCCGCACCTCCTCCTCCTGGTCGGCCGGGACGTCCTCGCCGACGGCCGTGGAATGCCCGTCGACCTCGTCCAGTTCGAACGCCTTCGGCGCGATCATGGCGCAGAGGGTGTGGCCCTGGCAGAGCTCCGGATCTACGCGGACCTTCACGGCTTGCCTCCCTGTCACTGTGTCTTCGAGCGGTTCAGCGGCGCCAGTCGTACCACTTGATGTATCCGCCGGCGTCCACCCGCAGCTGGGTCCCGGTGATGAAGCGGGCCTCGTCGGAGGCGAGGAAGAGCACGGCGTCACTGATGTCGCGCGGCTCCACGTAGGGGACCGGCATGGCCTGCTGCACCGCGAACGCCGGTTCGGCGTCCTCGCGGGTGGGGTTCTCCAGATCGGGCCGGAACGACTTGTACATCGGCTCGCTCTGCAGCATCCGGGTGTTCACGTTGGTGGGGTGGATGACGTTGGCGCGCTGGTTCAACGGTGCCAGATTCCGGGCGAGTTCGTGTACGTACTCGGACAACGCCCGTTTGGCGAAGGCGTATCCGGCGCCGCCCGGGTTGGCGCCCGGGGTCTGCACGATGCCGTGGTCCATGAGGGCGGCGGTGGAGCCGGTGGCGATGACGGAGGCGCCCTCGCGCAGATGCGGGAGGGAGATCTGGATGGTGTTGATGGTGCCGATCAGGTCGACGTCGATCGCGTCGCACCAGGCCTGCATCTTGGGTTCGCCGCGCAGCGGGGCGATGCCCGCCTGGGCGACCACGACGTCCAGGCGGCCGAGTTCGTCGAGACCTCTGTCCAGGGCGCCGCGCAGCTGTGCGGTGTCCCGTACGTCGGCCTGGAGCGCCACGATCCGGCGGCCCTGTTCCTCGACCAGCCGGGCGGTCTCCTTGAGGTCCTCGGGGGTGGCCATCGGGTAGAGGACCGTCTCGTAGTCACGGCACACGTCCACCGCGATGATGTCGGCGCCCTCCTCGGCCAGTCGTACGGCGTGACTGCGGCCCTGTCCGCGGGCCGCACCGGTGATGAACGCGACCTTGCCCTCGACCCGGCCCATAGACCCGGCCCTGTCCTCAGCTCGTCCCATCGGGGTGTCCCTTCGTGTTCAGTCGTGCTGTCCAGGGGTCGCCGCGTCGAGCACGGCGGCCAACACCCCGAGATCCGCGCCGAGTTCGCCTGCGACCGCCTTGACGACGTCCAGGTCCTTGCCGAGGAACTCGGCCGTCGAGCGGGCGAACTCCGCCACCGAGCCACGGCGTACGACTCCGGTCAGTGCGCGGCTCGCGGCGCTCCCGTGGGTGAGGGCGTCCAGGAGGACGGTCTCGTCGACGCCCAGCCGCCGTCCAAGGCGGGCGGCGTGGGCCAGCAGGCCGATCTGGGCGGCGAAGACGGTGTTGTTGACAAGCTTGACCCGCTGTCCCGCGCCCAACGGGCCGACGTGCAGCACCGGGTCGGCGTAGCTGCTCAGCACCGGGGCGACGCGGGCCACCGTGTCCTCGGCGCCGCCCACGAAGAGGGTCAGACGGCCCGCTGCCACGTCGTGCGGGCCGCCGCTGACGGGGGCGTCGACCACGTCGATGCCGAGTGCCGCGATGGCCTCCACGGTGTGGGGGCTGCCGGTGGTGTGCACGACGAGGACGGCTTCACCCGGCAGCGCGGCCGGCAACCCGCCCTCCAGGCAGACCTCACGGACCTGGTCGTCGCTGTACACGCACACCAGGACGGCATCGGCGCCCTCGGCAACCTCGGCCGCCTCGGTCACGACCTGCGCAGGCTCCCCTTCGAGTGCGCGCCGGGCCTCGGGGGACCGGCCGAGGACCCGCACCTCATGGCCCGCTTCGGCGAGACGGCGAAGCATCGGACGGCCCATTCTTCCGGCGCCCACGACACCGATCACAAGAATCTCCCTTCCGATTGCGAGAACCATACTTTCGGCGAGGTGCGAATCGGAAGGCCCCCGTCTCGACTTCATGTCACTGCCTGACATCCCCGGGGAGATGCGATCGAGGTCGTGACGGCCGCCAGGGCTAGAGGTATGGTTCTCAGCGAACTCGGAACTGGATCTCGTTTTTCGAGAATCACGTTTTCACGGTCGGGAAGGGAACGCGATGCCACTCCCGCACACACGGCGTCTGCTCCTCGACGGACAACTCGTGTCCGCCGAGCGGACGTTCACCACGCTCAACCCCGCAACCGGCGATGTCCTCGGCAGCGCTCCGGACGCCACGGCAGCGCAGACCGAGGCCGCCGTCGCCGCGGCCCGGCGCGCCTTCGACACCACGAGCTGGTCGACGGACCGGGAGTTCCGCGTCCACTGCCTCGACCAGCTCCACCGTGCGCTCACCGAACACCTCGAAGAGCTGCGGGAGTTGACGATCGCCGAGGTCGGCGCGCCCCGGCTGCTCACCCACGGCCAGCAGCTCGACGAGCCGGTGGAGCTGGTCCGCTACTACGCCGACCTGCTGCGCACCCATCCCCTGACCGAGGATCTCGGCGTGGTCGAGTACCAGGGGCAGCGCCACCACCGCTGGGTGGAGAAGGAGGCGGGCGGGGTCCTCGCGGCGATCGTGCCGTACAACTACCCGACCCAGCTGGCCCTCGCCAAGCTGGCGCCCGCCCTCGCCGCCGGCTGCACGGTCGTCCTCAAGGGCGCCCCGGACACCCCGCTGATCACCCTCGCCCTGGGTGAGCTGATCGCCGAGCACACCGACATCCCGCCGGGCGTGGTCAACGTCCTGACCTCCTCCGACGCGGCCGTCGGCGAGCTGCTCACCACCCACCCCGCGGTCGACATGGTCAGCTTCACCGGCTCCACCGCCACCGGGCGCCGCATCATGGCCGCCGCGAGTGCGACGGTGAAGCGGGTCTTCCTCGAACTCGGCGGCAAGTCGGCGCTGATCGTCCTGGCCGACGCCGACTTCGCGGCCGCCTCGCGCTACGCGGCGTACATGATCTGTCTGCACGCGGGCCAGAGCTGTGCGATCACCTCCCGGATGCTCGTGCCGCGGCACCGGCACGACGAGATCGTCGAGCGGGTCGCGGGCGCGCTCGACCGGGTGCGGTACGGCGATCCCGCGCACCCCCGGACGTACATGGGCCCGCTGATCAGCGAACGGCAGCGGGACAAGGTGGACGGCATGGTCCGGCGGGCGGTCGCGGCGGGCGCCACGCTGGTGACCGGCGGCAAACGGGTCGACCCGGGGTTCTTCTACACGGCGACCCTGCTCAAGGGCGTCGATCCGAAGAGCGAGCTCGCGCAGGAGGAGGTCTTCGGACCCGTCCTCGTGGTGCTGCCGTACGACGACGAGGACGACGCCGTGCGGATCGCGAACGACTCGGTGTACGGGCTGTCCGGCGCGGTCATGGGCGCCGACCGGGAGCGGGCGCTGGCGCTCGCGCGGCGGATCCGCACCGGCACGTTCAGCGTCAACGGCGGCAACTACTTCTTCGCCGACACCCCGTTCGGGGGCTACAAGCAGTCCGGGATCGGCAGGGAGAAGGGCACCGACGGACTGGAGGAGTTCATGGAGCGCAAGACGTTCGGCGAGGTGGTCGTGTGAGCGCAGGGCCGTTGGATGGCATACGCGTCCTCGAAGTCGCCATGTACGGCTTCGTGCCGTCGGCCGGAGCCGTGCTCTGCGACTGGGGCGCCGACGTGGTCAAGGTCGAGCACGCGGTGCGCGGTGACCCGCAGCGAGGGCTGCGG
Organism: Streptomyces sp. NPDC019531; assembly: GCF_044903305.1. Taxonomy (NCBI): domain Bacteria; kingdom Bacillati; phylum Actinomycetota; class Actinomycetes; order Kitasatosporales; family Streptomycetaceae; genus Streptomyces; species Streptomyces sp. NPDC019531. The sequence goes on along the minus strand of NZ_JBJDQL010000065.1, from coordinate 11,616 downwards.
CAGACCGGGGCGTTCAAGGTGGAGGGCGATCCGAACCCCAACGTCGAGCACGCCAACCGGGGCAAGCGCAGCCTCGGCCTGGACATGGCACGCCCCGAGGGCCGGGAGGTGCTGTACGACCTCGTCCGGCGCTCGGACGTGTTCCTGACCAGCTTCCTGCCCGAGGCGCGGCGGAAGTTCGGCATCGACGTGGACGACATCCGCGCGGTCAACCCGAGGATCGTGTACGCCCGGGGCAGCGCGCTGGGACCACGCGGCCGGGAGGCGGACAAGGGCGGTTACGACATGACCGCCTTCTGGGCCCGGGCGGGCACGGCGGCCAGTCTGACCCCGCCCGGCGTGGACGGCATGATCCCGCCCCCGGGCCCCGCCTACGGGGACACGATCTCCGGGACGAACCTCGCCGGGGGGATCGCGGCCGCACTGCTGAAGCGGGAGCGCACCGGTGAGTCGTCGGTCGTGGACGTCTCCCTGCTCGGCAGCGGGGTGTGGGCCCTGGGGCACGGCGTCGCCCTCTCCATGCATCTCGACAGGCCCATGGTCGCCCCACCGCTCGGCGGCCACGGCTCCCCCACCAACCCGCTGTCCGGGCTGTACCGCACCGCCGACGGCCGCCATCTGGCCTTCGTCATGATGCAGCCCGGCAAGTTCTGGGCCGATGTGTGCCGGCACATCGACCGGCCCGAACTGGCGGAGGATCCGCGCTTCGCCACGGCGGAGGACCTCGTCGCGCACACCGAGGAGGCCGTGAAGATCCTGCGCGAGGTGCTGGCGGGCCGCACGCTCGCCGAATGGAGCGAGCGCTTCGCGACGCTGGCCGGCCCCTGGGCCCCCGTCCAGGACTCGCTGCAGGTGGGGTCGGACGCCCAGGTCCGGGCGAACGAGTACCTGGTCCGCGCCGGTGAGCTCGAACTCGCCGCGAGTCCGGTGCAGTTCGACGTCCGGGCCCCGGAGCTCGGCCCGGCGCCGGAGTTCGCCGCGCAGACCGAGGAGGTGCTGCTGGAACTGGGCCTCGACTGGGCGCGGATCGCAGAGCTGAAGGCCGCGGGAGCGGTGACCTGAAGCCGTTTCGGCGGGAGAAAGGAAACGTACATGGCAGTCACCGTCACCGAACCCACCCCGACGACCGGTGTCGAGATCACCGGTCTGTCGGGCAGCCGCCTGGTCGACAAGTCCGTGGCGGAGGAGTGCCGGTCCGCGCTGGAGCGGCGCGGGGTGGTGATCTACCGCGAGGCCGACATCGACGACGACGATCTGGTCGCGTTCAGCAGGCTGCTCGGCGAGGTCGTGCCGCTGCCGATGGGCGGTCACCCGAGCCACAAGGAGATCCAGCGCATCACCCGCGATCCGTCGAAGAGCCCGCTGGCCGCCTACCGCGAGAGCACCTTCCACTGGCACATCGACGGGACGACGAGTGAAATCCCGGACCGCGCAACCCTTCTGACGGCGCGTCATATTTCTGACGACGGGGACGGCGACACCGAGTTCGCCAACACCTTCGCCGCGTACGAGGCGTTGTCGGACGCGGAGAAGCAGGAGCTGGAGGGCGTGCGGGTGGTGCACAGCTTCGCGGCCTCGCAGCTGTTGGTGACCCCTGATCCGTCGCCGAGGGAGCGGGCCGCCTGGGACCGGAATCCGGCGCGTGAGCATCCCCTGGTCTGGACGCACGCCGACGGCCGCAGGTCCCTGCTGATCGGGGCGACGGCGGGTGAGGTCGTGGGCCGGCCGGCCGATGTGGGGCGCGCGTTCCTCGACCATCTCCTGGAGCGGGCCACCCGGCCGGAGTTCACGCTCCGGCACCGGTGGCGTCAGGGCGACCTCGTCATCTGGGACAACACCGGGATGCTGCACCGGGCCCTGCCCTACGGAAGGGCCTCCTCGCGGCTGATGCACCGCACCTCCCTGGCCGGCGAGGAGGCGGTGGCATGAGCGAGCGGCGTACGGCGATCGTGACGGGCGGCGGGTCCGGCATCGGACGCTCGATCTCCCTGCGGCTGGCCGAGGACGGCTTCGCCGTCGCGGTGCTGGACCTCGACGAGGAGTCGGCCGGTCAAGTCGCCGAGGAGATACGGCAGAAGGGGCACGAGGCGGCCGCGTTCGGGGGCGTCGACGTGTCCGACCGCGCGCGGGTCGACGACGCGGTGCGGCGGGTCCGGGAGATCCTCGGCGGGCCGGTGTCGGTGCTGGTCAACAACGCCGGTGTGGCCCGCACCGAGGGATTCCTGAAGATCACCGACGCGTGGTGGAACAGGATCATGGCCGTGAACCTGAGCGGCCCGTTCTACTTCTGCCAGGCCGTCGTGCCCGACATGAGGGACGCCGGCTGGGGACGGATCGTCAACATCTCCTCCTCCAGCGCCCAGTCGGGCCAGCCGTACATGACGCACTACGTGGCCTCGAAGGCCGGTCTCATCGGCTTCACCAAAGCCCTGGCGCTGGAACTCGGCCCTGCGGGCATCACGGTGAACACCATCCCGCCCGGCTTCGTCGACACCCCGATGCTGCGCGCCTCGGAGCAGCGCGGGCTCCTGGGCGGCTCGGTGGACCACCATGCCGAGCTGACTCCGGTACGGCGTCCGGGGCGCCCGGAGGACATCGCGGCCGCGTGCTCGTTCCTGGTGTCCGAGGAGGCGGGCTACGTCACGGGGCAGGTGATCGGAGTCAACGGGGGGCGCAACACGTGAGGTTCACTCGGTGCGGTTTCCGAGTCGGTCCAGCAGCTGTGCGGGCAGGGACCCGGCGTCGAGGACATCGCCGTCGGGGCCGCCCGTCTCCGGGTAGGGGAAGATGAAGCGCACCGCCGCCTCCTGTCGGTCGCTGCCCGCGGGAGGTCCCGTACCGCTCACTTCCCGCGGGTCATCACCTTGTCCGCCGCCTCCCAGTGGGCGTCCGCCGCCCACAGCCGTGCGAAGGCCCGTACCGCCTCATCGGGCGAAGTGCCGCCCGAGACCACGCGTTTGATCGCCGCGGCCGGCTCATGGGCGAGCGAGCGGGCCAGGGAGCGCCAGCCCTCCTCGAAGGCCGCCCGCGGCAACACCTGGTCGACGAGGCCGAGTTGCTGTGCCTGGACGGCATCAATGACGGTGCCCGAACCCGCCAGCATCAGCGCCCGCCCGCGGCCGACGAGCGCCGCGAGCCGTTCGGCGCCGCCCCACGCGGGCATGATCGCGAGGGTCACCTGGTTGAAGCCGATCCTGATGTCGTCCGCGGCGACCCTGATGTCGGCGGCGACGGCGACCTCGGCCCCGCCGCCCAGGGCATGTCCGTTGAGCGCGGCGATCACGGGAGCCGGGAAGGCGGCGATCCGGTCGCAGATGCCGCGCATCCGCCACGCCATGGCCGCCGCGTCCTCCTCGGTACGGATCGCGGCGAGTTCCTTCAGATCGCCGCCGGAGACGAACGCCCGGTCACCGGCGCCCCGGATCACCAGCGCCCGTGCTCCCGCGGCCGCCTCCAGCGCCTTCTCCAGCTCGTCCATCGTGGCGAGCGAGATGGCGTTGCGCGCATGCGGGCGGTCGATGGTGACCACGGCGAGGCCCTGGTCCACGTCGAGGTCGATCACGTGACTCCCCCCGAGGGATATTGGCATTCTCCAAATCGGAGAATAACGTATGCGCCGCCGACCCGCAGCACTGGAGGTAGCACTGACATGCGAAGGATCCCCGCAGATCTGGTCGAACGCTACGAGTCGGAGGGCTGGTGGACCCAGGACACGATCGGGGATCTGCTGACCCGGGGTCTCGCGGCGGCACCCGACACGGAGTTCCGGGTCCACTCGGCCGCCCACCCCTGGTCCGGCACCTTCGCGGACATCGAGCACACGGCCCGCAGACTGGCCGCCGGACTGCACGAGCGGGGCGTGGGCCCCGGTGACACGGTCGCCTTCCAGCTGCCCAACTGGATGGAGGCGGCGGCGGTGTTCTGGGCGTCGGCGATCCTCGGGACGGCCGTGGTGCCGATCGTCCACTTCTACGGCCGCAAGGAAGTCGGCTACATCCTCGACTCCGTCAGGCCCCAGGTGTTCGTCACCGCGGAGCGGTTCGGACGACTGGAGTTCCGGCCCGACCTGTGCGCGGACATCCCGGTCGTGGGCGTGGTGGGCCGCGACTTCGACGAACTGCTCAGCGACAGACCCCTGCTCGGCACTCTCCCGGCCGACCCGAGGGCCCCGGCTCTGATCGCGTTCACCTCGGGCACCACCCGCGACCCGAAGGGGGTCGTGCACAGCCACCAGACCCTCGGCCACGAGACCCGCCAACTCGCCGCGAGCTACCCGCCCGACCGGGGCGACCAGCTCACCGCGGCCCCGGTGGGCCACTTCATCGGAATGGTCAACGCCTTCCTGATCCCGGTCCTCGACGGCACCCCGGTCCACCTCACGGACGTCTGGGACCCGGGCCGGGCACTGGAGTTGATGACCAGTCACGGACTCCACATCGGGGGTGGGGCGCCGTACTACATCACCAGCCTCCTCGACCACCCCGGATTCGCCCCCGACGCCCATCTGCCGTACATGAGGTACGCGGGCCTGGGCGGCTCGTCGGTCCCGGCCGCCGTCACCACCCGGCTGGCCGGCCTCGGCATCCATGTCTTCCGGGCGTACGGCAGCACCGAGCACCCCTCGATCACCTCGTCCCGGCACAACGCACCCGAGGCGAAACGGCTGTTCACCGACGGGGACCCGCTGCCCGGTGTGGAGATCCGGCTGGCCGAGGACGGCGAGATCCTGAGCCGGGGCCCCGACCTGTGCCTCGGCTACACCGACCCGGACCTGACGGCGAGCACCTTCGACGAGGAGGGCTGGTACCGCACGGGCGACATCGGCGTCCTCGACGAGGACGGCTATCTCGCGATCACCGACCGCAAGGCGGACATCATCATCCGGGGCGGTGAGAACATCAGCGCACCCGAGGTCGAGGAAGTGCTGTTGGGGCTGCTCGGGGTCGCGGAGGCCGCGGTGGTGGCCGCCCCCGACGAGCGGCTCGGCGAGCACGCGGCCGCGTTCCTCCGCATGCTGCCCGGCCAACTCCTTCCCACCCTCGACGAGTTGTGCGCCCACCTCGAACGCACCGGTCTGGCCCGGCAGAAGTGGCCGGAGGAACTGCACGGCGTCGACGACTTCCCGCGCACCGCGAGCGGCAAGGTCCAGAAGTTCCGGCTGCGGCAGGACATTGCCGTACGCAAGTGAAGAGAATACGATTCTCCCAAAACGCAAAGGAGGGTCTCATGTCGTCGCCCCGTGCGCTGCCGTATCCGCTCTTCGACGCGGACAACCACCTCTACGAGACCGAGGAGGCCCTGACCCGGCACCTCCCCAAGCAGTACGAGGGCGCGATCGAGTACGTGCAGGTCCGCGGCCGTACGAAGATCGCGATCCTGGGTCAGATCAGCGACTACATCCCCAACCCCACCTTCGAGGTGGTCGCCCGTCCCGGTGCCATGGAGGAGTACTTCCGCGTGGGCAACCCGGACGGGAAGTCCCGCCGGGAGATCTTCGGCGAGTCGATGCGCTCGATCCCCGCCTTCCGCGAACCGGGGCCGCGTCTTGAGCTGTTGGACGAGCTCGGCGTGCAGCGCACACTGATGTTCCCGACGCTCGCGAGCCTCATCGAGGAGCGGATGCGGCACCACCCCGAGCTGATCCACGCGGTGATCCACTCGCTCAACGAATGGCTGTACGAGACCTGGTCGTTCAACTACAAGGACCGCATCCTCACCACCCCGGTGATCACGCTCCCCATCGTCGAGAAGGCGATCGCCGAGCTCGACTGGGCGGTGGAGCGCGGCGCGAAGGTGATTCTCGTACGGCCCGCCCCGGTGCCGGGGTACGGCGGTTCGCGCTCCTTCGCGCTGGAGGAGTTCGACCCGTTCTGGAAGCGGGTCGTGGAGACCGGCGTGCTGGTCGCGATGCACTCCTCGGACAGCGGGTACGCCAAGTACGCCGCCGACTGGGAGGGCGGTGGCGGCGAGATGCTGCCGTTCAAGTCGAACGCGTTCCGCCAGGTCAGCGAGTGGCGGCCGATCCAGGACGCGGTGGCGGCCTGGGTGTGCCACGGCGCGCTGTTCCGCTTCCCGGAGCTGAAGATCGCGCTGATCGAGAACGGCTCGTCATGGGTGGCCCCACTGCTGGACACCCTCGCCGACGTCTACAAGAAGATGCCGGAGCAGTTCCTCGGGAACCCGGTCGAGGCCATCAAGAACAGCATCCACGTCAGCCCGTTCTACGAGGAGGACCTGGGCGGTCTCGTCGACCTGATGGGCGTCGACCGCATCCTGTTCGGCTCCGACTACCCGCACCCGGAGGGGCTCGCCCAGCCGACGTCGTACGTCGACGCCATCCAGGGCCTGAGCCTGACCGACCAGGCCAAGATCATGGGCGGGAACCTGTCCAGGCTGATCCCGGCATGAAGTGGGAGTCGGTCCCCGGGATGGTGCTGAGCGCGGCCGACCGCTTCGGTGACGCCGAGGCGGTCGTCGACGGCCCGCTGCGCCTGACCTTCGCCGAACTCGTCGAGCGGGTACGGGTGGCCGCGGGCGCGTTCGCCTCGCTGGGGTTGGAGAAGGGCGACCGGGTGGCTCTCTGGGCGCCCAACTCCGCCGAGTGGATCGTCGCGGCCTTCGGACTGCTGACGGCCGGCGGTGTGCTGGTGCCGGTGAACACCCGCTACAAGGCGGACGAGGCGCATGACATCGTGGGGCGCAGTGGCGCGAAGGCGGTGCTCGTCCAACAGGGCTTCCTGGGACTGGAGTTCACCGGCCCGCCCGGTGTTCCGGTGATCGACCTCAAGTCGGACTTCCTGGCGAGCGGGTCGCCGTTCGAGCGTGCGGTGAGCGGGACCGACGTCTGCGACATCATCTTCACCTCGGGGACGACCGGGCGGCCCAAGGGCGTCCTGATGAGCCACGGCCAGAACCTCCGGCTGTTCTCGGAGTGGTGCGACCTCGCGGATCTGCGGGAGGGCGACCGCTATCTGATCGTCAACCCGTTCTTCCACATGTTCGGCTGGAAGGCGGGCCTCATCGCCTCGCTGATCCGGGGCGCCACGATCCTGCCGGTGCCCGTCTTCGACGTGGACGTCGTGCTGGACCTGGTGGAGCGCGAGAAGGTGACGATGCTTCCCGGGCCGCCCACGCTGTACCACTCCCTGCTGGAGGCCTGCGGGAGCAGGGATCTGTCGTCGCTGCGGGCGGCGGTGACCGGTTCCGCGGACATCCCGGTCGAGCTGATCCGCCGTATCGGCGAGGAACTGCCCTTCCGGTCGATCATGACCGGTTACGGCCTGACCGAGGCCGGCACCGTCACCGCCTCCCGGCCCGGCGACTCCTTCGAGGACATCGCCACCACCGTCGGAAAACCGTGCGAGGGCGTCGAGATCTCCCTCGCGGACGACGGCGAGGTCCTGGTGCGCGGCTACAGCGTGATGCTCGGCTATCTCGACGACCCCGCCGCCACCGCCGAGGCCGTCGACGGGGACGGCCGGCTGCACACCGGCGACCTCGGCACCCTCGACGACCGGGGGCGCCTCAGGATCGTCGGCCGCAAGAAGGACATGTTCGTGGTCGGTGGCTTCAACGCCTACCCGGCCGAGATCGAGGGCTTCCTGCTCCAACACCCGGCGGTGGCACAGGCCGCGGTGGTCGGCGTGCCCGACGTCCGGCTGGGGCAGATCGGCAAGGCGTACGTGGTGCGGCGCGCTCCGGTGTCCGAGAAGGAGCTCATCTCCTGGAGCCAGGAGCGGATGGCCGGCTTCAAGGTGCCGCGGACCGTCGAGTTCCGGGAGGAGTTGCCGCTGAGCGCGACGGGCAAGGTGTTGAAGGACCAGTTGTGAAGGAAAGCGCCGCGTTTCGCGCGTCTCGCGCAGGAGAACGGAGATTCAGCGTGCCGACGAACCAGGCCGTCGCCCCGGGGGAAGACATGTCACTCACTCGGATAGAGCGTCTCGACGAGGAGATCATCGCGCTGCTCGCGCGCCGCCGTGAGATGGCGCAGGAGCTCCCCGCCCCGGCCCGGGCCCGCGCCGTCGACCCCGGCTTCGTGGAGACCGTACGGGAGATCACGGACCGCTACCGACAGGAGCTCGGCGGGGCCGGAGAGCTCGTCGCCCGCGCGGTCCTGGTGCTGTGCCATCCCGGCCGTCAGAACTGAGGCGGCGGCCCTTCAGAAAGGCCGTACAAAGCCGCCGGTCTCGTGGTGAGGGTGACCTGCCCGACAGTCGCGAGGTGGTGAAGAGCACAGGTAGCGGGGGTTGAAGGGTCGTTGACACCCTCTCGGATTTGGCCGTACAAATGGCCGCATGAGCGTGCCGCAGCTTCCCCTGTCCGGGGTCACGGTGGTCAGTCTTGAGCAGGCCGTGGCCGCGCCCTACACCACCCGCCAGCTCGCCGACCTCGGCGCCAGGGTGATCAAGGTGGAGCGGCCGGGCGACGGCGACTTCGCCCGGCGCTACGACACCACCGTGCACGGCCACTCCAGCTACTTCGTATGGCTCAACCGCTCGAAGGAATCGCTCACGCTGGACCTCAAGGACCCGCGAGGCCTTGAGATCCTGCACCGGCTCCTCGACGGCGCCGACGTCTTCGTCCAGAACCTTGCGCCGGGCGCGGCCGACCGGCTGGGCCTTGGCGTGGACGTCCTCACCGAGCGCTGGCCGCGGCTGATCCCGTGCACGATCTCCGGATACGGCACGGACGGGCCGTGGGCCGACCGCAAGTCGTACGACCTGCTGGTGCAGTGCCAGACGGGCCTGGTGTCACTGACCGGGACCGCCGAGGAGACCGCGCGGGTCGGGATCTCCGTCGCCGACATCGCGGCCGGAATGTACGCCTACAGCGGCATCCTGACCGCCCTGTACGTGCGCGCCACCACCGGCACGGCCCACCCCGTGGAGGTGTCGCTCTTCGAGGCACTGGCCGAGTGGATGAGCCAGCCGGCCAACTACACCCGCTACGGCGGCAGTCAGCCGCCACGTCTGGGCACCCAGCACGCCACCATCGCCCCGTACGGCGCCTTCACGGCCGCCGACGGCAACGACGTGCTCTTCTCGATCCAGAACGAACGCGAGTGGCTCGTCCTCTGCTCCACGTTCCTGGGCCGCCCCGGACTGGCCGAGGACCCCCGCTTCGCGACCGGCTCGGACCGGGTCGCCCACCGCGAGGAGCTCAACGCGATCGTCGCCGAGCGGATCGCGCGCTCCGGCGCGGCGGCGGTCCTGAAGGACCTGGAGGACATCGGCATCGCCTGCGCCGGGGTCAACGACGTCGCCGCGTTCCTCGACCACCCGGTCCTGGCCGCCCGCGGCCGCTGGCACGAGGTGGCCGTCCCCGGCGGGGCCACGGTGGAGGCACTGCTTCCGCCGGCCGACCTCGCGGGACTGCCCGCACGCATGGACCCGGTCCCGGCGGTGGGCGAGCACACCGAGGCGATCCTCACGGAACTCGGCCGCAGCGGCGATGACATCGCGGCGCTGCGTGCCGACGCGGTCGTCTGAGCCCCCGGCCCGGAGGAGATCACGAGCGATGAGCGTCCTGGACATCCTCTCCGACGACGAGCGTCTCGTCGTACGGACCGTGCGCGAGTTCGTCGACAAGGACGTCCGGCCCGTCGTCCGGGAGCTGGAACACAGTGACACCTACCCGGAGGCGCTGATCGAGAGGATGAAGGAGCTCGGCGTCTACGGTCTGACGATCCCCGAGGAGTACGGCGGCAACCCGGTCTCCACCCCTTGCTTCGTCCTGGTCACCGAGGAGCTCGCGCGCGGCTGGATGAGCCTGGCCGGGGCGATGGGCGGACACACCGTCGTCGCCAGGCTGCTGCTGCTCTTCGGGACCGAGGAGCAGAAGAGGCGGTACCTGCCGAGGATGGCCACCGGGGAGTTGCGCGCGACCATGGCGCTGACCGAGCCAAGCGGCGGCAGCGACCTCCAGTCGATCACCACGGTCGCCCGCCGCGAGGGCGGCGAGTACGTCGTCGACGGGGCGAAGACCTGGATCACCAACTCCCGGCGCTCCGGGCTGATCGCGCTGCTCTGCAAGACCGACCCGGCCGCCGAGCCGCGCCACACCGGCATCTCCGTACTGCTCGCCGAGCACGGTCCAGGACTGGTCGTCTCGCGCGATCTGCCCAAGCTCGGCTACAAGGGCGTGGAGAGCTGCGAGTTGAGCTTCGAGGGCTACCGGGCGCCTGCCGAGGCTTTGTTGGGCGGGACGGAGGGGCATGGCTTCGGCCAGATGATGAAGGGCCTGGAGACCGGGCGCCTCCAAGTCGCCGCCCGTGCACTGGGAGTGGGGCGGGCCGCGCTTGAGGACTCCCTCCGCTATGCCCAGGAGCGCGAGACCTTCGGCAAGCCGATCTGGCGCCACCAGGCGATCGGCACCTACCTCGCGGACATGGCGACCAAACTGACGGCCGCCCGCCAACTCGTGCTGTACGCGGCCCGGGAGGCGGACGCGGGGCGTCGGGTCGACATGGAGGCCGGCATGGCCAAGCTGTTCGCGTCCGAGACGGCGATGGAGCTCGCGCTCAACGCCGTGCGGATCCACGGCGGTTACGGCTACTCCACCGAGTTCGACGTGGAGCGGTACTTCCGGGACGCGCCGCTGATGATCGTCGGCGAGGGCACCAACGAGATCCAACGCAACGTGATCGCGGCGCAGTTGGTGGCGCGGGGCGGCCTCGATGGTTGAACAGAACCAGCAGAACCAGCAGACCATGCAGCCCCAGCAGCCCCAGCAGCCCCAGCGGGACAGCATTTATCTGCGGCTCGCCCGGGAGCTGCGGGCGGCGATCCTGCGTCAGGACTTCCCGGAGGGCGTACGGCTGCCCACGGAGGCCGAACTCGCCCAACGGTTCGGGATCAGCAGACAGACCGTCCGCCGGGCCTTCCAGGACCTGGTGGCCGAGGGTCTGGTGCACCGGGTCCCGGGGCGGGGCACCTTCGCCACGCCCCGCGAGGAGCAGTACCTGCGCCAGTTCGGCTCGGTGGACGACCTGATGGGCCTGTCCATCGACACCCGCATGGACGTGGTCACACCGCTGCACCGACGGGTCGACGTCGATGCCGCGGGCCGCCTCGGTCTGCACACCGACCAGGTGCACACGGTGGCCTTTCTACGACTGCACGAGGACACCGCGTTCTGTCACACCTCCGTCTTCCTGCCGCCGGAGGTCGGCCGGCTGCTGGAGTCGGTCCCGGAGCTCGCGAAACCCGGTACCGCGGGCGCCACCGCCGTCATCGGACTGCTCGACGAACGGCTGCCCGAGCCGATCGCCGAGGCCGAGCAGAGCATCTCGGTCGCGGCGGCCGGCGCCGGGATCGCCGTACACCTCGGCTGCGAACCGGGACGGGCGCTGCTGCGCATCGACCGGGTCTACCAGTCGGCCGCCGGACAGCTCGTGGAGCTGGCCGTCAGTCACTTCCTGCCCGAGCACTACTCGTATCGCGTGCGGCTGCGGCGCAGCGGGCGCTGACGCGGGTGTTCCCATCACTTGAGAATCAGGAGAAGGCGTTGAGTTTGAGGATTCTTGTCACTGTGAAGTACGTGCCCGACGCCACTGGCGACCGGCACTTCGCCGATGACCTGACCGTCGACCGGGACGACGTGGACGGTCTGCTCTCC